>NZ_WGDD01000001.1 GCF_015493435.1 Sulfurovum sp.
GATGAAACCGTTGTGGTACTGGGTGAAGATGTAGGACTCTACGGCGGCAGTTACCGGGTCACGGAAGGACTGGTCGCCAAATACGGCGAAAGACGTCTTATTGACACCCCTATTGCCGAACTTTCCATTGTCGGAAATGCGGTAGGCATGGCTATCGGCGGTCTGCGTCCGGTTGCGGAGATCATGACAGCCAATTTCGGTCTTCTGGCCTTCGATCAGATCATCAACCATATGGCGAAATACCGTTATATGAGCGCAGGGAAGATTACCCTGCCTATGGTGGTACGCTTTCCCCAGGGTGTCAGCCGGCAGCTTGCCGCACAGCATTCGGAGAGTTATGAACAGATGCTTACGGCGGTTCCCGGCCTGACGGTACTCGCAGCGAATGATATCAACTATGCCTACCATGCACTGAAATTTGCGATCATGAGTGATGATCCTGTTGTTTTTATCGAGCATGAACTGCTCTACAACAAAAAAGGCGAAATCGACTTTGAAACTGCTATCGATCCTCTCAAGGCACGTGTTGTCAAAGAGGGGCAGGATATGACGATCGTCAGCTATCTCAAAATGCTTGACGATGTGATGGAAGCGGTTCCCGAAATAGAAAAGCAGCTTGGCAAGAGCTGTGAAGTGATCGACCTCTGTTCGCTCAATCCGATCGATTACGAGACGCTGGAAACGTCCCTGAAAAAGACCGGTGCCATTGTCGTGGTGGAAGAAGACCACAAAACAGGCGGTTTCGGTTCGCAGATCGTAAGCTGGGCCGCGGAAGAAATGTTCTACAGCCTCGACGCACCGCCGCTGCGCCTTGCAGGAGAAGATGTACCGATTCCGTATAACCGTACGCTTGAACTGGCATCTATTCCTACGCCGGACAAGATCACGGACAAGATCATAGCATGGGGAAAAAACAATGGACTATAAAGTAGTAATGCCCCGCCTCTCCGACTCTATGGATGAAGGAGAGCTGGTTGAATGGAAGATCAAACCCGGAGACAGCGTCAAGAACGGTGATGTCATTGCCGAAGTCGAGAGTGACAAGGCGGTCATTGAGATACAGTCGTTCAAAAACGGTGTCGTCAAAGAGATTTTGGTCAAAGAGGGGACGACCGTACCTGTCGGAACGCCCATAGCACTGATCGATACCGATGCTTCCGCGGCAAAAAAAGTACCAGTGAACCAAAAAGAGGAAACATCCGGAAAAGGACAGATACCAAAGCCCAAAGAAGAAGCAAAGCAAAACCCCGGGGCGAAAGAGAGCTCTCAAAGCGCAACAACCGCTTCTTCTCCCTCCGCAGCAGCAGACCTCAACCCGATCGATATTCTTTTGGGCATCACCAATACACAGCCTTCTTCCTATACCGGAGGAAATTCCTCACCCCGTGCGCGGGCGGAAGCAGCAAAATACGGACTGGATATCGAACAGCTCCAAAAAGAGGACAAACTTCCCGTACCGGCACATATTGCCGATATCAAACGCTATTACATCCACCGTTATTTTACCCCCAAAGCATTGGAGCTGATGGCACTCTACCATTTGTCTACCGACCTGTTTGAAGCAGGAAAAAAACATGATGAAGCCGAAGTGGCCTCCTATATTGAAGCACATGAGATCCCCTTGGCTAAACCGCTCAGCATCGCCCAAAAAGCCATGATAAACATGGTCAGCGAATCCGTAAAAAAGCCGGTCTATCATATGACTGACTATCTTGATGCAACATTGCTGAACCAGTATACGACAAAAGAGCTTACCGTGACGGTCTGGCTGCTGAAACTGATGGCCGAAGCCATGATGCAGCATGACTCTTTTCGTATGACACTGGGTACCAATGCGATACAGCTCTGGCCGAATGCCAACCTCTCTCTTGCCATGGCCGACGGAGAACTGCTGTATATGCCTGTATTCAAAGAAGTCAATACCAAAAAGCCCGCACAGATCGCCGAAGAACTCAATACCTTCAAAACAAAGATCAAAGCACGCAAACTGACCAAAGAAGATCTCTCCGCTTCAACCTTCGGTATCTCCAACCTCGGTATGACGGGTATCGCACAGTTCGATGCCATGATCAACCGTGATGACTGCGGCATCGCTGCGATCGGAAGTGAGCAGGACGGGAAGATCTCGGTGACACTGACAGTCGATCACCGCATTGTCAACGGCTATCAGGCTGCACTTTTCATGCAGGCATTGAAAAATCTTGCCAAAGACCCCCAGAGTTTCAAGGAGCAGTAATGTATGACGTACTCTATATCGGCGGAGGGCTCAATTATGCGGGAGCCATTGTCGCGGCGAAGAACGGTTTGAAAGTGGCACTTGTCGAAAAAGAGATGGACCTGCTTGGCGGGACCTGCCTGCACAAAGGGTGCATCCCTTCCAAAATGTTCCTGCATTATGCCAATACGCTCAGGCAAAGCAAAAGCCCGTTCTTTGAAGGCACACTGACACTCGAGATGAAAACACTTGTCGAAAAGAAAAACCGTTTGCGCCAAAATGCCAATAAAGCGGTGCGCACCCAGTGCAGAGAAATTGATCTCATTGAGGGCGAAGGGAAGCTCACGGCACCGCACAAAGTAGAAGTGGGAGGAAAAACGTATGAAGCCAAAAGCATTGTCATCGGTACCGGTTCTTCTGCGTTCATCCCGGAGGGGATAGCCTACGACAGGGAAAACATTATTACCAGTGATGAAGTACTTGAAATGAAACAGCTTCCCAAAACGATCGCCATTTACGGTGATGGCGCCATTGGGCGGGAAATGGCAAGCTTCTTTGTCTCCAGCGGCGCAAAGGTCACACTTATATCGAGGCATGAGGGCCTGCTCAAAGGAGTACATACCCTCATAGCGAACAGTATGCAGAAACAGATGGACACTCTGGGTATAGAACACCTTGGAAACCATCCTGTCACCAAAGCCCGTATGACACAGCGGGGAGTGCATGTTACCTTTGAGGACGGCAGCAGCAGATATTTTGAAACATTGCTTGTTGCCACAGGACGCAGACCCAATACCGGTGTCATCGGGACAGACGCTGTCAAAGTGGGAAAAGGCATTGTGACAGATGATGATTTTGAAACGACACTTTCCGGGCACTATGCCATCGGAGACTGCAACGGCAAGCTGCAGCTTGCCCATGCAGCGCGTGCCGAAGCACTTTATGTCACACAGAAAATTCTGGGCAGAACACCGCACAGGCTGAATCTTTCGCATGTCGTAAAATTCATGCATACTCTTCCGATGAGCTATGCGTGGGTCGGCGAGACACGGCACACACTTGAAAAACGCAATGCTGACTTCAAAGAGAGCGTGATGCCGCTGAACCGTTTTACCGCCTCGGTTTTTCATGATGCTGTACACGGCATGATGATCACCTATGCCGACGGGGAAGGCTTCATTCTGGGGGCAGAGATACTTGCACCCGATGCCGAAGAGCTCATCGCTCCCGTAGCCATGGCACTTGCCGGGGAGATGGATGCTCCGCTGGCACAGCGTACGGTTATGGCACATCCTACTTTCAGTGAGGCACTGGAGAGAAGCTGGTTTAAGCTGTAGGATCTGTCTGTTTTGTTAGAGAGATCCAGAGAAATAGGCTTCTCCATACGCTTTTTTAGTTCCCGTCTGGTATCATAAGCTGAAATTGTTTACGAGGAAACCATACAGCATGACAAAATTAGACATATTGACATTTGACAAGGCCGGAAAACTTGCACAGCAGCACGCTCCTTTACCACAGAATACCGAGACTGTACTTCTCACGGAACTGCTGCAGCGGGTTTTGGCAGAAAACATCACTGTACAGAAGAACCTCCCTTCCTTTAACAATTCTGCCATGGACGGATTTGCATTCCGATATGCGGAACGCGGTCAGACCCTCAGGATCAGAGCAGCCATCTTTGCCGGTGACAAGCCTCTTCCCCGGCTCGAAGCAGGAGAATGCTACAAGATCATGACCGGTGCACAGGTACCGTCCGATGCAGATACCATCGTACCCATCGAAAACTGCTCCGGCGTGACTGATACCCATGTACAGATCCCCGAAGACATCAAACAGGGAAATGCATTCCGCCAGAAAGGGGAAGAGCAAAAAGAAGGCCATATACTTTTTGAGAAAGGTACCTTCATCACCCCCGCACATATTGCCCTGCTCGCCGCACAGGGGATCATGGCTGTCAAAGCATACAAAAAGCTTCAGATCGCCGTACTCTCTACAGGCAATGAGATCAAAGAACCCTGGGAGAATGCAGATAAAGATGAGATTTATAACGCCAATGCCTTTGCCATCACCTCACTGCTCGAACAATACGGCTTTGCTCCCACTTATGCCGGTTCTCTTCCTGATCACCTGGAACAGACCGTTTCACTCATTAAAAGTCTAAAGCGTTATGACGTCATCATCACGACCGGCGGTATCTCTATGGGTGATGCCGACTTCCTCGAAGAAGGTTTCCTGCGCAATGGCCTTACACCGCTCTTTCACGGTGTCAATGTCAAGCCCGGACGCCCGACAATGATGGGCACCATGGACAGTTCTTTTGTCATGGCTATGCCGGGAAATCCTCTCACCGCAATGATCAATACATTTATGCTTTCGCTTCCTGTACTGTTTAAAATGCAGGGCAGCAGACATTTCTCCCATCCCTATATTTACGCCAGAAACAGTAAATCATTTAAGATGAAGCCGGGCAAAAGCAATATCGTTCTGGGGTCCGTAGAGGACGGTGTATTTCATGTCACGAGAGACAACCGCTATGGTTCAGGTATGCTCACCCCCATCACAGAGAGTAATGCCCTGGCCGTTTTCAATGATACCGTAGGCATGGTTGAAAAAGGAGAAATGATCAAAGTGGTTCTTTTTGAAAGAGCCCCGCTGGGCAGCAGCAGCGGCTACATCAACTAAAGGGAACCTCTAAAGCGATGTGTCAAACCGTCTGTTCCCCTCTTTCCTGATATCGGAGAAATGGTCAAGGTATTCAAGATATGCCACAAGGTATTTCCGGCTCAGGGGATAGTGTGCTTTGAAATTTGCTATCTCTATGTAACCGTCATCCTGTATGATCCTTCGCATTTTCAGGACAATGTTTCCAAGACTCCGGGCACAGATAAAAAGGTTGTGTGACAGACGTACAACACTTTTTTGTACACAAAGTGCCTTCAGGACACGATCACCGCTTTTTCTGTCAATATCAAGATCATCATACATATTGAAAGGGGCAGAAGGGGCCGTGTCTTCTTCTCTCAACCGTTCCAGAATACGCGCTCCAAGAAATGAAGCTGTCTCTTCTGTCACCTTTGCATTTTTATAGAGATTGCCTTCCGCCTTGAGCACACCTTTTTTTTCAAGTATCCCGAATGCAGAAGCGATCAAGCCCTCACTGGCCCAGGGCATTCTGAGCCTGATACTTGAAACAGAAAGCAGTGCATAACGGTTTTTTTCATAGACAGCCCCGATCTGCTCCGCCAATTCGGCTTGCGTTTCCAGAGGGTAGAGCACCAGTGCCTTTTCATCGACAAACACATTTTTAAGTACTGTGGCCTGTGCTATGGCTTCTTCATGGGAAAGGGCAAAACGCTGTGCGGAAGAAACCAGTCCCAGCCCCTGTTTATGTGCTTCAAGCAGCACCCTGTAGGCTTGCGGAAAATCCTCCGATTTCAAGGCTTCCAGCAGAGCCAGTTTCTGCTTCCTGCGCAGCGGATCGGCAACGGGGTTCAGTACCCTCGCACCCGCTACCGTTCTATTCCCTTCTCTGAGTATCAGTTTTTCCCCGTAGATAGAAAAAATACTGCTGCAGGATTTCAGTGTGGCAAAACCGCACGCTGCATGCTCTTTGCCTTCAAAGAGTGTCACTCTAACCTCTGAGCGCATCGCACCGATATAGAGTGTATAGTTCCGGTTGTGCCGCAGTTCTTCTCTGCCGAGTGTCTCAAAAAAGATGTCAATCGATCCAAAACCGCGCAGATAGCCTTTTTGGCTGAGCAGGTAGCCCCGCTTGATCTCTTTGGCATTGACACCGGCCAGGTTCAGTGCCACACGGCTGGAAAGCTCCGCTTTGCCGACATCTTCATTGTGCACCTGTATATTCCTGATGCGGCAGGGGGTCTCTGTATTACAAATGAAAAGTGTGTCTTTTAACGAGACAGGCTTCCCAAGTACACTGCCTGTTACCACGGTTCCGACCCCTCTGAGAGAAAAGACACGGTCCACATAGAGGCGAAAGAAATTTGCTTCAACTTTGGGTCTGGCAGGCAGAGCAAAAAGCCGTTTTTTCACTGCTTCAACACTGGCTGCGTCATAAATGGAAACAGCCAGTGTCCCCAAAAGGTTAAAACCGAATCTTGTCACCTGCTCTTCGATCTGTGCGGAAGCAGCAGCAAGCGCCGTTTCGGGAACAAGGTCTTTTTTAGTCACGATCAGCAGCGCATCTCTGACCCCCAGCAGCTTGAGTATTTCCATATGCTCCAGTGTTTGGGGCATCACACCTTCTGCAGCCGAAACTGCGATGAGTACCGCATCGAAGCTGAAAGCCCCGGAGATCATATGTTTTACCAGTTTTTCATGTCCGGGTACATCGATAAAAGATATATTCTTTTCACCATTCCCCAGACTGGAAAAACTCAGATCAATGGTAATGCCCCGCGCTTTCTCTTCCTTGAGCGTATCGCCTTCAAACCCGTTAAGTGCTTTTATCAGTGCCGTTTTACCGTGGTCAATATGCCCGCAGGTCCCTACGATGAGATGAGACATTCCGCTCCCTTCTCGATAGTGTCAAACTCATCCTCACTGACGGTACGCAGATCAAGCAGAAATCTGCCCGCTTCGATACGTCCGATGATCCTCTGTGCTCTGAAAAGTGCTTCGATCCTGTTGGCACCCAGTCTGCCGGACGTAACTGAAACGGCCACAGAGGGGATCTTCCTGTTGGGTGTCGATCCGCCTCCTACCACTGTCTGTGTTCTGACAATCTCACAGGAGACACTCTTTTCAAGCCGCTTTTTAAGCTTTTCTGCCCTCTGCTCAAGTGTTTTTTCCGTCTCAAACAGCATTCTGAGTGTCGGTATCTTCTCATACTCGTCTCTAAGCATTTTCTGCACATCTTCAGCCAAAATGGCCAGGGTGACTTTGTCCACCCTGAGCATACGCAGAAGCTGGTTTTTTTTCAGTTTGGAGATCAACGCTTTTTTTCCCACAATAATACCTGCCTGGACGGAGCCGAAGAGTTTGTCTCCCGAAAAACTCAGAAGTGACGGATCATGTTTCATGATCTCGTGCAAACCGGGTTCTTTTTGCCCCAAACCATAAGGCAGTTCGGCAACATGCCCGCTGCCGAGGTCATAGTAGTCTATCAGACCGCGGGCTTTGGCAAGCGTGCGTATTTGGGCAAAGGGGACTTCTGACGTAAAGCCTTCAATACTGTAGTTGGATTTGTGCACTTTCATTACAAGACGGGTACGCTCTCCAAGGGCTTCTTCGTAATCCCGCAGATGCGTTTTATTGGTCGCACCCACCTCTACCAGTTTCGCACCGGACTGCTTCATCACTTCGGGAATGCGGAAACTTCCCCCTATTTCCACCAGTTCTCCCCTGCTGACGATCACCTCTTTGCGTTTGGCAAAGGTATTGAGTATCAGAAAGACTGCCGCGGCATTATTGTTGACCACCAGCACATCTTCACAGCCAAGCAGCATTTTCATCAGCCCTGTGATGTGCGAATAGCGCTCGCCTCTCTTTCCTTTCTTGAGATCGTACTCAAGGTTGTTGTAGGAACAGGCCAGGGCTCTGGCCTTCTCAAAACTCTCCGGATCTATCAAACTTCGTCCCAGGTTGGTATGGACGATCACTCCGGTAGCATTGACCACACTTTGAAGCGAAGGGGTCATCACGGTATCATACGCCTGCCTGATCTCTTCTGCAAGTTTTCCGGCATTTACATCCGTTGTCTTTCCCTCTTCTATCGCAATACGCAGACGTCCAAAACGCTCACGTATCAGAGGCAGAAGCACTTTGGAAGCGCAGCCCTCAAACACAGGAAGCCCCAAAAACGTATCGACCTTTGGTATACTGCGTAAAAGTTCATGTCTGGATTTTTTCATCTCTTTTACCTTTTCATGCTACAATGCCATACTTCTTTTGAGGGGGAGATGTGATTCTGGTGGACACCGCGGGCTTCAAACCCGTTCGGAGGTTTTTGTGAAAATGCCTCGGCAGGTTCGATTCCTGCCTCCTCTCGCCAAAACCATACAACAGACAGATAACGGCCTCCTGTCCCCAATCATATTTATGATGCCCGCAGAGATCGTTTAAAAGCAGGATGATCCGGCACAGCCGACACACTAAAAGACAACAATATCCGCTTCACCCTTGGGAACGACTTCACCGATGATCCTTGCGTAACCATAGGTCGTCTCTTCTATGCGTTTCAAATACTCATTGGCATCTTTCGCATTCATCGAAATAAGCAGGCCGCCGGAAGTTTGTGCATCCGAAAGAATCAGTTTGGCATCTTCGGCACCCTTTTTGAACGCTACCCTGCTTTCAATATGCTTCATGTTCCGTTTACTGCCGCCGGGGACCGCACCAAGTTCAGCCATAGCCGAAACCTCGGGCAGTATGGGCAGCAGCCCGCTGTCGATGTCAAAACTGATGGCATCATTCATTGACTCCAGTGCATGTCCGAGCAATCCGAAACCGGTCACATCCGTACAGGCGGAAACATCGTACTCCCGCATCACAACCGAAGGAAAATAGTTCAGCGACTGCATGATCTTTGCTGCCTCTTCCATACTCGGTTCCGATAACAGGTCACGTTTGATCGCCGTAGAAAGGATACCTGTTCCCAAAGGTTTGGTCAAGATGAGCACATGTCCCGCTTTTGCCGTATTGTTCTGAACGATCCTTGCAGGATGTATCAGTCCTGTGACAGAAAGACCGTAATACATTTCAGGCGATTCAATCGTATGTCCGCCCATCAGCACACCGCCGCATTCTTTGATCTTTTCATTCCCTCCGAGCAATATCTCTCCAAGTGCTTCACCCGGAAGATTGCATTTGTCGAAACCGACAATATTCAGCGCCGTTTTGACATCTGCACCCATGGCAAAAACATCGGAGAGCGCATTGGCCGCAGCGATCTTTCCATATACATAAGGATCATCCACCACAGGTGTAATAAAATCAAGTGTCTGCACAATCGCCTGATCTTCATTGATACGGAAAACAGAAGCATCTTCACTGTTGTCAAATCCTACAAGCAAGTCTTCACTGTCACAATCGAGCCCGCAAAGGGTATGTTTCAGGTCCTCCGGACCCATCTTTGCAGCTCAACCGGCAGCTTGAACGAACTTGGTCAATCTATATTCGTTATTCACATTCACCTCTAAAGAATTTAATTTCAATTTACATTATAATTTTACTCTTTTTTCATTACAGGAGGGTTAGCGCCAGGATGGGTAGAAAGTGCAAATCCGAAGATCGTTATTGCTGTGATGGTTCAGGAAAGAAAAGAGAGAGCCATCTGAAGCAGTCTTCAGATGGCTTGAGAGAAAATTACAGGCCGCTGAGCATCTTCTTGACCGCGTATTCCAAACGTTTCTTCTGCTGGTCAAGGGGCAGGCCTTTAAATTCGCCTTCCGCTGTAGATAACCAGATAATGGAACCGGTATCGGCATCAACAAGCATCAGAACCATTGCAGCAGCCGGTACATTCTCGATCATAGAACGTCCCTTCTTATCCAGTTTGATCTGCATGGCATTCATATCTGCACCTGCCACATAAGCAACAAAAAAGTCAGGGTTTTTCTTGACTTCTATTTTGCCTTTTTTCTGCAATTCTGTATTAATCAGTGCTTTGATATCGGCGTCTACATTTGCATTTTTCAGTGTTTTGTCTTTTTTCAATGTGTCATCGACACCGCTCTCTTTAATGATCTCATAGGTTTTATACCCTTTAAGATTCGCTTTTGCCGACTTGACCGTCTCCACTTCGATATCTTTTGTCGATACACCGCATCCTGCAAGTCCTGCGATCATTAATGCGACGACCGCTCCTTTAATCCATTTTGACATTCTGTTCCTTTTTATTGAATTATATCATTATACTCGATAAAACTAAAGCAGATATGCTTTTATATCTTATTGCACTGTCACTGTCGTTTTTTACGTGTATATTTTTTGTTCGTACTGTAAATACGCCGGAGGTCCGGCCGGGCAAAGCGCATATAGCGGTGCCGTGTAATAAGAACCGGCATTCCCACTCCTGCCCAGTTGTAGAGAAGGGGAATATCTTTTTTGTCCACATGAATGCAGCCATGCGACGTAAAGTCGATATTGCCTTCATGGAGTGCATGTCCCCACCGGGTGAAAAAAAGGCTGTAATCCATATTGTTGCTGCCGTCGGGTTCAGGATATTTTGATGAAGTATGGTACCTTTTCTTCTTCAGTATGCTCCATTTCCCCGAAGGGGTATACCCCATCTCTTCCCCCGATGAAATGCCGGCACTCAGCCAGACGGTACCGTCGCGGTCCACAGCGTAAAATCTGCCGTCACTGTTCTCTTCCCTGACCGACACGAGAATAAAGTCTTTGCCTGTCAGGTCAATGTCATGTTCATTGCCGTTCCTGTCGATAGAAACAAATTCGGTTTTGGAAACAGGAATAAGCTCTCTATCCTGTGCATTCACAGTAATACAGATAAAAAGCAGAGCAAACACTATACGCTTCATAAAATGACCCTATAAAAATTGATTTAAATTGATTATAGCATAAAAGGAGAGATACTTCCATCCCCTCAAGGGGAAGAAGTATAAAAAAAGAGGCGATTTCTACTCAACCATCGCTTCAAGATCTTTTTTGGAAACTTTGTTGAAATTCAGGTACCTGTAGACATCATCCGTCATTTCAGGTTTGATCTTCTTGGGGACCAGCTCCATATACTCTTCAGCTGTAGGCAGTTCGCCTTTGAGTGCAACAACGGCTGCCAGCTCTGCCGAACCGAGATAGACCTGAGAGTCTTTGCCCAGTCTGTTGTCAAAGTTTCTTGTAGAGGTCGAGAAAACATACGCACCCTTGGCCACCTGTGCCTGGTTACCCATACAGAGTGAACATCCGGGGATCTCTGTTCTCGCACCTGCCGTACCGAAGACAGAGTAGTACCCTTCTTCGATCAGTGTGTGTTCATCCATCTTTGTCGGAGGACATACCCACAGTTTCGTAGGCACGGGACCTTCCCCTCTGAGCACTTCACCCAGCGCTCTGAAAAGACCGATGTTCGTCATACATGAACCGACAAATACTTCATCGATCTTTGTTCTGAGGCCCTGCTCATGGATCTCTGTCAATGTCTTGACATCATCCGGATCGTTAGGACATGCCAAAATAGGTTCTTTGATCTCATTCATGTCGATCTCGATGACCGCTGCATACTGGGCATCCGGATCCGCTTCAAGCAGTTCAGGGTTTGCGATCCATTCTTTCATTTTGTCTGCACGTCTCTGAAGTGTATTTTTATCTTCATATCCCTGAGCGATCAACTCTTCGATAAGCACGATGTTCGACTTGAGATACTCGATGATAGGTTCTTTGTTCAATTTGACCGTACATGCCGCTGCCGAACGCTCTGCCGATGCATCTGAAAGCTCGAATGCCTGCTCGCACTTTAAATCTTCAAGGCCCTCGATCTCAAGAACACGGCCTGCAAAGATATTTTTCTTCCCTTTTTTTTCTACGGTAAGAAGACCGTCTTTGATCGCCTGGTAAGGAATAGCATTTACCATGTCTCTCAGTGTGATACCCGGCTGCATTTCACCTTTGAATCGTACGAGAACAGATTCCGGCATCGTAAGAGGCATCATCCCCGTTACCGCCGCGAATGCTACAAGCCCTGACCCCGCGGGGAACGAGATACCGATAGGGAATCTTGTGTGGCTGTCCCCGCCTGTACCGACTGTGTCGGGAAGACACATTCGGTTCAGCCATGAGTGGATAACCCCGTCACCCGGTCTAAGGATGAAACCTTTTCTCTCTGTCCAGAATTTGGGTAGTGTATGCTGCAAATTGATATCGGCAGGCTTTGGATACGCCGCTGTATGACAGAAGGACTGAAGTACGAAGTCCGCCCCGAAGCTCAGTGCCGCAAGTTCTTTGATCTCGTCTCTCGTCATGGGCCCCGTTGTATCTTGGGAACCGACTGTCGTTGCAATAGGCTCGCAGTAGGTACCCGGCTTTACACCTTCCATACCGCAGGCTTTGCCTACCATTTTCTGTGCAAGGGTAAATCCTTTTCCGTCATCTTCGGGCTGTGTCGGTGTCATGAAAATATGACCTGCATCCATACCGAGCGCTTCTCTCGCTTTGGCAGTTAACCCTTTGCCGATGATCAACGGAATACGACCGCCCGCTCTCATTTCGTCAGGAAGCGTGTTCGGCTCGAGCGTGAACTCGGATACCACTTTTCCGTCTTTCTCGATCACACCTTCAAAAGGCTTTACAGTGATCACATCACCTGTCTCAAGCTCAGCGACCGGTGCCTGGATAGGAAGACATCCCGAATCTTCCGCAGTGTTGAAAAAGATCGGAGCGATAATATCGCCGATAACCACACCGCCGGTTCTCTTGTTCGGTACACCGGGGATGTCTCTACCCATATGCCACTGCACGGAATTGATCCCGGATTTTCTTGAAGAACCGGTACCGACGACATCACCGACATAGGCAAGAGGATGTCCTTTTTTCTTCAGCTCTGCCATGGTCTCCAACGGATTTTCCATTCTCGCCTGAAGAAAAGAGTTCGCATGCAGAGGAATATCCGCTCGCGTAAAGGCTTCAGAAGCAGGAGAAAGGTCATCGGTATTCGTCTCACCGGGAATCTTATAGACAGTAAGCGTGATCTCTTTTTCCAGCTCCGGCTTGTTCGTGAACCACTCGGCATTCGCCCATGACTCTACCACCTGCTTTGCGTATTCGTTGCCTTCCTCCATCAGTGTTTTGACCGTTTCGAAGTCTCCGTAAACCAAAATCGTATTTTTCAGCTGGTCTGCCGCTTCCTGTGCAATGGCAACATCCTGGTTTCTCAAAGCATCGATCAGCGGTCCGATATTGTAACCGCCCAGCATAGCACCAAGAAGCTCTACTGCTTCGAACTTGGTGATGGCATCGCTTTTTGCATCACCCTGAACGATCGCATTCAGGAAAGCCGCTTTTACATACGCTGCATCATCCACACCCGCGGGTACCTTGTTCTTCAAGAGGTCCAACAGGTATTCTTTTTCTACGATCGGGTTCGCTTTAAGCAATTCCACAAGTTCCGCTGTCTGCTCAGCAGTCAATGCCAAAGGCGGGACACCAAGCTTTGCACGCTCAGCGGTATGTGCTTTGTATTCTTCAATTAAGGCCATCATGGTCTCCTGTATAATGATAAATTTGTACATAAATGGTACCCAAATGAGGTTAAATCTTATTTGAATGATAAGCATCGGTAAAGCAGTTGCAAACGATGTAGCGAAATGTTACAAAAAAGATACCATCCGGTACTTTTCCCTTCAACAGGTCACAGCTTAGAGAATATCCCTGTTACCTTTTGCATTCGGCGCAGAAAGTATTCCCATGGCTTCAAGCTGTTCAATGATATTGGCAGAACGGTTGTATCCTATCTGCAATTTTCTCTGCAAATAGGAAATGGACGTTTTTTTGTCCGTACGCACAATATTTTTTGCCTCTTCAAACAGCGGATCAAGCGTAATCTCGTCATTCTCTGCATTACCGTTCCCCGCTGCGGCACCCCCTGCAACAAGGTAACTCTCATCATACTCCGGTGCTCTTTGTGATTTTAGAAATTCAACAACTTCATCGATCTCTTCCTCCGTATTCCAGGGAGCATGTATACGCACAAGGCCTGTCATGCCAGGAGGTGTAAAAAGCCCGTCACCGCGTCCCAGAAGGCTCTCCGCCCCCATGGAATCGAGGATGACCTTGGAGTCGATGCGCTGCCCCACGCGGTAGCTGAGCCGTGAAGGCAGGTTGGCTTTGATCAGCCCGGTAACGACATCGACACTGGGCCGCTGTGTTGCTACTATCAGATGGATACCGCAGGCTCTGGATTTCTGTGCCAGTCTGGCGATAGAGAGTTCCACCTCTTTACCGCCGTTCATCATCAGGTCAGCCAGTTCGTCAATAACGATCACGATATAGGGGAACGGCTCGGCACTGCCTTCTTTTTTGACCTTTTCATTGTAGTTTTCAATGTTCTTGGTACGGCTCTCCGCCATCAGTTTATAGCGGCGCTCCATCTCCCCTACCATATTGGCGAGGGCAGCGATCGCTTTGACCGGTTCCGTGATGACAGGAGTAATAAGATGCGGAATATCATTATACATTGAGAATTCCAGCATTTTCGGATCGATCAGCATCAGTTTGAGGTGTTCAGGATCGTTCCGGTACAGTAGAGAAAGGATCATAGCGTTGATCCCTACCGATTTTCCGGAACCTGTCGTTCCGGCTATCAGCAAATGCGGCAGTTTTTTAATGTCGGTCACGAACGGTTTGCCGACAATATCTTTGCCCAGAGCCACGGTCAAAGGAGAACTGGACTCTTTAAAGACATCACTCTCAAGGATCTCCCGGAGGTAGATCGTATCGATCTTTTCATTGGGTATCTCTATGCCTACAACATCACGTCCGGGAATGGGCGCCTGTATACGGATCGTTTCGGCACTCAGCGCCATGGCAAGATCATCCTGAAGTCCCAATATCTTGGAAACCTTGACATTGGGTGCGGGTTTGAACTCAAAAGTTGTGACAAGAGGACCGCTGTAAGTCCTTACGACATCACCTTCCACTTTGAACTGCTGAAGTTTGGTCAAAAGCTCTTCTATTTTTCTGTCAATCTCTGCTTCATTGATCTTTTTGGTCACTTTGGGTGCTTTTTGCAGAAAATCCAGTTTGGGCAGTTTGAAATTCTCCGGCTTAGCTACTTTTCCTTTTTCCATCTGCTCAAGCAGTTTGGAATTTTCTTCAAGCTCTTCCACGATCTCAACACCTGTTTTGCTGCTCGTCACAGCTGCTTCTTTTTTCGGGTGCCTCCCTTTTGCTGCCGGTACCGGCATAGCTTCCGCCTCATGTTCACGCTCCAATATTTCATCGGAGGTAAGACTGTCCATTTCGTCTATTTCCTGAACCACTCTCTCCTTGGGTTTTGACAGCGTTTTGTTCTTTGCAGCTGTTTTTCTCGGTTTTCGTATCTTTTTGGGCTTTACTTCTGCATTTTGGGCCGGTGTATCAATGATCGGCATCATTTCGTCTTCCAGCCGGGGAGAGGAAAAAGGATTGGTAAAAAGTACTTTCAGGAATTTTTTCAGTCCGCTGCCTACGGGGACAAGCACATTTCCGACAGAACGGCTTTGCTCTTTCTTTCTGCTGCTTTTTTCCTTTCTTTCCGGCACAAGTGATCTCCAGGAAAAATCATCTTCCAGAATGAACACCAGAGAAAGTACCATAACCATCAGCCAGAGCAGCCAGAGCCCTGCTTTTCCGATCAGCGGGGCAAGGAAACCAATGATCTGGGTACCTATAAACCCGATATTCCTGCTTTCAAGCACCAGCGATTCAAACAGAACGGCACCTATGAACAGGAGTATCCATCCCAGATAGAAATCGATCTCTTTTCTCACCTTGGGCCGGGTATACAGTTTATAGAGCGGATAAAAAAGTATGATGATATTGACATAAGCGAAGTAGCCGAAAAGATGCAGGTTGGTATCTCCAACGATTTTTCCTATATTCCCGACCAGCGCAGTCTCATGAAAAAGGGTAGAAAAAGCACCATACATAAACAGTATAGCCGTAATGATAATAACTATTTTCACTCGTTGTCCTAAATATTACCGCACAGGGTAATTCATATTAATTAATGAAGATATTATAACGTATAAACTTTAGGCATCTATGAAAAAATGCCAAATTGTCATAAAAGTACTTTTTTAAACTGTTCTAAACAGTATTTAAGCCTTGCAGGGGTAAAATTCTTTTTACATTTCAGGATGTGCATGCCGCAGTGATGGAACTGGTAGACTTGGTAGACTCAAAATCTTCTGCCTTCGGGCGTGGCGGTTCGAATCCGCCCTGCGGTACCATTAGATAGGACGTAAAATGAACGAAGTTCATCTTTACTGCGTTAACACTGGGTTTTACTCAGCGTAAGGCTCAAGCGACTGGTCGCTTTGTGTGAACGAATAAACTATCAAAAACCAGATTTACAGCCTGTCTGATTTCAGACAAACTCTTTTGCGGGAGTAGCTCAGTTGGCTAGAGCGTCAGCCTTCCAAGCTGAGGGTCGCGGGTTCGAGTCCCGTCTCCCGCTCCACTTTAGCGACATATGGATATATGCGGGCGTAGCTCAGCGGTAGAGCATAACCTTGCCAAGGTTAGGGTCGACGGTTCGATCCCGTTCGCCCGCTCCATGATCTTTTATCCCCACTTTTATTATTTTTTCATTTACAGTGCAGGGTTAACTGTTAATCCTTTATTACCCTCCGTTAACTCCCAGGGGTTATACTGTCACTAAGAAAGGTGACAAACTCTTTCAGGAGATTTTGTTTTACTCCTTGTCCAAAATTGTAAACTTCCTTGTTTATCTCTTGGAGAGTCACCTTTTAGAACCAAAGAGCCGTCCTCCCTTACTTCATTGTAAACTTCCTTGTTTTAGGCTCTTTGGTTATCCTCAACCCAAATTCTTACTTTCTTTTGATATAATCTTTTCATACATTAAAAATAATGAGGCTTTTGATTTGAAACTTGTTGTAGCCATTACCGGTGCGAGCGGTGTTGCATTGGGGAAAAAATTTGTCGACTGCCTGCCTGAAGATATAGAAGTGCATGTGATCGTTTCGGACAATGCCTTTACCGTTGAATCTTTCGAGAACAGAAAAGTGACACTGCATGCTTCAGAGGACATTGCCGCCTCCGTCTCAAGCGGTTCCTTCAGGGTCGATGCCACAGCCATCATTCCCTGCAGTATGAATACCCTGGCCAAAGTCGCCTGCGGGATCAGCGACAATCTGGCTACCCGTGTTGCCGCTGTCGCACTCAAAGAACAAAAAAAACTCCTCCTTGCCCCCCGTGAACTTCCTTTTTCAGCTATTGCACTTGAAAATATGCAGAAACTGGCCGCTTTGGGCGTCATCATCGCTCCGCCGGTCATGGGATACTATTCCGATGTTTCCTCCCTCGAAGAGATGGAGGAATTTATCGTCGGGAAGTGGTTTGATGTACTCGGCATTGAAAACAGTTTATATGAAAGATGGGAAGGATAACATCCAGTGACAGGTATGAAAAATAAAATGAAACGCAACATGATCGCATTAGGGCATAATAAAAATCTTCAAAGGCGTTTTTCATGAGACGTGCCATATACCCCGGAACCTTCGACCCGATCACCAACGGCCATCTCGATATTATCAAAAGAGCCTGCAGTATGTTCGACGAGATCATCGTGGCAGTGGCAGCTTCGGAAGCGAAAAAGCCTATGTTTACGTTGGAACAGCGTATTCAGATGGCACAGGATGCAAGCAAAGAATTTCCAAAGATCACCGTGATCGGCTTTGACAAACTGCTGGTCGACCTCTCCGATGATCTCGATGCCAATATCGTGGTCAGGGGCCTCAGGGCTGTCAGTGACTTCGAGTATGAACTGCAGATGGGATATGCCAATGCCTCTTTGAAGAAAGAACTCGAGACCATTTACCTCATGCCAAGCCTGCAGCATGCCTTTGTCAGCTCATCAGTCGTACGTGCCATCCTTGCCTATGACGGAAAAGTGGACCATCTGCTGCCTGAAACCACGTACAGAATGATCCGGGAGTACAGGAAGTAATGTACATACTCTTTGAAGGCATCGACACATGCGGGAAAAGCACACAGATAGACCTTCTTGCCAAGGCAGAGCCTGACATCATCATTACCTATGAACCCGGCGGTACGGCTTTCGGACAAAAAGCACGAGAGATACTTTTGAGCGACTCTCTGCATTCCAAGCGGGCCGAACTGCTGCTTTTTCTCGCTGACCGTGCCGAACACTATGAAGCCATCATTGAACCCAACCGGGACAAAGTAGTCGTCTCCGACAGAGGTTTTATTTCCGGTATCGGCTATGCTCTTGCCAATGACGACTTTGACTTTGAAGAACTGGTAGCGTTAAACCGTTTTGCACTCAAAGGCCGCTTTCCTGACAGGATCATTCTGTTCCTGACCGATATGGAAACACTTCAGGAACGTACCTCCCAAAAAGATCTTGACGGTATCGAACTCAGGGGACTGGCATATCTGCTTGACGTTCAGAAACATATGAAAGAGACCATCCTTCGACTCGGTATCCCTCATCTCTTTGTCGATGCGACGGACAGTATAGACAATATACATATTGCCATACTGCGATACCTGAAAATATAGCTCAAGGGTCTATTGTCATTGCGTCTTCTGTTTCTTCAGCCTGATAATGTGCCGGGAAATAGGATTTCTGTTTCATTTCATTCAGTTTTTTTTCAACAGCAGTCATCGCGTTTTGATACAGACGTGCTTTTGCATTGCTATCCAAATGTATATCACTGCTGTTGCTGCCCTCTTCACTCTGAACGTACTGTTTGATCGCATTTTTACTTTTTTCTCCCATTAAACCGTCAATCTTTCCGTCATAGAACCCCATTATCTGTAATGCACTTTGAAGTTTTTTAACGTTTTTTTGCTTATTTATTCCCTCGTATGATATATTTTTTTGCATCTCAAGCTGTACATAGATATCAGAAAGATACGGTTTGAAACGCTCATCAAGAAATCCTGAAGCCAAGCCCTGGTAGGTATGCTGAAAGGTTTCAACCGCCTGATAGGATTCCGGTGTCAAAAGATCACCGTTGATCTTTCCATGATAATATCCGAGATACTGCAATGCCAACTGCCACTTCACTTCATGACTGACCCTGTGGTCTTTATGATAATGTCTGTGACGGTAATGCTTATGATGCATATGGGATGCGCCATAAGTCTGTACCCGTTCAACCATATCATCCAGGAACGCTGCCTGAAGCGAAAGCGTGCCCAAAAAAACAATCCATATACTTTTTTTGCCAAACACTATCTCTTCCTTTCAATAACACTAATGCTATTTTACTCTCTTTGCATTACCTCTTTGTTACCTTTTTTATGTGACCGCCTCTTAATAACGACAAGGTATAATTACGTCACAATTTTAACTTCCATCAAAGGAAACTGCCATGATCAATCCGTTACGCGGTATGAAAGACCTTATGTTTGAGGATTCCCAGCGTTTTGTACACATTATTACTACGGCCATTACCGTGGCAAAACGCTACGGTTACAGCTATATCGAAACACCCATCCTTGAAGAGACCGCACTTTTCAGGCGTTCCGTGGGAGACAGCTCTGACATTGTAAGCAAAGAAATGTACCAGTTCGAGGACAAAGGCGGCAACGATGTCTGTATGCGTCCGGAAGGGACTGCCGGTGTGGTCCGTGCTTTTGTTTCGGGCAAACTTGACCGTCAGCCGGCAAAACAGAAATTCTACTACTACGGACCGATGTTCCGTTACGAACGACCGCAGAAAGGACGATTGAGAGAATTTCACCAGTTCGGATGCGAAAGTTTCGGGGAAGCTTCTGTTTATGAAGATTTCACCATCATTACCATGGTCGGCCAAATCTTCAAAGCACTCGGTATCGGGTTTGAATTGAAGATCAATTCCCTGGGCTGTCCTGAATGTATGCCTCCCTATAAGCAGAATCTTGTCAGCTTCCTGACGGATATCAGTGAAGATCTCTGTGCAGACTGCAACCGGCGGATCGAAACCAACCCCATCCGTGTGCTTGACTGCAAAAATGAGCAATGCCAGTCTCTTTTGGCACAATCGCCAAAACTCATAGATGAGCTCTGCGAAGCATGTGATACAGACTTCAAAAAACTCACTTCCCTGCTTGATGATGCAGGCATTGCCTATGAGGTCGATACCAACCTGGTCAGGGGACTGGACTACTACAACAAGACCGCATTTGAATTCGTCAGCAACGAGATCGGTTCGCAGTCTGCCATTGCCGGCGGCGGGCGCTACGACAAACTGGTAGAGTACCTTGACGGGAAACCCACACCGGCTGTAGGTTTTGCCATAGGGGCAGAACGTATCATGGAACTGGTGCAAATGCCGGGAAGAGAACGCGAAGGCTACTATATGGGTGCCATGGTACCCGAAGCTGTTGAAAAGATCATTATGCTTGCCAACCGAAAACGAACCTCGGACAAAGTGACTGTTGAGTACAGTTCAAAAGGTTTCAAGAGCCATATGAAAGGGGTAGACAAAGCCCATGCGCGCTATGCTGTTCTCATCGGGGAAGACGAGCTTGCAAACAATACAGTGTGGATAAAAGATATGGAAAGCAAAGAAGAAAAAACTGTCGCCTATACTGTCTAGGCAGTACTGTACCGGCTAAACAGCGTGACAGTTACCGGAGTGCGGGCCCGGCAGGAGCATTTCCGGTCCCATATCGGGCATATTTAGAAATTGAACATCATACCGGCATAAATAGAATCGCCGCGCGGTCCTTTGATCGTAGAGTGTTCATATTCCGTGATCAGTTTATAGTCTTCGTTTATCGCTATCTCCATACCGGCACCGACGACTGCTCCATGATCGGTATTTTTCTCATCAAGCTCATCAATATTCTCCCATTCATACTCATAACCTATTTTGGCAAAAAGACCGACTGTTTCGGTGGCTTCATAAACATACACAAAATCTATGGCCGAAGTATAATATTGCACATCGAATGCTTCAGGCTCAAAACCTTCTTTTTTCGCAGTCATCGTATTCTTTGAGTAGGAGAAATCATACTCCAGGGCAAACCCCTTTCCAATACGGTAGCCAAAGTCAACACCAAAACCGTATCCGGTATCTCCGTTGCGGGTCTCCTCTTCTTCCGTTATTTCGTCACCCCGGATCAACAGTCCTTTTGCCACGATGTAAAAGTTTGATCCTTCTACCTCCGCCGGCTCCGCTTTTTCAATATCTCCGCCGGCATACAGTTGTGTCATCAGTTGTGCCGCAAGTGCAGCGGCGAGTAATTGTTTTTTCATTCCTCATCCTTTTAAAAAATAATAAAGCAGCATTATAATCCGTTTAATTTAATCTTACTTGAGCCACCGGACAAGATCGCGGCTCAGCTTGACCATGATCCGGTTCGTCGCTTCTGCATAGCCTTTTGCATCGATTGTGGGAGTATTTTCTCTGTAACTGAATCTTTTTACCTTCAGGAGTTTCCCTGTCTCTGCATTTGTCAGCGTGAACTGTATGGAAACTACCGCATAGGAAGCCTTGCCTCTTACATGATGCGAAAAATCAAAAATGGTACTCTCAAGCCGAAGGTTCTCTTCTATATTTGAAGTGTACGGTACCACCACTTTAAAAAGCCTGCTTTGCGAAAGTATCTGTATCATACTGCCCTGCAGCAGTCTGCCTATGTTGTTAGACCAGCGTGAATTCAGGTATTCGCCACTGTCAGACAGTGAATAGGAATAAAGCATCCCGTCCGTCAACTTTTCCCCCAGTCCGACAGGATAGGAGACTTTCAGTATTTTGTTTCTGTACTCTCCCCCCGAAACAGGTGATACATGAGGAATCAGCAAACTGTATACCTTCATCACCGGTGCTTCTTTAAAGCTGCATCCGCTCAGCAGAAAAAAACTCAACACAAGCATAATATATCTCATTCTCCCGGCCCCCTTCTTCTTTTTCTCGAATTGAACAGCAGGCTGCTCGGATTGTTCTGCAGTTCTCTTGTCAGATCGGTCAGCTGTTCTGTTAAAATACCGATATCAACCAGCATCGGCTGAAACGTTTCTTTGATATTGTAGTCACCGCGGTTGAGACTCTTTTCCGCCTTCAGGGTCAAACGGTTGAAATTGACGGTGGCTTTCTGCAATGATTTGAGTACGGGAACGGTATTGTCTGTAATGCGTGTAAAATCAGAACTGACCGTATGCACATCCTGGTTGAGTTTCACCACTGCTTTTTTATAGACATCGATAGTACGGTTGAAGTCATCCAGTGTATGGACTGCTTTAGCGGTGAACGCATCGGTATGGTCAAGAATGCGGCTGAAAGCCCTGATATTCTTTTCACTCATCAGTTTTTCCGCTTTTTGCATAATATTCTCCAGGTTCTCCGCTATTGTACCCACCCCTTTTTTTGTTTTGTTAAACCACGAGGGGGCTGTTGGAATAACCGGGATTTGACCTTTTTTTGCCGTCAGAAGAGGCGATGCATTCGTCCCGCCTGAAATCTCTATGGCAAGCAGTCCGGTGATACCGAGCATTTCCGTATGCGCGACCATGTCTTTTTTAATGGGTACATCACTGCGTATTTTCAGAAAAACATCGATACGTTCTATATTTTTGGGATCGATGTGTATGTCACTGACCCGCCCGACATTCACACCATGCAGTCTGACCGTTGAATCTTTCGACAGTCCGGATACAGATTCGGTCATAGACAGTTTATACATTTTGTACTGGTCCTGCATGCCGTATTTGGCAAGCCATAAGGTAAAAGCCACAAGCCCTACCCCAAAAAGCAATACAAAAATACCGACGATCGTATAATTGACTTTACTATACATTTTCTACCTTACTCAACTTGTCCACATACTTCTCTTTCGTGTAGTCATTTTTAAAAAACGCTTCGACAAAAGGATGTTGTGATTGTAACACATTTTTCAAAGAACCCTCTGCTACCACACGTTTGTCTGCCAGAACAGCCATCCTGTCCACGATGTTGAAAATACTGTCCAGATCATGTGTGATCATAACAACCGTAATGCCGAGCATATCGCGAAGCTCTACAATAAGTGCATCAAAATTGCGTGCACCCACCGGGTCCAGGCCGGAAGTCGGTTCGTCGAGAAAAAGCAGCTTGGGCTCCATGGCAAGGGCCCGAGCCAGTGCCGCTCTTTTAATCATTCCGCCGCTCAGTTCGGAAGGGTAGAGGCTGCCCACATGGGCATCCAGTCCCACCATACCGATCTTGGAACGTACCAGCTGGTCACGCATTTCCTGACTGATATCGGTATATTCTTTGAGCTGCACTTCAATATTTTCCGCAATGGTCATGGAGGAGAAAAGTGCACCGAACTGAAAAAGCACTCCCCACTCTTGTCTCAGCTGCTGTGCCTCTTGAAAAGTAATGCGGCCGAGATCTTTGCCCAGCACGACAATGTCACCGCTGTTGGGTTCCTGAAGCATGATCATCTCTTTCATCAAAACCGATTTCCCCGCCCCGCTCTCTCCGAGAATGCCATAGATCTCATTCTCTCTGATCGTCAGGGAAACACCGTCATGAACCGTACGCTCACCGAAACGGGTCACAATATCTTTGGCTTCTATAACGACTTTGTCAGGCATCACAGGTTAAGCTCCGTATAGATCACAGAGAAGAGTGCATCAAACGCAATGACCAAAAAAATGGAGTTGACGACACTCGCCGTGGTATGCAGTCCGAGACTCTCTGTATTGTCCGACACCTGAAAGCCCCTGAAACAGCCCACCGCCGCGATCACAAAAGCAAAAACAGGCCCTTTGATCATGCCCAGAATGTAATGTTTGACCTCCACAACTTCATGCAGTCTGTCCACAAACTGGGAAAAAGTAATATTCAGCTGCATATCTGACGCAACCATCCCGCCGAAAATACCCATAATATCAGAAAAAAAGATCAGCAGCGGCAGAGAGATGATCAGGGCAAACACCCGCGGCAGCACCAGAAAACTGTAAGGATCAAAGCCCATCGTGCGCATGGCTGAAATTTCTTCCGTGATCTTCATGGCCCCGATCTCGGCCGTATAGGCTGAACCGCTCCGCCCGGCAATGACAATAGCCGTGATCATCGGGCCGAGTTCCCGCACAATGGAAATACCCACTGTATCGACAATATAGATATCGGCACCGAATTTTGCCAGTTCGACCGCTCCCTGGTAGGCGATGACCATTCCCACGAGAAAAGAGGTCAGACCAATGATCAGGAGTGCATTGAATCCCGAGTGGTGTATGTGGTAGGTCATCTCTTTTAAACGCATGGTGCCAGGATGGATAAGGGCATGAAAAACAGCCGAAAAGAGCTGCCCCAGAAAGGCGACAAAATCTTTGATGTCTTTCAACCCTTCTACCGCACTCTTCCCTATGTCCCTGACAAAACTTGACTTTCGCGGCGGCACAGAAGCGACGGTATGTCCCATCAGCAGGTCATACATTTCTTTCTGGCTTTGCGTGTAGCCTTTGGGTTCCACTTTCGTTTTCTTTTGAAAATGTTCAAAATATTCGATAAAAAGCAAAACGCCTGCACTGTCAAATTCGTCCACACCGGAAAGATCCCAGACGATCCTGCGATCCAGAGGAACACGGCGCAGCACTGGTTCGATCTTTTGTACGGTAGAGAGTGTCCACTCTCCTGACGAAACGAGCGTCACCTGCTGCTGGTCTTCTTTGATAGACAAAAACTCCCTCTTCATCCCTCTATTATAGGTAAGATTAGATTAAGTTTTGCTATAATCCGTGTAATTTTCCAATTCAGCCGGGATGATACTTTGCGGAAGAGCTATACTCTCTATTGCATCAGCCGGGTTCAATACAGAGGTATGTCATGAAACAGTTTGGTTTGGATATCTGGGCAGATGATAATTTTTTCATCAACAACGATACGGTCAATGTCAACTACGGCAGCCGGCCTTCTCTGCTTCAAATCACACAGGAGATCCGGGAGAGAGGCTACAAAGGCCCTCTGCTGCTGCGTTTTCCCCACCTCATCAGCAAACAGATCCATACCCTCTTTGACACGTTCACACAAGCCAAAAAAGCATTTGGTTACCGGGGAAATTTTCATGCCGTTTTTCCGCTTAAAGTCAACCAGTTCCCCAACTTTATCCACGCTCTTATCGATGTTTCCCGGGACTATCATTACGGTCTCGAAGCAGGAAGCAAGGCCGAGCTTATCCTCGCCATAAGCAAAACCCCTCCCGGTGCTCCTATTACGGTCAACGGCTTCAAGGACAAAGAGATGATATCCCTCTGTTTCATTGCGGCAAAAACAGGACACAATATTACCGTGACCATCGAAGGCCTCGGCGAACTCGAAACGATCATTCAGGTGGACAGAGAATTCAATTCTGACCAGGAACGCTCCGTTGCACCCAAGATAGGCATGCGCGTACGTCTTCACAGTGCCGGTACGGGTACCTGGGCAAAAAGCGGCGGCTACAGTTCCAAATTCGGACTGACGTCCACTGAACTGCTTGAAGCCTATGAAATGCTCACACAGAATGCACTGCTTGACCGTCTCTGGATGATCCACTTCCATATCGGTTCTCAGATGGGCGACATTGCCCCTCTGAAAAAAGCGCTCAGGGAAGCAGGCAATATTTATGCCGAACTGAAGAAACGGGGTGCGGACAGCCTTGGTGCCATCAATATAGGCGGCGGACTGGCAGTAGAATATTCCCAGCACGACAGCAGTATGGAACGAAATTATTCTCTCAGGGAATTTGCCAATGACGTGGTGTACCTGATGCAGGAGATCTCCAGGAGCAAAGGTGTTGCAGAACCGGATATTTTTACCGAATCCGGCCGATATATCGCGGCATCCCATTCTGTACTAATCGCTCCCGTACTGGAACTTTTTTCGCAGGAGTACCACCAAAAAGCGCTGCGCCTCAAAGCAGAGAATCCGCCGCTTATCCAGGAACTTTATGACCTTCTCCATACCATCAGCCGGAAAAATGCACGGGAGTATCTGCATGATGCCCTTGACCACATGGAGTCGCTGCTGACACTCTTCGATCTGGGTTATATTGACCTTGAAGACCGTTCCAATACTGAAATTCTGGTCAATCTGATCGTCAAAAAAGCGATCTCCCTGCTGAAGAATGAAGGTTCGGACGAACTCAAACGCCTTCAGGACCGTATTCAGGAGCGTTATCTCGTCAATTTTTCCCTCTTTCAGTCCCTGCCCGACTTTTGGGGACTGGCACAGCAGTTTCCGGTCATGCCCCTGGACAGACTCGATGAAAAACCAAGCAATCCGGCCAGTATTTGGGACATTACCTGCGACAGTGACGGAGAAATGGCTTTCAGCCGTGACCTGCCTCTCTACCTTCATGACATTGATGTGGGCAAAGAAGAGTATTTTCTTGCTTTCTTTCTTACCGGTGCCTACCAGGAAGTGCTGGGTATGCAGCACAACCTTTTCACACATCCCACCGAATGTGTCATCCGATTTAAAGAGGACGGCACATACAGCATCGGCAGCCTGATCGAAGCACAAAACCTCATGGATGTTCTGGATGATCTCGACTATGATACTGCGCTCATCGACAAGACACTCAAACAGCAGATAGAGGAATCTCTCTTCATTTCCAAAGAGGAAAAAGAGGAACTTTTGGGAAAACTTTATCTTTATTTAAGTGAAAACAGTTATCTTAAGACCATTCAGGCCATAAGTGAAAACAATTAAGGATATAATGTGAACCTATTCAGTCTTATCAAAGAGGACTTTCTCAATGTCAAGAGGAACGACCCTGCCCTGCATTCAACCTTTGAACTCTTTTTCAACTACCCGGGTCTCTGGGCACTCTTTTTTTACCGTTTCGCACATGCCCTCTACCAGACAGGTCTGCGCTTTCTTCCGCGTTTTATTTCTGCGATCGGACTTTTTCTGACCACCATAGACATTCATCCCGCTGCGGTGCTGGGCAGAAGGGTTTTCATTGACCATGGGGTCGGTGTGGTCATCGGTGAAACAACGATCATAGGCAACGATGTCATCATTTACCAGCAGGTGACACTCGGCGGTGTCAGTACCAGCAAAGGAAAACGCCACCCGACGCTTGAAAACAATGTCGTCATCGGGGCAGGGTCCAAAATCCTGGGGAACATCACCATCGGAGCCAACTCCAAAGTCGGAGCCAACTCTGTTGTCGTCAAAGATGTCCCTGCCGACTCGACAGCCATCGGTATTCCTGCCCGTGTCCTGAAAAGAGGGTATGACAAAACACCGCTGAGCCACAACAAGATCCCCGATGTCAACAAAGAGATTTTCGAATATCTGCTCAAGCGTATCGAAGTACTCGAAGATGCCCTGCCGAAGACAAAACAGAAAAACATCAAAGAGAGAGATCACCAGCTTGAAGAGCTCTATGACAACTTCATTCACAGTATGGAGTAGCAGATAACACTTTCTAAACCACTTTTGGATATAATAATTAAATTTTATTCAGAGGGTTTTTTATGTTATCAGACCGTATACAGACACTTTCATCATCACTCACCATTGCTATTTCCTCCTTGGCCAGGGACCTCAAGGCACAAGGAAAAGACATTCTCAGTTTTTCTGCGGGAGAGCCGGACTTCGGTACCCCCAGACGCATCAAAGACGAAGCGATCAAAGCGATCAACGAAGGATTTACCCAGTATACCGCCGTACCCGGTATTCCCGAACTCCTTGAAGCGATAGCCGGCAAACTCAAAAGAGACAACGGGCTTGTGTACGAGCCTTCGGACATTATTGTCAGCAACGGGGCGAAACACTCCCTCTTCAATCTCTGCCAGGCACTCATCAACGAAGGCGATGAAGTGATCATTCCTGCTCCCTACTGGGTCACTTATCCTGAACAGGTCAAATACTCCCAGGGCACGCCTGTCATCATCGAGACTGACGAAATGAACAATTTCAAGATCACAGCCAAGCAGTTGAAGGCAGCCATCACACCCAAAACCAAAATGCTTATACTCACTACCCCCTCCAACCCGACAGGTTCCGTCTATACCAGGGCAGAGCTTGAATCCATAGGAGAGGTCCTCAAAGGAACAGAGATCATCATTGCAAGTGACGAAATGTATGAAAAGCTCGTTTACGGTGCCGAATTCACTGCTACGGCAAGCATCTCCGAAGATATGTTCCGCAGAACAGTTACCATTAACGGACTGAGCAAATCTGTTGCGATGACAGGATGGCGTTTCGGCTACCTGGCTTCACCGAACAAAGAATTGATCTCAGTGATGAACAAACTGCAGAGCCAGAGTACGTCCAATATCAATTCCATTACCCAAAAGGCGGCTATTCCTGCGCTTGACGGAGAAGTCGACGATGAGATAGAGATGATGAGACAGGCATTTGAAGCCAGAGCCAAAGAGGCGGCAGAGCTCATGAATGAAATCGAGGGACTGAGTGTTCTCAGGCCCGAAGGTGCTTTTTATCTTTTTGTCAACATCAAAGATATCAGCAATGATTCTATCACTTTCTGCAAAGAACTGCTTCAGGAAGTGGGTGTAGCCGTAGTTCCCGGCTTAGGGTTCGGGTCGGAAGGATATTTCAGATTTTCCTTTGCAACCGATATTTCAACCATCAGAGAAGGTATCCGGCGGATCGACAAATACGTCAAAAGCAAGCGATAGGTCTTTTTGACTTCAGGGGAGGCAGCTTCGCTGTCATCCTCGCTTTTTCAGCGGCAAAGGGCTTTTTCCATGAAGTTTTTCTATACACTTTTTTTTCTTTTCACTTTTGCTGCATTCCCGCTCCGGGCAAGCCCCAGAACAATCGATTTTTCCATGGTGATCTCGGGCGGTGTGAGTCTTGGAGCCTATGAGTCCGGCTACAACTGGGCTATGATAAAAATGATGAAGAACCTGCGTCAGCATGCCGTTTACATTAAGCCGGAGCTGCGTGCGGTCGCCGGTGCTTCTGCCGGCAGCATCAATGCTCTGCTCACGACACTCTACTGGTGTCAAAAAGAAGATGTGCCGTTAAAGAACAGTGTGGAAGACAACCTTTTTTACGATACCTGGGTCGATCTCGGTATTGAAGATCTTATGATTAAGGGTGAAGACCCCCATAACCAAAGTTCACTCTTCAGCCGCAGGGTTTTGCGTAAAAAAGCGCAAAAGATCATAGCGCATCTTCAAAAAGATATTTACAAAAAAGGGTGTGAAGTCGCTCTTGGCGTCTCTGTCACCAAAGCAACCCCCATTGTGGAAGACATTGCCGGAATACAGATCAAAAACCAGCATTTTTCCATTCCTTTCACGATGGAGGAGTATCAGGGGCATATGCGTATCAGCAACAGAAAGATGCCTCCCAGTACAGATTTTTACCTTTCCATTCCCGGCATCGAACATAATGCTTCCAAAATAATCAATGTGCTTTTTGCCTCATCCGCTTTTCCCGGTGTCTTCCAGCAGGTCAAACTTGACTATGTGTACAAAGGAAAACCGTATAAAAATTATTTCATAGACGGCGGTGCTTATGACAATGTTCCGCTTCAACTCGCCATCGAACTGGACCGACGGTCTCACTTCTTTCTCTTTATGGACCCTTCCAATATGCGCAAAGAACCCAAACAAAAAGAAGAGGAGACGGAACAGGCTCCCATAGGTTTTTTCAGCAGCAATACGCTACCCCTGCTCAACACTCTGGAAATCTTTCAGTCCATGAAACTCTATGAGGCGATCAACAAATATTTCAGAGGCCATACGGACAATTCACTCATACTCTCTTCACGCTATCATCCTCTGACCGGTAACTATCTTGAACACTTTGCTGCCTTTCTCGACAAAAATTTCAGACAATACGATTATCAGGTAGGCGTTTATGATGCCGTGTACCATCTTGCCAAAAAGCTCAGAACAGAAAAACATTTCAGCGGCTATTCGCAGGAAGCATTGATGCAGATACTTCAAAAAAAGATCGGCATCGACAAAAACCCAGATGCAAAAGAGGCATTCAAACTCTTTATGGACACTGAGTTTCACCATATCCGGCCCAAAACAGACAATCGCTACACTGCGATCTACAATGCCTTCAACCTGCAATGTATCGACAGAAAACGCTATGGGTTTGAAGCGTTTAAAACGTTTCTTTCCAAACTCGATATGCACTATCTTCCTACCCCGAAAAGATCGTTTCTGCGTTATGCCAAAAAAGATATTGACAACTGGTACAAGAAACCGCTCCGCTTTGTGGTCAACCGTATCACGACCCTGGAGAACGACAGGGCGAAAGTCTACCCTGACTACCGTTCTTTTGCCACACTCGCCAGTGTCAGTGCCTGGGCGGGAAGCACTTTCATCAAAGACAAAGAAGGCTTTGAATTTTTGCCGCTGAATGCCCCTGACGATGGACAGAACGGCACGTTAAGAACCGCTCTGAGACTGCTGCCAGGAGGAATCTCTACCGACATGAAGAACGGCGGTATGAGCATGGGCTATACGGCACTTTACCATTTGAACAAACCGCTGATCAGCGGTTTTGAAGGCAAAGCGTCCTATGTTCTGGGAAGCCATACCCCCGATTTTGTACGTTTTGATCTTGGCGCCTACAGCGAATACAGTAATGTCCTCAAATTCGGTGCCGGTGCCAGTCTGTTCGGAGATACAAAGGGGAAATTCTACAAAAAAGAAAGTGCCTACGGCTACAACACGTACGTCGATCTGCTCGATATCTTCCGTCTCACCTATGTCCACCGGGGAGGCGATCTTTATACCAATGACTATCTTTATTTCGGTATTGAAAATATTCCCAGTCTTCTCTACTGGCTGAGCCGTTAATCCCTGATCTTATTTTGTATCTTTTTTCCTGGTCATAGCGTGCATCCCGTACCAGATAAGCCCTATGACACTTACCGCTGCCAAAGGGGCGATCCAGGCATGGTGCTGCACAAAAGTGAACAGCAAAATGATCTTTGCACTGGCATAATAGGCACTGAGCCCGATAGTGAGTATAAAAATGATCGTTGCAAATATATTAAAGAATATAAACTTTTTAAAGTCATATTTTGACAGGGCCATGGAAATGGGTACCAGTGTTTTCACGCCATACAGGAACTTCTGAATGAAAATCGCCCATACGCCGTATTTGCGCATAATGAGCGTGGCAAGTGCTATTTTGCGCTTGTGTTTGGCATAGTAGGGACGGATATCTTTTTTATGGTATTTCCCAAGGTAGAAGAGAAAGTTGTCACCCATAAAATTGGCGACCATTGCCACGATCAGTGCCGTGGTCAGGTCCATATGTCCCAGATAGGAGAAAACCCCTGCCGCTGCCACAATGAAGAGAGAACCGCCGAAAGAGAAAAATGCGACCGCAAGATAACCCCAGGTCTCCAGAGAAGAAAAATCCATATATATTCCAAAATTTAAAATTAGGCAATGATATCCAAATATCATTAACCAAGCACATCTTTAATGGTTAATTTTTAATTCATTGGCTATAATCCCAACCATGATCAGCACACTGTTTTCCATCATTTTTGTGTATGTCTTCATCCTGCTCGGCTACCTTGCCAAACGCATCTTCAAAGACGACATGAATACCAAAACCCTGACATTGATGTCAGTCTACTTTCTTCAGCCCTTTGTAACGGTCTGGGGTTTCAGTACCGCCAGGCTGCATGAGGAACATTTCTTTGTTCCCCTGATCTATCTGGCGATCATCCTAGCGCTGCTGCTTCCGACTATCCTGATAGGCAGATTGATATTTTCAGATATTAAAAAACGGGCCATCTTCTCTATCGCCGGATTTGTGGGTAATACAGGCAACATCGGTATTCCTCTCGGCATAGCACTTTTCGGAGAGCAGAGTGTCATTTTTACCACACTCATCAATATTGCCAATGTATTCGTCGTGTATGGGCTGGGCGTCTATATCTACTCGCGCGGCTCTTTTGGCATCAGACAGTCGCTTTTCAATATTGTAAAAATTCCTATCATACCTGCTTCCCTCATTGCAATATTAATGAATATAAACAATATCCGGTTTACTCCCGAAATAGAAGAATTCTTTAAAATGGGCGCCTATGCAGGCATTGTACTGCAACTCTTCCTGCTCGGTACCTTCCTCCAGGGGATCCGCATCAGAGAACTGCATCCCAAACTGTTCATAGGGACCATGAGCCAGAAATTCATCATTGTTCCCCTTGCTACGGCACTCATTCTCTCTATGACCGGCCTGCCGCTTTTTGTCCAGGGTGTCATTTTCATGGAAATGATGACCCCGCTTGCCGTGGCCAACATCAATCTTGCCTCGCTCTACGACTGCCGCCCCAAAGATGTTACGTCCCTTATACTGCTGAGCACCCTGCTCTTTATTCCCCTGCTTTTTCTCCTCAGTTATGTCATAAATCACTACTATTTGTGATAAAATAACCCATTCTACATTGAGGAGTTCCCATGTCCAAAAAAACCCTTATCATCGGTGCCGGCGGTGTCGGCAATGTCGTTGCCTTCAAATGCGCCATGAATGACGGCACCTTCGGAGAAATCACGCTGGCAAGCAGGACGCTCAGCAAGTGCGATGCCATCGCGGCAAATGTCAAAGCCAAAACCGGTGTGGAGATCAAAACGGCTCAAGTCGATGCAGATTCGGTGCCCGAACTCATCGAGCTCATCAACCGTACCGGAGCGAATATCGTCATTAATGTAGCACTCCCCTACCAGGACCTGACCATCATGGATGCCTGCGAGGAATGTCTTGTCGACTACCTTGACACAGCCAACTACGAACATCCGGACACTGCCAGCTTTGAGTACAGGGAACAGTGGGCCAGAGACGAAGAATACCGCAAAAGCAATATCATGGCACTGCTGGGCAGCGGCTTTGACCCGGGTGTGACCAATGTCTTCTGTGCCTATGCCCAGAAACACTATTTTGACGAGATCCATACCATAGACATTCTTGACTGCAATGCAGGGAACCACGGCTACCCCTTTGCCACCAATTTCAACCCGGAGATCAACCTGCGTGAAGTCTCTGCCAAGGGCCGCTACTGGCAAAAAAACGAGAAGGGAGAGGGGGAATGGATCGAAACCGAACCGATGGAGATCAAACAGGTCTGGGACTATCCGGAAATCGGTCCCAAAGACTCCTATCTGCTCTACCACGAAGAGATGGAAAGTCTGGTCAAACACATCAAGGGGCTCAAACGTATCCGCTTCTTTATGACCTTCGGTGAAAGCTACCTGACGCACATGCGCTGCCTTGAAAATGTCGGCATGCTCGGTATTGAACCTGTAGAACACAAAGGCCAGAAGATCATCCCCATTGAATTTCTCAAAACCCTCCTTCCCGACCCTGCAAGTCTGGGACCCCGTACCAAAGGCAAGACCAACATCGGCATTTTTGCCAAAGGCATCAAAGACGGCAAAGAGAAAACCGTATACATTTACCAGGTCAGTGACCATGAAAAATGCTACGAAGAGGTGCTCGCCCAGGCAGTCAGCTACACGACCGGCGTACCTGCCATGATCGGTGCCAAACTGATGCTTGAAGGCATCTGGGAGGGCAAAGGGGTCTTCAACATGGAACAGTTCGACCCTGACCCCTTCATGGAAGAGCTCAACAGACAGGGACTGCCCTGGAAAGTCATGGAACTGGGAGCCAATGAAGACCTCAGAGTGGATATATCATGACCTTCAACGGTTTCCCCCAAGAGGGACTTCAGTTTTTAAGCAAGATCATTACCCATAATTCCAAAGAGTGGCTTGATGCACACAGAGACGAATATGAACGCTGTATTGTGGCTCCAAACAAAGCCTATGTCGAAGAGATGGGAGAGCACCTGCAGATCCTGGTACCGACCATCCATGCCGAACCGAAAACCAACAAATCCCTCTTCCGCATTTACCGTGACGCACGTTTTCACCTGAATGACCCCATCAAAACACGCATCGGTATCATCTTCTGGCAGGGGGCGGGACACCGTATGCAGAGCAGCAGTTTCTACATGCACTACGATCCCTTTGAAATCTTCGTAGCCACAGGCATACGCAACTTCAAACCCACCCTGCTGGCCGCCTACAGAGCATACATCCAAAACGATGAACGGCGCAATGAGCTTCACGGCATTCTTCAGAACTTAAAGGCCAAAGGCTACACCCTTCCCGAACCAAAGTACAAACGTATGCCAAGGGAATGCGACAGCAAAGAGGCACACAGTTATCTCTATCGCATGGGAGCTCTTTATGGCTACACCACTTTCCCGCCCGATGAAATCTTCCATTCCGAAGCGATCATTGACCGGAATTTCAAGATTTATGAAGACATGCTTCCCCTGCAGCAATGGCTTTATGAACTGACACTGCACTGTGATACCGATGCCGATACATTCAAATAAGCCGGGATTCTCCGTCTATACACATTTTTTGCACACAGTTAGACTACAATAACCTATCAAGCAAAAAGGCTTTTCATGAAACATCATGTGGTAATACTCGGCGGAAGTTACGGCGGCATTTCTGCACTCAGAAAACTGCAGAGCGATCCCAATATCCTCATTACACTTATTGACCGGCATCCCTGCCATTATCTGCAGACAGAAGGGTATGAGCTCATTGCCGGCGATACCTACTTTTCCAATACCATTGTGAACCTCTCTTCGCTGTGTGCCAATTATCCCAATGTCACCTTCAGACACAGTACGGTCAGAGAGATCGATCCGAAACAGAAGCGTATTTTCCTCGAAGAAGGGGAAGAGAGCTACGATACCCTTATTATCGCCATGGGATGTGTCACCAAACGTTTTGAATGCGACACACAGGTGTACCATTACTCTTCAGGGGCCAAAAGCCTCAGAGGCGCCTTGAAACTGAACCGGTTTTTTCAGGATGAGCTTTACAAACGGCTTGAATCGGACAGGCATGCCAAAGAGAACTTCAACATCGTTATCGGAGGTGCCGGCCTTTCCGGTGTCGAGATCGCAGCAAGTATGCAGCATTTTTTCAACCGCTACTACAGAAGCAACACACTCTCCTGCGAAACACTCAATATCCACCTCATCGCCAGCAGGGAAAGCGTCCTGCACGGCATGCATCCCAAGATCATCAAGATCACGACAAAAAGACTTAAATCGCTCCGGGTCAAGATACATACCCACTGCCGGATCGCTGCCATTGAAGACCATGAGGCTGTTATGACGAACGGAGAGAAAATTCCTTTCGATTTCATGATCTTTGCAGGCGGTACAACCGCCAATCCGGCCCTAAAGGATTTTGAAGCGGACAAGAACCGCAAAGGACAGATCCTTGTTGATGATTCTATGCGCTGTCCTGCCTACAGCAATCTCTATGTCATAGGCGATGCAGCCGAACTGAAAGACAGACAGGGTAATATCCTTCCGCCTACGGCAATGACAGCCATGGGAAGCGGTACACTGGCCGCAGAAAACATTATCAATACACTCGATGCAAAGGCATTGAAAAAAGCCGATCTCCGTATTGAAGGCATCGCTATTGCCCTCGGCGGAAAATATGCCGCGGTCGATATAAAATTCATACGCTTTTCAGGCTACCCGGCCTACCTGACAAAAAAGTTGATCGAAAAGATGTATAAATGGCCGCTCTGGTGGCTGGCATACAGGGGCTTCAAAAAGATCGAAAACTGCCGTATCTGATCAGCACAGCCCTATCATACTCATGAACCGTCCGCTGCATCCCTGCTCTTTTCGGTAAGAGAAAAAGGACGCCGTTTCACAAGCGGTACAGAGATGGCTCATTTCGATATTGGACGGCAAAAGACCGCTTTCAAGAAGTTGATATTTGTTAATATATGGAAGGTCGAGCCTGTATTTCCCCTGCTTTCCATCAAGGCAGGCTTCAGGTATTTCAAAAAAATGTCTGGCCACGTCTTCTCCCACTTCATAGCAGCATTTTCCTATGGCCGGGCCAATACCTGCCCTTATCATCCGGGGATCACACCCGAACCTGTCCGCCATCATCCTGACTGTTTTGGCAGCAATTTCTGTGTACGTCCCTTTCCAGCCTGCATGGACTGCCGCTGCCACCTTTTTTTCAGGTTCATACAGAAGAACGGGTACACAGTCCGCCGTCAAGATCGTCAGCATTACCCCCGGTACATCCGTGATCAGGGCATCACAGTCTGCCACTGCATCTTCGATCCCTTCCCAGCCTTTTGTCTCTTTGTCTCCTATGACCGCTATATGGTCGCTGTGTGTCTGCTCGGCAACGACAAAATGCATCTCCTTCGCCAAACCCAGTTCAGAAATGACCTTTTTCCGGTTCGCCACGATCTCCCGAGCCGCTTCCCCCGTATGGAGTGCTAGACTGAATGCATACGGTTCCATGGGGTCTTTCTGCGTGACTGCATGCAGACATCCAGTCTCTTCGGAAAGATTTTTAAAACGGTAAAAAGAAGCCATAGCAATCCTTATATCCTTTTCGATATAATACCCTAAAAAACAGCAGGGTTGCGCATGCTCGAATACGACAAACGGATCTTTAAACATTTCTCCTATCTGCTCATACTGCAACTTATACCGATTTTTTATATTTCATCCTACCTCATTTACGAGATCAACAAACATCTTTTCCAAAAACAAATGCTCTACTACGGTATCGCCGCTATTGCTTTCGTCGTTGCCGCGCTCATCCCGTGGAGGCGCATTCTCTGGTGGTTCGCCCCCCTCTTCTACCTTCTAAACCTCGCCCTGCTCATCGCTGTCGAATTTGTCGGGAAAAGCGTTCTGGGCGCCCAAAGATGGATCGAGATCCCCGGCATCGGCATCACCATCCAGCCTTCAGAGTTCATCAAGGTCAACGTCATTATGCTCCTTGCCTATCTCATTTCAAAAAAACCGCCTCCGCGAAATGGCTACGGGATTATCGGGTTTTTTGTACTCTCACTGGTCATCATTATTCCTTTCGTCATCATTGCCAAAGAACCCGACCTCGGTACGGCTCTGGTACTGCTCATTACCGGTTACGGCATTCTCTTCATCATCGGGATCGACTGGAAGATCTGGGTCACCATCTTCATTCTTGCCGGTGCCGGTGCACCCCTTGTCTACGAACATGGTCTCAAACCTTACCAGAAAAAGCGTATCCACGACATGATCAACAAACCGAGCTACCAGGTAAGGCAGGCACTCATTGCCATCGGTTCGGGAGGCATCAACGGCCAAAGCAAAGAGGAGTCGACACAGACGCAGCTGAAATTCCTGCCTGTCTCTTCAACGGACTTCATCTTCGCCTATCTCGGAGAACGTTTCGGCCTCAAGGGCATGGTCACCGTCATTGCACTGTACATTCTGCTCATCCTCCATTTGCTCTATCTCTCTGCAAAATACAGCGGAGATTATCTCATCAAAACATTTTCAGCCGGACTGGCCTTCCTCTTCTTCGTCTACATGGGTGTCAACATCTTCATGATCATCGGACTCGCCCCGGTTGTAGGGCTCCCTCTGCCCATGTTCAGCCATGGCGGTACCTCTTTCATTATTTTTGCGGTAATTTTTGGAATTTTACAAAATTTAATTGCCTTCAAAGACTACAATCGCTATACTTCGGACGCAAAAATAACCATGCAGACAAAAAGTAAACTTACTTAAAGACGGGTCTTTAGCTCAGCTGGTTAGAGCACTCGGCTCATAACCGAGTGGTCCAGGGTTCGAGTCCCTGAGGACCCACCACCTATAACTCTTAACAATCCCCTAAATTACACCGTTTCAGAGCTTTTACAGCATTTAATTTTTTTACTTTGGCACCCTGTTGGTATCATGGATATAACTTATCTCTTTGAGTAGAGAGTGCGGTGTTTTGGCATAGTAAGTCTCTCTCCTGTCATATATCAAGTCTTGTGCGTTTATAGCGGTATCAGGCAAAACCCAAATCTGTATTTGCCTACCTGCAAGAACCAAATGCTGTAGCGTTCCATCTTTTTGCCAAATATCACGGCAGGATTCGGCAGAATATCTGCTATTTATCGGACTCAAACGGATTTAAAGGCTTCACATCAAGCTCATAGCCAAGATGGTTGAGTATGTCATTGAGTGTGACTATGGAGACCTGGGCGATATGTCCATTTTCGAGCTTGGAAAGCGTTGCGCGTGAAATGTCTGCTTGTTGAGCTAAGGTCTCCTGTGTAAGCCCCCGCTCTTTTCTGAGTGTTTTGACAGTACTACCAAGTTCGAGTAAGTTCAAGAGGCAACTCCTTTATCGTCTGGTTTTTCAAAGAGATCATAAAACTCTCTATCATTCGTCTGCCGATGGTCTCAAAATGTCGGTTTTTTGCCATGTAGCTTTCTATCTCAGTGATTGTTTGTTTTAGTGCATTTTCACACTCGCTATAGAAACGATCCGCCTCTTTTTGTGTAAGCAGGCAATGTTTCATACCAAACGCCACCAAAGCCTCCTTGCCAAACCATACTTTCTTGCCCTGCATCATAAGTGCAGGTTTGTCTTGATAGATATAGCTTGTGGTATTGACCACATCGTAGGCAGGGCTAAGCCAGATGCGGCTAAAATCATCGTTGAAAAGCAATCCGAAGTTCTTCAAATGTGCATCTCCGTTTTTAAGCAGATAGTTCATTACAACGATTTTATAGTAAGCCCTCAAAGAGTCTTTTTTGTGTGTTGCGAACCGGTAAATGCTCTTGGCTACCTGTTCATAACTCCCATTATACTTCCGGTTTCGATTTTTATCTTGTAAAGAGAGTATTTCTTCAAAGCCCAGGGTTTGATCCCCCTGGAAGATGAAGTTTTCCACTATGAGAAACTTTTTGTTTTTAGACAGCTTAATATGGGGTATCTCTATCCCTGCCATCTCACACGCTTTGAGGCAAAAGTACTCGTTTTCAGCTAAACAGGGGTACTCCTCTCCCCATGTTTTGATGATATACTCTTTTATTCGAAGTGTCTCTTTCTCTTTCAAAAGTGCTACGGTTTTGGGTTGTACCCCGGAGATGGCATTTTTATTTAGAAATATCTCAAGCAGTTTTTTGAAGGTGTCGGCAGAATCATTCTCCACAATATTTTCTATGTTTAGAAAATCGAAGTCGAGCTTAGAAAAGTCACTTTTGAAAGTGATCCTGCTTTGAATATTGGGTGCCAATCTTGAAAAGATGAGATAGTCATCTATATATCCATACTCCTTGGTAAGCAGATTTTTAAATATCTCATACAGATACCCTTCAGGTAAAAAAGTCTCAAAAAAAGGTGGAAACCTGTACTCATAGGTATAGAACTTTTTAGTGTTGGGCAAAGAGAGAGCGATGGAGTTTTGTATCTCTATGTTTTGATACTCTATAAGATAGTTATGTTTATCCTGGATAAATTTTGCGATCTCTGTATCTTTTAGATAAATCTTTACCATCAATACCTCTTATGTATAAATTAGTTTACAATAATAGCATTTATACACTATAGTGTCAATTGATTTATACATTAAATCCATAAATTCCCAATACTCTTAACCCTTATGCTATAATATTACCGCTAAAAAGGATTACCATATGTATACAACAATACATAGAGATCAGGAAAAATATGATATTGCAATGAACGAATTTATGAAAACACTATGAAAACACTATGAAAATAGATGAAGAGAAGCAAATTATTATTGATATGAAAAATACACAAAAAGAACTATAATACCCCATGCCGAAGAACCAAACCCAGTTAAACATTAAAACCAATCTCTCCCCTGAACTGCGTTTCCTCATCGCCTGCTGCCAGGCAGACCCGTCCAAAGATCTGGCACTAAATGCCGATACCCCCGTCGTTAAAACGAAAGAGGGGTGCAACGCTCTGATCGGCTTGGCCCATCAGCACGGCATACTGCCGCTGGTCTACAAAACCCTGAAACGACTTAGTGAAGAGGAAAAAATGGAAAACCCCGTAGGTTTGGCCGTGCCAAACGTTTATGGCAAGTCCGAATCTGCCACGAACGAAACAAACCCATTCACCCCTTTACTCTCCGACCTGAAGCATTTTTACATGTCCATAGTCCAAAAAAATATGTTAATGACAAGTGAATTACTGAGAATCATGAAACTTTTCGAAGAGAATGGCATTGAGGCATTAGCCTTCAAAGGCCCTGCTCTGGCACAGGTGGCGTATGGTGACATTACGCTGCGGCAGTATGGAGATCTCGATATTCTGATACACAGAAAAGATTTTAGAAATATCGCATCCCTTATGCAGGAGAAAGGCTACACTCCCCATTACCCCATAGAGACGTTTAGCGGCGATAAAGTGATGTTTGAAATGAATAACGACTGTCCTTTTTATGACAGGAGCCGTGGGCTTGCGACAGAGATACACTGGGACTTTTTTCGAAAACTTGCATTGCCTACCAAAGGGTTTTCTCCCTGGGAGAATACGGAAACCGTAATAATAAACGGCAAGGCGGTGCAGACACTTTCACAGGAAGCCCATCTTCTCTACCATGCACTGCATGGAGCGAAACATGTATGGGAGCGGCTGGTGTGGATCGTGGATATAGACAGGTTTATACGTGCCGTACCGGATATTGATTGGGTTAAAACCATAAAAATGGCAAAAGGTATGGGTGCGGAAAAAATGTTTTTCTCGGGCATTGCACTTGCACAAAGGTATTTTCATACGCCTCTGCCTGACGATATCCGTCTTCGATGCCAGGCATTGGAACTTGAGCCTTTTATAACCTATGTCGAATCGGAACTTGGCAGTGACAGCCCTGCTGCCGAAGACAGTTTGACAAAACTTTCCAAAGTCATTGGATTAAGGGACAATCCGTACTATAAAACCATGACGCTTTTGGCGTTTCTGTTCCGTCCTGGCATCAATGAACGGCGCATGGTCATCCTTCCGGACAGCCTTTTCTGGCTCTATTGGCTCCTTCGCCCTGCGGGAATGGTATACCGATTCATTTTTTGCCGTAGTATGAAACTTTGCAAAACAGATGCGGAAGCCTGAGTCAGACCTTCATATAATCACAGGAGCACACAGGAGTGCTCCCCTGCAAGGGGTTTTAATATCAATAATTTTTCTGTCTAAAAATTGTCAAAATATATACATGATCCTCAATAACTTTGTAGACGACCGTATACCCTTTATAGATCAAATCATAAGTATCTGCTTCATCCGTATAATAACTTTTCCGACATCTAAAAGGTAAGTTGTCCAATGTTCTTATTGTTGTTTTTAGTTCCTCTAAAAATGTTTCTGCTTTGACTGCAGTATCATTCTTCGCAATAAACCAGAAAATCGATTCCAGATCTTGCAGTGCTTCTGGTTCAACAATAATAGTATACTGTTTCAATATCCCAAAACTTTATTGAAAGCTTCATCCAGTGACACTCCTTCACCTTTAGCCATATGATCAATAGCATATTGCACTTTTCTTGCAGCCTCTTTTTTCGATATCGGGGGATAGTCATACCCGTTATCTTCTACCCTGATTTTATCTTGAGGAAGCAGCTCAAGCATGGTCATTACTTTATCAAAAATACTGTCATCAATTTTCAATTGAATGGTATGCATATATTCTCCTCATTATTTCATTGGGTTTATTATAACATAATCAAAATTTCTATATTTTGAGGGGATCTATAATAATAGTTGAAAAATGAGATATGATAAAAACTTTGTCACACAGATGCGGAAGCCTGAGTTACATCTTCATATAATATTTCATTTTTAAAACGGCACTGTCCTGCTTTACATCATAGCGCTTTTGCATATAGGGGCGGTTATGGGGTGTCTGGGCATGCAAAATCTTAAATTGTCCATTCATCACAGTGACAAGTGTTCCCTTGGCACGTGTAAAGAAATCGGCATGATCGAGGCGTTTGATGCGCGCATCCCATCCCACCAGCTTCAGCCGTTCTGTACGGGCAATGTAAAAATTTGGAATCTTGTCATATACCGGCAGACCCGAGAGCAGTGTTCCCGGCGGGATAAGGGATGCTTTGTCGGTAGGATGCAGTATTGACCAGCGGCGTATGTTTGAAAGGCAGTCTATCCCGCTCTTTTCTCTTTACCCATTTCAACTCCAGCGCGACCAAGCCTTCATACAAGGGTTTTCCAAGCCATTGAAGTTTGCCGTGCTTTAGGTGGCGGGAGAGAGTTTGTCCAAGCATTATGCAATAGCTTTCAAAGTTTTATTTTGTTTTTTCTTTATAGCATTGAATATCAACAATGCCTCCTCAACATTCAAGTTGCGCACACAGTGCTTCCCGGATGGCTGCAAACACACTACTCTTAAGCTTTGCAATACATCGAGTATGATTGATAAGTCCACTGTCTATAGCTGTTAGTTTTGGAATAATCAAAACCGATTTTTTCTTTAAACTCCCCTCTTTTATATCGCTACTGTCAATAACAATGCCTTTACCTGAAAGATTTGTTGTCAGCGGCAAGACAAGAAGATCGTTTTTGTCAATTTTTTTAAACACCAAAACGGGACGTGCCTTAAACTGTCTGAAATGAGAGTAAGGCATATCGATAACATAGATTCCCCCTACCATTTGCTGTAATCTTCCTCATCATAATCATGTTTGCTCAACCCTATGGCGATCTTGCCAAAGTTATCCAGTTCGACATCTTTCCAGTAAGCCCAGGGGATATCGTTGTCTTTTTCCGTATTTGTTTCGTTTTGTTTCAAATGCGATGAGCGTGGCAGTTTGATCTCAAAAGGCATACCACCTTCAAGACGGACTTTGTTTAAAAAAATATTGATCGCATCGGAAAGGGTTAGATCATACTCTTTAAATATCTCCTTTGCCTTCTCCCATGCTTCAGGGTCAACTTTTATGGAGGTTTGTTTTCTCATTCAATGACTCCTTTTTGGTTTATTATACTTCAATAGAATTATAATGTCAATCTACTTTCTGTAATCTTTAACATCATTTCCGCCAAAATATTTCTGCCAGTTTGCCGTGCTTCAGGTAGCGGGAGAGGGACTTTCCTATCATTGCGGTGTATGTTCCAAAATGGCTTCAAGGCAGCGCTCTGCCGCTTTGCCGTCCCAAAGTTCCGGACGCTGCGGTTTGCGTTTAGTCTCTGAGACTTTTTGGTAGGCTTCACGTATGGCAGCGACATTGTTCCCCACCAGGGTGGATGCGCCGCCATGCTCTTTGAGGGTAATGGGGCGTTCGGTGTTCCAGCGCAGTGTCAGACAAGGGGTACCGAGCACGCAGCACTCTTCCTGTAATCCGCCGCTGTCGGTAAGCATACTGTTCGCGGACATATTGAGCTTGAGCATCTCATGGTAGTTGACTGGATGAAGCAGTATAATCATCGGGGACGTGCTTACCTTCTCCCACAATCCAAAGGTCTCAAGCTGTTTTCTCGCCCGGGGATGGATTGGCCAGAGCAGCAGCTCTTTTTCACATACCTCATCCAGCAAAAAATCGACAATCGGTTCCAGTACCTCTTTTTTATCGACATTGGAAGGTCTGTGCATGGTCAATACAGAATACTCCCCTATCTCATCGGGTACCTCACGCAGAGGATCAAGCAGGTTTTCTTTTACTATATTTTCAACCTGCATCGCTTCAGCTTTCTCTCTGTTGGCTTCGAGCGTATCGATCATTACATTACCCACAAAACAGATTTTTCCCTCTGCTACACCTTCATTGCGAAGGTTCTCTGTTGAAAGCAGATCAGGCGTAAGCAGCAGGTCAGAGAGGCGGTCTGTCACCAGACGGTTGATCTCTTCGGGCATATCCATATCGCCCGAGCGCAACCCCGCTTCGATGTGGCAGACTTTGATGTGCTCTTTTTTGGCGGTTACGGAACAGGCGAGTGTGGCATTGACATCACCCACGACCACTACCCAGTCCGGCTTTTCCTCTTTGATGATCTTTTCAAAAGCAATCATCGTATGCCCTACCTGCTCGGCATGGGTACCCGAACCTATGTCCATATGCCTGTCTGCATCAGGGATGCCAAGTGATTCAAAAAAGACTTTTGACATACGGTCATCATAATGCTGCCCGGTATGTACCAGCAAATGTTCTATTTTTTCAGATGCAAGATCGTGATTATACGCTTCTATCGCATGCACAAAGGGTGCAATTTTCATAAAATTGGGCCTTGCCCCGACTACAGAGATGATTTTCATACTGTTTTATACCTTTTATTTGAAATATTTTTTCACAAATGTACTACTTGTCAATGTTTCTATGCCTTCCGCATAGAAGTTCTGATCATTGGTCACAATGACATCACACACCATTTTTTGAGCACTCACATACTGTAAACTGTCTTCTAAGTCATCATTTTTCAAAGATAATGCGTCATGAAACATTTTGTTGTTCCCACCAACAACTTCAAACACACTGTTGACCAGTCTCAAAAAAGCTTTGACATCTTTTACCTGTTTATTTGCAACATAGTCAATATTTAACAGTGTGATATCCAACACCACTCCAAAGTAGTATTTTTTCTCTATAGCATTAAATATCAACAATGCATTCTCAAAATTCTCTCTTTTTAAAATGAGATCGAGAAAAATATTTGTATCGACAAAAACCTTCATTTGACAATCTTGTTATACTTTATGTCATCTGTCTTAAATGTGTTATCCAGTATACCTACAAACTGGTTGAATGATCCTTCTTCAAGACTCTTCTCTGTACTGGCTTGTCTCATCAGCTTTTCATACTCTTCGTAAGGCATGATCACAGCCTTTTTTTTACGTGCCTTTTTATCGACTATTAAAACTGTCTGGGACAAGAGCTTTGTGAACTGTGCCTGTGCCTGCGAAATACCCAGTTCCAACATAATGAACCCCTTTCAATATATATGTACATACTACGATATATATATTTATATATCTCTTAAATTTTTAACTAATGTTAGAATATGAACAACTGTCAGCCAAGATACCCAACATCTTTTCAGCCAAGACTTTTCTGTCAAAATCCTGTACCAGTTTGTCACATCCTGATTGGCAGGTTTCATACAACGCTTTATCATTTTTAAGTCGTCCAAGTTTTTCAAGGAAATCTGTTTCATCTTCCGGTTTGAAGCAAAGTCCGGCACCATATTTTTCTATGATCTCCTGTGCCTGCCCTTCAACACCAAGCAGTGTGGGTTTTCGCATGGCGGAGGCTTCAAATATCTTGGAGGGGATGACGGTTTTGAAAGTGTCGGACTTTTTGAGCGGGGCGAGTGACACATCGATAATGGAGAGGTAGTCTGGCACCTGTTTTTTGGAAACGGGGTCAAGAAACGTTACATTTTTCAATGCCAGTTTCTCTGCCATCTCCACAATGGTTTGTTTCATCGCCCCACCGCCGACAAACAGGAAATGGATGTCAGGGTCATCCACTTTTTTCAAAGCGGTGACAATGAAGTCCAGACTGTGTGCCATGCCATGTGTTCCAATGTAGCCGACAACAAACTTCCCTTCCAGTCCAAGTGATTTCAGGAGTGCCTTGTCTTTCTTTCTTGCAACATATAGCTCAAGATTTGCCCCATTGGTGACGACATCGATCTTCTCTGCGTCGATGCCGCGGCCAATAAGGTTTTGTTTGAATGCTTCCGTCACGGCCACTACTCTGTCGGCATCCCTGTAGAGCCATAGCTCCACCTTTTCCAGCCAGTCAAGCACCCTGCTCTGCTTCATAGCCCCAACGGTACGAATGGACTCCGGCCAGAGGTCCCGCAACTCGAAGATCCACGGTTTCCTTCGGATCTTCGAGATACCGACTGCTGCCCAGGTGGTAAAAAACTGCGGAGAAGTCGCCACGACGACATCAGCCTTTTGAAACAGCCCGACCCAAAATGCAGAAAAGGCAAAGCTCACATAGTCAAGTACCCGTTTTGCAAAGCCTTCGTTTGCAGTGATATAACTCCAGACCCGTATGACTTCAATGCCGTCAATATTTTCTTTCTGATACAGCCTGTTTTTATATCCCTCATAAACCTTTCCCTGCGGGAAATTGGGTGCACAAGTAATGATGGTTACTTCGGCTCCCTTTTTCACCCACTCTTTGCAGTGTTCATAGGTACGGGTTGCCGGAGCGTTGGTTTCGGGCGGGAAGTTGTCGGTGAGGAAGAGTATTTTCATTTTCCCTTTTCCTTATACACCAAAGTATTCCCAAAATGCAACAATCTTTACACTGTCAGAAGTATCTGACTGATTATAGGTAATAATATATTTACTATCTACTTCAAACGGCAGCTTGGCAAGTCCGCCTATTTCTCTTTTTCTATTTTGATCATGCAACTCATAACATACTTGAATGGCGATTATCTTACCATCTTGTATAGCTATAAAATCACATTCAAAATTCTTATTGTAAAAATAGACTTCATATCCCGCTTTGATCAATTCTGTATAGACTAAATTTTCAAGCATCTTTCCACGATTCTCTGAAAAACTATAACTAAAAGATAAAAAACCATTATCATTGGCGTATATCTTTTTCTTGGAATGGTTCTGCTCTTTGAGAGAGTAAGAGTAGTGCTTGATCTCATCGATCAAATAACTGTTTTCCAGATATGACACGTACTCTTTGGCACTTTTATCATTTATATCAATTGCTTTTGCAAGTGAATTATAGGAATACAGAGATGTTACATTGGAGAGCAGATAATAACTTAACTCTTTAAAACTTTTGACATCTCTAATGGCATTATTGGTGACACAATCCTTAAGCAAAATAGTATCGTAGTAAGCGCTGAGTATCTCTCTCCTAAATTCTTCTTTGTTATCAACTATTTCTACAAAAGATCCATACTTGACCATATTGTCTACGATGTTTAAAACCTTCGGTGAGTGCTCTACAAGCTGCATATAGGTAGTGATGTCATTTATTTTCAATATCTCCTTTAATGAGAGTGGATACACTTTGGTAGATAAATATCGTCCTGTCAATAAAGTTGCCAGGTCACCATTCAGGAGTGAAGAGTTTGAACCCGTAATAAATATCTTTTTAAACGCTTCGTTATCGTAGACACTTTTCACATATCTTTCCCAGCCATTCATCGCCTGTACTTCATCTAAAAACAGATATGTTATATTCTTCTGTGTAAGTTTTTGTGCTGTCTGGATGACATCATGCAGTTTTGCAGCATCATCCGAATAGGGAATAAAGAATGGATCATCCAGATTCACATACAGTATTTCCTGTGGGTCGATTTCCAGGGAAAGATGATTGATAAGAAGTTTGAACAGTGTGGATTTACCACTTCTTCTTATGCCTTGAAGCACCTGTATATGTTTAACCTCCAGTTTTTTTACCAAACTGGGAAATATATCCCTCTCGTACAGTTCAGCATAAGGCTTGTTCCAATGTTTGTTTTGAGATAAAATTACCTTTTCCATACTATAGTAACCTACTTTAATCTATTTATTCGTATTATAGCACGAATATTTATATTCTATTCACTTTTCCTTGTGGAAAATTTGGCACACAGGTAATGATGGTGACTTCCGCCCCCTTTTTCACCCACTCTTTGCAGTGTTCATAGGTACGGGTTGCAGGAGCATTGGTTTCGGGAGGGAAGTTGTCGGTGAGGAAGAGGATTTTCATTTGTTTTTTTATATTATACATTGTAATAATTATATTTTTTATAAAGAGAAAGATAGTCCATTTCTTCTAAATCGATTCGTTTAGCTCTTGAATATACGCTTCTAATTCATCTATCTTTTCATCACAGATATCATAAATTATCTCAGCATCGATATCGATGTAGTGATGTGTCAAAATTTCTCTGGTTTTAATGATTTTGCTCCAATAGTTTTGAGAAGCGACGCGCAATAAAATCTCTCTATCTCTTTTATCGATATTTTTCAATGCTTCACCAATAGACTGTAGCCGCATGGATATCGCATCCAACCTGTCGAGTCCTTCATCACTGTTTATAAAATCATCACTGCTGCAAACAGGCTCGAAACGGCGCTTGATAAGTGCAATACTCTCAAGTATAAACTTCAAAAGCTCTTTAGTCGCTGCTTTGTCCATAAACAACCTCTTTTTGAATGCTATTTAAAATAACGCTGTTGCTGTTGCTGTGTTTGTGTAAAATGTCGACTTTTTTATGAAACAATGTCTCCAAATATACCCACAATCCTGCAAGATTGTCAAATGTTTTTTTTCTAAATTCTACATAAAAATCAATATCGCTGGACTCTGTCTGCTTCCCTTTTGCATAAGAGCCAAAAAGACCTATTTTCTCTACACCAAACTCTTTTTTCATAAAATTTTCCTGCTGCTGCAACGTCTGTAAAATATCCTTTTTTGTCATATTCCACCCTTTCAATTTTTCACATGCATATCTTTAAAGTCTATTACTATGCTATATTTAGCCTATTTGTTCATATTATAACACGAATATTTATTTTTTATTCTCTTTTCCCTGAGGAAAATCAGGCACACAAGTCATGACGGTCACTTCCGCTCCCTTCTTCATATGTTTTGGCATCAATAAAGATTTGAGATACTTTCAGCTTCTCTATAAGCGCTATTAACTCCTCTAGTAATCTTGCTTCACAATTAATATTTTATATCATAAATTATATCTCTGAAGAATTTCATTTATTCTTTCATCACTAATATTTTCCAATTCTGTTTTGGAGTACATTGCCATTAGGTAAAGATTATTCTCTACTAATGATCTTCAAGTTCATCAATCAAATCATTTAAACTTTGTATTTCTTTATGTTTCTTCAAGCTACGAGTCTCTTGCAACTCTTTTGCTGCATTTTCAAAATTATCATAAAATAATTTTGATTTCTGCTCACTGATATATGACTTTATTGCTTCCACAATGATATCTGTTCTGGTCACAGAGTATTTTTTGGTAAATGCATCTATATCATCTATAAGATACTTAGGAAGTCTCAACCCCACTTGCTGCTTTTCTAACTGTTCAACACTAAGCATACTACAATTCCTCAATATTTGTTTAACAATATTAAATATTATTTATATACATATGTCAATATCCATACTATTTAACAACTATTAAATTTTTATTTTAACTTTGTTGGTTTAGTGATGAAGAGGATTTTCACTTATTCTCCAATTCCGAATAAAAATGTTTGATTTTCCCTGAAGCCGGGCGCTCAATCCGGTCGACCTGATGCACTACGATATTCAACCCTGGTTCAAGATATTCTTCAGCCGTTTTTTTCAACTCTTCTATATCTGTCTCCTCCAAAGCCTTATCGGAGACAACATCAAACTCAAACGTATCCAAAGCTGTTTGACGGATTATAAATTCTTTTAAAATACCGGAAGATTCAAGTAATGCACGTGAAACGTAATAAAAAGTAAACCCTGGTGAAAACTTTCCGCTTGGCAATTGGATAACATCATTTGTACGTCCCAACAATTTGTCAATCGATCGATAGGAAGATCCACACTTACATTTTTTTTCAGTTATATCCGCAATATCACCTACCTTATATCTTACAAATGGGAAACTTTTATTAAAAAGATCTGTTACCAATAATTCTCCATTGGATGTTGACTCAATAAAAACATTATCTTCAGGAATATGCATTGTACCTTCTTGACATTCATATCCAAGTAAACCGACCTCTGTCGTTCCATATTCCTGAACAACAGGAATTCCAAAAGCTTTTTCGATGAGTATTTTATCTTCTTTGGTACAGGTCTCAGATGTCACCATACATACCTTTAATGTAGGACAAATAGACTTAAGTAAAATATTGTTTGTATTAAGATATCGACAAAAAAGTACGATAGAACTGGTATAACCATAAATATATTCAAATTTATCGCTCTGAAATTTGCTTACCCATTTGGAAAATATTTTATCAGACATTTCAAAAATGACAAATCTGTAACGATTCAAAACCATATCTTTTAGTCTTTGGACCCATGCAGATCTCCAACTTTTCGGTATACCATAAAATCGTGCCTCTCGACTGCCTATATCTATGCCATGCATTTGAAAAAAAAGTTTTTTTGCACTCCATACTCGGGCTTGCGTATAATAGTCTTTTGTAAATTTTAAAGGATGCCCCGATGAACCAGAAGTATTGTTTGCATAGATTTCATTCTTATTTAAACTTCCACTTATAAGCTGATACTCATTACTTTGGAGATCTGACTTCAGGACAAGAGGAAGTTCCTCCCACTTTTCAGGAAGCTGGTCACCTATATGTTCCCGATAAAATGCATTATTCTCATAAAGATACTGCACTATCTCCCATTTTTTCTGCTCCTGCCATGCTTCAAAGTCATCTTTGGGCAATGCCCTCAGTGTTTTCAGTTCATCAACGATGGGAGCAAGGTCATGGTGTCGCCATTTATAGATCAGTTCAAAGAGTGACATTTATTTTTTACCTTTCAACAAGTCTACCCAGGCAATTTTAACATTTTCCCAGTCAAACCCCTCGACCTTTTTTCGTGCATTTTGTGCCAATTCAACGGCTTTTAACGGATGGTCGACGAGGAGCAATATTTTCTGTGCCATCCCTTCTGCATCATCAGCATCCACCAGCAGAGCCTCTTTGCCATCTTCTACAAGATAGGGGATCCCGCCAACGTTGGTACTCACTACCGGTAAGCCCAGTGCCATGGCTTCCATAACACTCACAGGCGTATTGTCAACGTTGGTTGTGTTAATGAAAATGTCATACGATTCAGATAACTTCCACCAAGCCTCTTTACTTAATTTTCCTGTAAATATGACTTTGTCATCCAGTCCCATTTCTTCGGCTTTCTGTTTTATTTTTTCAAGTGTACCGTCTCTGTCAGGACCAACCATACACAAAGAGGCATCGTCATATTTTTGTAACAAAAGAGCCAGCACATCCAGCGCCATTTGGGGGTTATACAGGGGGCTGAAAGCCCTCACGTAAAGCAGTTTTGGACGAACGCTGTTTCGTTTGGTAAATGTGTAGTTCCCAATCTCTATATTATTGGGGATATAGTCAACATTATAGCCGTACTTTTGAAAGATCTCAAACAAATAGCCGGAAGGTGCAACATTGGCATAGGAATATTTAAATATGAAGTCACTCATCTTTGCATTCAAACGTAAGCGGTTTTCAAGCTTTCCCCCATGCAAAACAGGGATATAAGGCGCACCGACACAGCGAGCCATCCCTGCACACAGCAGTGCATAGTAAAAATTGGAAGTGCTGTAGGTATCTATGAGTACATACTCTGTCTTATGCCGGTATTTGACAATAGACCAAAGCATCTCTAAAAGTCGAAGTATTTTATTTTTTTTGTCGGAAACTGACTTTACCTGAAAATCTTTTGACAGTAGTTTTCCAAGTGTTTCTACAGAGGTCGGTGTATTTCCGTGCCGGGAAAGTTTGTTTCCTATGTAGAGGATCATCCTCTGCCCTTTAGTTTCATATGCTTATTTTCTATCAATATCCAGATAAATCCTGCACCATACAGAAAACTGGGCAAAGCCAAGCGCATAGCATTGTGTGTCATGGTCAAAACACCGTAACCGGTAAACACGACAAGAGTAAAACGTGTTATCGCATTTTTACTGCGGAAAAACATCCAAACAGGAAACAACAACATGATCGCCAAGGCAAACAAACCCAAAATACCGTGTTCCGCAGGCAACCTGCTTAACTCTACATGCGCAGCACTGATGCCTGTATCTTCTGCACGATATACTCTGCCGCCGCCAATACCCGCTCCCGTAATACTATGATCCAAGAACGTTTTCCAGTCTGCCAAAACAATGTCACCACGCTTTGTTGTGTAGTCTTCCTTGATCTGTTGACCATACTTATCGGTATTGATATAGCGACGTTCTACTGCACCGGATGAAATATTATTGGAAACAAAAAAAGCAAATGAAAATACTAAACCTAAAATTACAATATGCGTAAAGCGAATATGCAAAAGATGCATAGCCTGTTTTATATTATAGAGATACAATAAAACAATGCCCAATACTAAAGAGGAAATAGCTGCGATCAGCCCACCCCGTGAAAGTGTAAAAAGTCCCTGAAGCGTAAACAGCAGAAGCATTCCGACATCAATGGTACGATAGACAAATATCTTACGGCCAGTTAACAACGCATACCCGATCAACACCATACCCAGTCCCAAAATAGCTGCAACCTGGTTGGGACCAAATCCGCCACTTGCAGCAAAATTAGAGCCCCCGCCATAATGGATCGATCCATAGTCAGGGGTCTTCAGAAACAACAGTGCCGAGGTTACTATCACACCAAGCAGTATCCATCTGACAAAACGCACCATATCTTCCAGACTCAGAGTGCGTTTATAAAAGTAGAATACACTCATCACCAATACAACTTCCCCAAAAAATGTGAACATAAACTCCTTTTTAAAATGGGCTATGCTTTCCCAATTTGGGACGAATATACCGGGAAGCAGTAAAAGCAAATAGACCAAAAAAAGCAAAGGAAAAGGTTTATGTTTTTTTTCAACGACCCATCCGGTCAAAAGCAGTAAAAAAACGGCGATTTTCCCAAACTCCCAGGGCAAGCCGGCAAAGGACATGCGAAGATACACTTCCGCTCCTACGATAAATCCGGCAAAAAGATGGGCCTCTCCACCCCTGTTGCGTCTGAGTATGGTACGGTACATACCTATGGCAAATGCTCCCATGCCTACCAAAAATGCTATTTGGGAAATTTGGGCAGTCACTGCTCCCAATGCTATCATCAAAACCAATAGCACCAATGGTTGATACTTCCCCCTAAACAGTTTACGCATTTAAGACCTCATTATAGATTTCGACAAGTTTTTGTACCACAGCTTTTGAAGAGTAATTTTCTCTCACATGTGCATTCAATTTCGATGCCATGCTCTCTCTATATTTTTCATCTTCTATGAGCTTCAACATACTTTCTGCCAATGCTTCACTGTCCTTTGCCGGTACGACTTCACCATGCACCCCATGCCCAAGCACCTCTGCACACTGGCCCACCTCTGTACAGACGACAGGCAGTTTTGCCAGGCCATACTCAAGCAGTGCCACAGGCAATCCTTCAGACTCTGAAGATAGTATTCCCATGCCCGAAGCCAACAAAATATCTGCCGAATCACTTCTGGTACCCAGAATATGCACATTGTCCTGCAAATGGTTTGCTTTGATGAATGCCTTGATCTTTTGGCTGTAGGCATCGTTTTTGTCCTCTCCGACAAGCAGGAGATGATATTCTCGATGCGTTTCATGTACTTGCTCAAATGCCTTTAACAAATTTATATGGTCTTTCTGCCAGCGTAAATTAGCCAGGCATACTATACGCGTATTTTTTGTTCCGGGAAGTGACACAAAAGAATTTTTTTCCTCCAGTTGTGCAAAATTTTGTACATAGATAATTTTTTTTTCATGCAAATATAAATTATTTTTACTCCATTGTACAAGTTTTTCATTCACTGAAATAACGGCATCAAAAAAATGGGAAAATTGTATGATGATTCTATTTTGTTTTGGATCTACTTCATAACGGATACCGTTATGGTCATGCCAGATAATCTTGACACCGGTAAACGGCTTGCAAAGCACCGCAGTAAAAAAAGAGGAGGAGTGTGCGTGGATCACATTGATTTTATGCTTTTTTATAAATTTTATCAACTTTCCAAGGGCTTTCATATCCAATGCTGAATGTTTATGTAAAATCATATATCCCACGTTATCGGAAAGAAAAGATTCCAGTGCACCACCCTGACGTGTTGCGCACAGGTAACTGGGAACGTCTGCTTCTTTCAGTGCATTTGCCAGATTGACACTGACACGTTCTGCACCACCGGCAGCCAGTGAGTCTATCAACTGCAATACCCTCGGCTCTTTAATTCCCATATAGTAGCTTCCCAATCTCTTCTTCAAACTTTTCCAGCGTAAACTGCCGTGACCATGTCATAGCCTCTTCACTGCTTTGCCTGAATGCATCTGCATTTTCAAGATAATATTTTACCTTGTTTACAATGTCATCCACATTGGGCATAACGATCTTCCCTCGAGATCCGTTGCCTATCATGTAATTGACACAGGAAACATCTGTCGTAATGGGCAGACACCCCCAAAACATCGCCTCTGCCACCACCTTCGGCCAGCCTTCAGACTTGGAGACAAAGATGAGAAAATGTGCATTTTGGTAGTAGCGTTTAACAGTATCGGCATCTTGGTTGCCGTGAAGCACCACAAAATCTTCCAGCCCGTTCTCCTTGATGTACGACTCAAGCTTTGGACGTTCCACACCTTCACCAAACAGATCTAAATGTACTTCATACCCTTCCTTGTGCAGACGTTCTGCAGTTTGAATGCTGAGCAATGGACGTTTCCCTGGGCTTAGGGCACCTACGTACAGTAAGTTGGAAGTTGGAAGTTGGAAGTTGGAAGTTGGAAGTTGGAGGTTGGAGGTTGGAGGTTGGAGGTTGGAAGTTTGAGGTTGGAAGTTGGAAGCTCTTTCTTGAAACTTGAAACTTGAAACTTCCTCCTCACTATACGTAGCTGTAAAAAACGGGACAATGTTACTACTCTGTTCCGGCCATTCACCATATACCAGTACTTTCATATTACGGGTCAGAAACGTGTTGGAGAGTATCTTCTTTTGTAAACGGTAGCTCCATGGCTGTGGACTGTCAGGGTCCCAGTTGCCGGCATATTTGGCTGTTTTTGGTTTATGAGGGAAAAAGATCTGTGCCACACTGCCCAGTAAGCCCATATTGCCCGGACAGCGGAGGTGTATGTGGTCTGCCCAGACCATGCCACGTACGATCTGCACAAAAACGACAGGGAGTTTAAAAAGTGTTTTTACAGCCTCTTTTTTAGAAGTGAGGTGAAAAGCCGGAACTTCGGAAAATGTCAGTTTTTCATGTTTGTAAGGAAGGTCTATCAGATCGGCAGTGCCATTCTGTATGGGGGCGACCACTTTTACTTCATCGACATGTTTTAACCAAAGGTTCATCTCTTTAATATAGGGGCCATACCCATATATCTGATCACCTGTTTTTTTATGTTGGACGTGTGTGACTATGAGAAACTTCATAACAATGACCTGTAAAAATCGATATTCTGTTCGACAATACGCTCCAGATTAAAACGGGTCAGAACATCTTCCCGCGCATTCTCTCCCATCACCTGTGCCATTTCAGGATCGTCGAACATGGCGATGATCTTTCCGGCAATATTATTCGGATCGAGCGGATGGCAAAGCAGTCCCGTCTTCTGGTCTATTACTGCTTCAGGTCCGGGTCCGAGTTTGCTTGCAACCACCCCTTTGCCCATACCGAGTGCTTCCAGCCAGGCAATAGGCATCGCCTCCATATGCGAAGGGTACACACACACCTCCGCCTGCTCCAGCTTTTTTGGTATATCATGATGCGGCAGCGGTCCGACGATCTTCACGGCTTTTTCAATGTCTGGTGTAATGAATGTTTTCAGGTATGCAGTATAGGATTCTCCTGTTTGGGGATCTTTCCAGTCCCTACCGACAATGTCAAGTGTGGCATCCGGGTAAGCCTCAAGGATCTTCGGCATTGCTTCTACCAGTTGGCGTACCCCTTTTTTCTCAACTACCGTACCGACAAAAAGGATCTTCCTTGCGATCACCTTGTCATCCGATGCGGCATAAAACTTTCCGGTATCGACGATATTGTAGATCGTTTCAAAAGGTTGTGAAAAGTGCAGCAGTGATTTCGTAGTCTTGCCCACAAAATCACTGACAGCGATCAGCCCGTCAGCTTTTGCAAACGACTGCTTCTCCTGAAAAGAACGCCAGAATGCAGTTTTTTTACCCAATGTCACCGCGAAGAAATGATGCCCGCCATGCATACGTATCACTTTTTTGGCAGGAAAATTATTTGGAATGAACGCAAAAGAAAGCTCTGCACCTTCAATGATGTCTATGGGTGTTTCATCATGTATCTGGTAAAGTTTTTTTACCAAACGTTTAGAATTTGGTATAAAGTTGCCCGCCGGCCATCTGGCACCGGGAAGCCGCCATACGTGTACCCCCTCGTCATTTTCATACATCTCACGCTCGATCCCGTTGTAGGCACCAACAACCGATACCCGTATGCCCTTATTGCACAACGCACGTCCTATGGTCTGTACAACTGACCCTATGCCTCCCTGCGTTTTTCCGGTCATAGGGTATTCATGGGTTATAAAAGAGATGTGCATATTTTATCCTTCTGTTAAAAATGCTGCAATACGTTTTGAAACATTTTGTTGAGATTCGGTAATGATATTCAGCCATTTCTTTCTGTCAACTGCAACTTCATCGGGATGTTCAAGTACACGCAGTACCTTTTCAGCCATTTCTTCTTTACTGTTGATCCATACTACGGCATCCAGGCCTTCCATACTTTTAAAGTGTTGGAACCTGTAAATCGTCTCTACCGACCACGCTTCAGAATCTGTCTGGTCATACTTGATATAACATGCCGGTTTGTCAAACATCGCAAAGTCGTGTGCCATGGTTGACCCGACATTATAAACCGTATCGCAATGAAAGGCGATATTGACCAGTAATGCAACATCCTCAAATGATGGGTAAAAAAGGTTCCAATTTTCACCCTCATCACGGTTCCACAAAGGATCGGACACTTTAATGACATCCTTATAACGCTTCAACACTTCATCATACCGATTTGAAAAGTCAGCAGGGCACCGACGAAAAAGTATTTGGGGTCTTTTGCTTTTTTCCATCTGTTCTACCGCTTCTGCAAGGTCTGCCAAATACTCAGGATCGTAAGGAGAGGTACGTGTATCATCACCGGAAAAACATATTATTTTTCTCTTAGGATCAAGATCATATTTTTGGCAAAATAGTTCTTTGTCCCAGTAAAGTGATTTGTCATGGTAAAAATCAAATTGAGGTGTTCCGGTAACAACTATGGAAGCTTCCTCTATTTCAGGATAATACATTTGCATCTCATTTTTCATATACTCTGACCATACACAATAACCATCCGTCCGTGTAGCCAGCCGGGCTTTGGGAAGGTTGTCCCATGAGTAGATCGCGGTGATTGTCTTTATACCTGACATCTGCGCTGTGAGAACAGCAGGTACGGCAATGATGGAACGCTGATGCGTGTTGAACACCACATCCGGATTATGACGTTTTAAAAAATCACTAAACGGCTGCAGATAGGCTGATTTTTTCACACGATTGTCATACATGCCTTCCATCTTTAAAATAGCTTTATCACTGTTAAAAGCAGAACCTGTTATTTCCACTGCTTTATAAAACAGTTTAAGCCTGAAATTTCTAATGGAAGGTGCCCAGTTCGTCATCAGAGTCTGATTTTTCACTATATGAGTGTTATGCCGCAAACGGGCATAGCTGATACTCTCACGTAAGAACTTTTCAGACATACTCTCTTTATAGGGCGGTAACGGCTCACTATCCAATCTTATGTCATGTAAAGATTCAACCTCGCCTAAAGCACTTTCACTCAACGCATGCCACACAACGATTTCATGCCCTTTATCTGTCAAATCTTTTAAAATGTTCGAATACAGATAATTGCGTATTCCCACACCATCGGGTACCAAAAACAGTATTTTCACTTGATCCCCCTGCTTTCTATCATCAGTCCGACACTCACCCACTGCCAAATATAAAAAGCGTTATCCTGTGCACCGTTTTTGTAGGCAAGCCACTCTTTTTGCATTTCATCTACCTTAAACCATCGTCTCAGTTCTGAAGATGCGATCTGCTCTATCTGTTCATCTACAAAACTTGTCAACTCATTACCTAACCATTCACGCTGAGGTGTCTGTACCGGACGTTTGGGAGCGAAAACGATCTCTTTACTCAAATGCTTTTGTGCAATCTGCCGGAGCATCCACTTTTTTTGCCCTGCACGTATCTTGTACTCCTGTGGCTGCGCAAAGGCAAGCTCAACCAGACGGTAGTCAAGAAAAGGTTCACGCAGTTCAACCGACGATGCCATGGAAACACGGTCATTAAAACGCAAAGCCCGTGGGATTTTAGTATAAAAAAGATCTCGGTACTGCATATTCTGCAAGGCATTATCAAAGGGTTTGGGATAAGGATGTTTTTGCGCTGCCTGGGCAAAGTCTGTCCGCAAAACATTGGTACGGGTGGGAGATGTCTTGACACCCTGTACAAGGCTGTCACCCTGTGCCGTATAGTAATCATACCCTGCCCACTGCTCATCCATGCCCTGTCCGTCAAGCAGCACCAGTGTCCCGTCAGCTCTTGCCTGTTTAAAAAGCGTGTAGTAAGCGATTGTAGGGATGCCCCCATAGGGTTCATACTGCACTTCAAACAGCTCCTGGGCAAGTGCGGGTACACCTGCAGCGGTAAGAAGCACTTTTTGCAGCGGGTTGCCTGTACGCTCAAGCATCATCTCTACCCATTTGTCCTCATCGTAGCGTTCGTCACCTGTGTAGAAGGTATATGCCTTGATGTTGTCATTGCCCGGATGGGTTTTGTGTACCATGGCAAGCAGGGTCGAGCTGTCCAACCCCCCGCTGAGATTGAACCCTACTGTTACATCGGCACGGAAACGCAATTTGACACTCTCTTCAAGCAGCGTTTCATACGATGCCTGCACCGCTTCGAGTGTAGTTTCGGTATGAAGTTGCCCGATGCGTGATGCAAAATCGTACCACCGTCTTATCTTCACACTGCCGTCATACACCATCGAGCATCCTGCCTCAAGCTGCCGTACCCCTTCCCAAAAACTCTCTTCAGGTCTGCCGTAGGTACCGTAGGCAAGATAGGATGCCCACACTCTCTCTTTGGGACGAAGCGGTATGCCGGCAGCTTCAAACGCCTTGATCTCGCTGGCAACATAGAGACTCCCTTCATACTCCATATAGTAGAATGGCTTTACCCCAAAACGATCCCTTGCACAAAAGAGGTTTCCCTGCTGCCGGTCGTAAATGACAAACGCAAACATACCGTTAAGCCGTTCAAGCATCGCTTCTCCCCAAACAGTATAGGCTGTAAGGAGTACCTCCGTGTCGGACACGGTACGAAATGCATAGTGGTAAGCCAATGTCTGTCTTAGTTCAAGATAGTTGTATATCTCACCGTTAAAGACGATCACATAGCGTCCCTGACCATCTTCCATGGGCTGGTTCGCTTCAGTAGAGAGGTCAATGATAGAGAGCCTGTTATGTCCCAGTGCCACCCCCTCTTTTGGCATCAGCTTTCCGGTATGGTCAGGGCCTCTGTGCTGTTGGGCATGGAGCATTGCATCGAGTGTACGCTCTTTCGCTGCCTTTCCGACAATGCCGACTATACCGCACATTTACGACTCTTCCTTTCCATTGAGGGATACATAAAAGGACTCTGCCTTTTCCCAATCCTCCATCGTATCGATATTGATTAGCTCCGGACTCTCGATGGGGAAAGCCACAATATCGTCTCCAAGCAGTGAGCCTTTGTTGCGTATGGTCTCTACGGAAGTGATGTAGATGGCACCGTCACGGTGGTAGGCAGGCGGAAGTTCCTGACGGCGGGGGATGATCTTTTTCTCTCCGGTACTGATTTTGAGACGGTTATTCTTTTCTATTTCAAAGGTCCAGTGAGGGTTAAACTCATCGGGCACCTTCCTCACCGATACCAGTGCATCGGGGCGTTCCTGAACAAACATGCGTATGGCATCGTCTATGACCCCTTGTGGACGGTAAGGACTTGTCACCTGAAGCAGACAGACCGCATCGTACACTTCACCCTGTGATTCCATAAAATCCAAAGCATGCTGCACGACTTCAAGGCTTCCCGAATGATCTTGCGCCAGTGCTTCCGGTCGCATGAAGGGTACTTCAAGTCCATAGTTGCGTGCCACTTCCGCTATCTTCTCATCATCGGTTGAGAGAATGGTTTTTTCAAGTAATAAAGCATCATTTGCCTGTTCAATGGTATAGGCGATCAGCGGCTTTCCTGCCAGTGGCTTGATGTTTTTGCCTGGCACACCTTTGGAACCACCCCTTGCCGGAATTAATCCGAGGATTTTTAAGTTAGAAGTTGGAAGTTTCAAGTTGGAAGTTTCAAGTTTCAGGTTGGAAGTTTGTTTCATTGGATACCTTTTTTTATGGAACTTATTAGAGCATTAAGCATTTTTTCAATTTCAAAAATTTTATCCAAGAGTATTTCATCATTGGCAATATAACCAATACGCTCCGAAATTTCCAATTGTGTTTGTAGTTCATAAAGAGAACCTAAGGCAATATGCAAAAACTGAACAAACTCTTTTTTAGAATTTCTTCCAGCCCCCTCAGCAATATTGGAAGGAATAGATACACCACATCTACGAATTTGATCCGACAAAGCATACATTTCATTTTTAGGAAAATCTTCCAGTTTTTTATAAACCAAAACAACAAGATCCATAGCTCTCTGCCAAACAATCAACTCTTTAAACTTCGCCATCACCCCTCCTCAACTTCAAACTTCAAACTTCAAACTTCAAACTTCCAACTTCCAACTTCCCCACTAATAAGTAATCGTTTTATGAAAACGAAGTGGTATGGTTGCCAAAGTTTCTGCGATTTTAACGCCAGCCATACCGTCTCCATAAATATATTCCGATTCGTAGTGACCATGTTCAACATGCTTTTCAATAGCCTGCTCGATCTCTTTTTGATCGTAACCGCAGTCAATCACGTTTTTCCCGCGTTTTCGACCATGTTGGCGTGTACCGATATTTACAACAGGAATCCCCAAGTAGGAACTTTCGCGTATGCCTACGCTTGAATTGCCGACCAATACTTTTGCATTTTTTATCAAGCGTAGAAAATCTTCAGGTTCCATGTTTTTGAAAAAGCGGATATTTTTGGGGTTTTTCAATTCTCTGAAAGTACGGATCGCATTAGAAGTACCGTCAGCTCCGGCATCTACATTGGGCCAGAACCAGAAGGTAGGCATATTCAGTACATCAACCGCTTTGAGTGTTTCAAGCACATGTTCTTTGGATGCCTCATATTCTGTGGTAACGGGATGCTGCATTACTACAAGGTATCCTTCTTTCTCCCAGTCGTCTATGTCTCCCACACCACCATATTTTTCTACAGGGTCAAAACCGAGTTTCTGGTTTTCCAGCACTTCTTTTGCCAAATCTATCGAGGGACAGCCCGTATTGATAACATAGGCAGGGTCTTCTCCCATTTTGATGACACGTTCACGGGCATCCCGGGAAGCGACCAGGTGGATATCTGCCAGTTTTGTATTGGCATGGCGGACTTTTTCGTCTATGTTCCCTGTCACTTCTCCCCCCTGTATGTGTGCCAGAGGAATATTTTGATAAGAAGCGGCAATGGAAGTGGCAATTGTTTCGAAACGGTCGGCAATACTGACGACAACATCGGGTTGAAGATTGTAAAAAACATTAGACAGCTCCATCAGTGCCAAACCGGTAGTCTTGGCCATTGCTGTTGGCGTTTCACCCTCCAAAACATTGTAGACCTTTTCGGTTATTTCGAAACCATCTTCTTCTATGACATTTACAGCATTGCCGTATCTGTCTAACAATGCAGAACCTGCGACAACAAGTTGAAGTTCCAAATCAGGATGTTCATTAATAGCGGTTAAAGCTGTTTTTACCCGTGCATAGCTTGGCCTTGCTGTGATTACCACACAAATTTTTCGTTTATTCATCGATGTCTTCCTTTGTGAGAAACTCCCAAGTCGTTTTATCTGTTTTTAGTGTTTTGCCTATTGCTTGTTGCCATGCAGAAGCATCGATGCCGAACCCTTTCGGTTTTTTGGCTTCAAGATCATCAAATGTCAACACATGCCCGGCTTCAAGGTTTTTGTTAACTGCAAGACTCTTTTCAAAGATGCTTTTGAGTGTACTAAATCGGCTGTTGTCCTGTTTGTCGACTGGATGGGAGAGAGCAGTCTCTATGTCTCGTACCCCTTCGACAAGACGGGCAATCTCGTCTATGGTCAGAGATGCTTTGGCATCGGGACCGAACATCCGTTTGTCGAACACGGCATGAAACTCCAGTATCTCCGCTCCGAGTGACACTGCTGCCAAACAGGCGAAAATATCACCTGAGTGGTCGGAAAATCCTACGGGCACCCCATAGCGTGTCTTTAATGCATCGATAACATTCAACCCCCACTCTTCGGGTTTGGTCGGGTAGGCTGTCGTACACTGAAGTACGGAAACATCGATGCCCTTCTCTTTGAGAAACTGCACACTGATGTCAAGCTCTTCAAATGAGCTCATCCCCGATGAGAGAATGACCGGCTTTCCTGTTCGGGCTATCTTTTCAAGCAGCAGCAGGTTCGTTACCTCCCCGCTGCCTATTTTGTAGGCAGATACCCCTGCTTCTTCAAGAAGGTCTACTGCCGCATTGGAAAAGGGAGAAGAGATAAAAGCAACACCCACCTCATCACAATGGGCTTTGATGCCTTTCCACTGCTCCAGTGTGAACTCCATCCGTTTCCAGTAGTCGTACCGTGTGGCATCTTCATACGAAAACTTCACACGGAACGGTTCATGCTCACTGCTCTCTGCATGGGCAATGTGTGTCTGGAACTTGACAGCATCTACTCCGGTCTGTGCCAGGGCATCGATGTAGGAGTGCAAAATACCCAAACTTCCTTCGTGGGCTTGTGCTATTTCTGCTATAATGTACGTTTTTTCCATTTTTCAACCAATTTTTCAATATTTTTACACCATTCTTCTAAATCATATATTTTATCTGGTATATTTTTTCTATATGTATTTATTCTACTATTATTTTCATATTTCTTAAGTTCATCAGAAATCGCTTTTACCCAATTTTGTGGCATATTTGGAAAATCTACCAACCGACCAAAAGAACCAGTTCCCATAATTTCCGCAACTGGGTCGATATTGGAGGCTATACATACATTTCCGCATTTTAATGCTTCAGTCAAGGACATCGGGTGCCCTTCATGGCATAAAGTTGAAAAAAGATATATGTCTGAAGCTTGATAATAAGAAGCTAACTGATCATTAGGGATTCTTCCCAACCATCTTATCTGTTTACCATGGATTTCATTATGGGTTCCGATTATCAAAAGTTCTATATTAGGGAGGTCCTGTATAAGTTTTTCCCAGGCTTTAAGAATAATATGCAATCCTTTTTTAGAACGATCTTGAGAGAGCCAAAGCAAATATATCTTATTTTCGGATAATCCCAATGTCTGACGCAATATTGTTTTATCAGAAGCTGAAACGTGTTGAAATTTTATTGAGTCCACCCCATTATATATATGTGTAACTTCACAAGGAAGTGCATGTGTCTGAGTAAGCTGAAAATGATAGGAAGCTCTTGTCAATACAATTAAGTCATCTATCATTCCATAAAAATTTTCAAGTTCATTAGGTGGCATAAAATAATGATACCCATGAATAAAAAATAATATTTTAATGCGACTTCTTACACCTTCTTTTCTAGCATAATAATCAACGGTTTTCAAAAGTCCAGGATTGTCAATGATCATAACAATCAGTTCTTTTTCAGAGGAGAGTATCTTCTTGAGTGCATTCCAGTAGACTTTAAAACGATAAAACTTGATAAAAGCTTCCATTTTATATCTCAAAATTTTTGGTTCTTCTACAAGGTAATGTTTTGACTGAACAATAGTTTTATCTAAATTTTTTTTAGGACAAATAACATAGTCGATATTTGAATTTTCTTTTTTTAACAGATATGAAAATCTTGTAGTCCAACTTGCAATACCACTATATGGCAATGCAAAATGTGAAACAATAACCGTTTTTTCATATTTTTCCTTTTTGAAGAAGTATGTTAGATATTTTTGTCAACAATTTGTATATTTTATGTTCCTTATTTACAAGAAAGGAAAATGATTTAAAAAAATATTGTCTGTAAATGACAAGATGAAACAAAATAAAGAGCAATAACATAAGTATTCCTGCCAATATAAACCCAACCATGCTTTTATCGAATATTGAAATTATTAAAGCAATACTCACAGAAAATATTATATTCTGTATCACAAAAATACCAAGCTTAAGACTCGTAAAAAAAACAAAAGGATTGTAACCTAGCTTAATGATGCCAATACCTGACTTTATTACAGAATACAATATGGTAATAACAACATATGTTATTGCATAATCAATAATACTCCCTTTCAAAAAAGAAATAAGTAATAGCACAGGAATAAGTACAACTAAATTTGCCAAAGAAAGTTTAGACTGTATCTCAGGATATCCTATGCCAGTCAAAATATTGATTGAGGCTCCATAAATAGATGTGATCAATCCATATACCAAGAAAACTTGTATAACAGGAACAGCATCAAGCCATTTGTCTCCGAAAATGTTTACAACAATAAAATCCGCATAAAACATTAAAAAAATATATATAGGTGTAAAAAATACCAATTCAAAATAACTCATTGACCATAATGCATTTTTTATTTTTTCAGGGTCATCTTTATGTTTGGCGATATAGCTTATGATCAACTTACCCATAGGACGACTTGTTTTGGCTCGAATATTATCAGATTGTGAAAATGCAAAATTATACAAACCTAGCGCATGAGGATTAAAGTTGTTCATTAATATAATCTTATCCATATAGGAAGATAAATAGCTTCCGATTCCAGTAACAAGATAATGTTTTCCAAAATAAAAAATTTTATGAAATAATTCTTGATCCCAAAGTTTTAAATCAAACGTTTCGTTTGATTTTTTAATGATAATCAACATAAATACAATACCACCCAAAATTGACCCATAGGCAAAAGAAAGTGCACCAAACCCCAAATAAGCAAACAATACTTTTGTTCCACTATCAACAAGACCTTTTGCTATGCCTGCATACACTTCTGGTCTAAAATCGATTTTTTTCCTTAGCACAAAAAGTGGAACCTGATAAAAAGCATTGATAATATAGCCTACAGAAAGTATTCTCAAAAGTTGCCCAACAATTTCACTCTCATAATAATGCTGTACAGGATAAGAAAGAATGAATTGTAGAATAAACATGAAAATATTCATCATCAATCTTAGTTTAACTGTAATTGATAGAATCATTTTTTTCTGTTGAATGTTCTCTATTTTTTCCTGTAAATAAAAATTTTCAAAACCTGTATTTGCCAATATACCAATAAAACTGCTGAAAACTGAAGCCATCATAAGATAACCGTAGTCTGAAGGGAAGAGCAATCTTGCTAAAGCAATGGAGGCTGCAAATGTAATAACTCTTGTGAATGTATTCCCAAAAAAGATATATTTAGCTGATTTCCGGGCACCTGGCATGATTATTTTGCTTCTTTTATCTTTTGGATTTGAAAAGGGGTGCCATCTTAATGGCTTCAGGACGGGTACCAAATACTATGAGGATTTTTTTCATTTCATGTACCTACAAAGTTCCAACATCAATTTTTACATCCAAAATATTTGCAAAACATACTATGAAATGCTTTGAAACTTTGATTAGACAGTGTTCCATATTTCTTTTGAATGGCA
>NZ_WGDD01000002.1 GCF_015493435.1 Sulfurovum sp.
AATAATACAAGTAGTAGGGGTTCATCTTCTCTTGGTCTAATGTAACTTTTAATTGACTTTGAGAGACAACATAGCGTTTATATTTTGAGTTCTTTGGAATTAAACCAACTTGTCCTATAGTTCCTCGATGAGTAATAACTATATCTAAGGGGAAAGCATTAGAAGCTTTCAGTTCATCAGCTTTTTCTTCTGTTAAGAAATCGTATTTATCTTCATTGATAAAGTCACCATTAAGGTTTGTGCCTTTAATTATAGGAATACCAGCATTAGTAAAATTTTCAGCTTTAATTCTTGAGCCAAAAGGTCCCATTGCAATAGCATTTTTCTTATCAGATTTTAAATTTTCAATTGAAAGTTCTTTCCACTCAGACCTCATACCCAAGCCCCGCCAAGTTCTTCTTAATCTCACACATCATCCTAAACCCCTTCCACTAACATGTTCATAACCAAGCGAATAATGATCTCTTTTTGTTCCGGCATAGAGGTAGCCACAAGCAGGGTTAGTGCTGCCAAGGCGTTATCGTTGATCTTGGCTTCACCGTTGGCTTTATGGAGGATGCCGTTTTTATGCAGAAAGAGTACGAATAGATACGCCCCTATACGCTTATTACCGTCGTTGAACGGATGCCCTTTGACTACATAATAAAGTAAATTTGCCGCCTTTTGTTCAACAGATGGCAACAGGTCTTCTCCGCCAAAAGACTGATATATGTTGAGTAGGTTGCCTTTGAACTCTCCGGCTTTTTCCTGACCAAAAAGCACCGTCGCTTCACCTTTGGACATGAGCGTCTCTTTGAGAGCGGCTATTGCTTCTTTCGCTTCATCATACCCCAATGCAAACAGGATATCCTGTGTCTCAGTCACTTCCGGAAGTGTCTGTTCATCGTACCCCTGCAGCAGTGCCCAACTTTTGGCATAATTCCCAATGATCTCTATAAACCCTTTGGCTTCATCCTCCGCCAATGCACGGCTCTCTACTGCCTGTTTGATCGTTTCAATCGTCCGCTCAAGTTCTGCAAATTTCTCTTTTTGGAGTCGCTCATGATCGAGAGCGTAGCCTTGGAGGAGGTATCTATTGAGTACATCTGTAGCCCATCTCCTAAAATAGGTCGCTTTTTTTGAATTAACCCTGTATCCTACAGATATAATCATGTCGAGATTGTAAAAGTTTTTCTTTCTTTTTTTACCATCTTTCGCAACCTGTTCCAAAATGGAACAAGTTGATTTTTTCTCAAGCTCACCGCTTTTGTAAATATTTCCAATATGTTTTACAATCGCTGGACGATTCACATCAAAGATAGCGGCAATGTCATTAGCATCTAACCATACTGTCTTATTCTCAAATGATACCTCTAGACTAACATTCCCATCTTCATAAATAATCATTTCACTCATATCTCATACCCCAAAGCCGATAAATTTTTCCGTATCTCATCTTCAAGCTTACGAGACTCTGTAAATTGTTCATCAAGCATTGTAGTCAGTATCGCCATCTTCTCAGAAAACGGCACACCATCATCCTCTTCTTCCGCCACACCCACATATCGACCTGGAGTCAGAATGTACTCTTGTTTTGCTATCTCCTCCGTCGTCGCACTATAAAACGCCCCAAGCTCATTGACATCTTCACCTCTCCTAAATGCATGGAAAGTATCGGCAATGCCTTTTGTGTCGGCATCATCAAAGGCTTTCTGCTTGCGGTCGATCATGTGCCCCACTTCTCTTGCATCGATGAACAGCGTCTTACCTTTTTGAGCCTTCTTCTTGTTAAGTATCCAAATACAGGCAGGTATCTGTGTGTTGGCAAAGAGCTGTGACGGCAGAGCGACAATGGCTTCGACCAAGTCCGCTTTGACGATGGCTTCCCGTATCTCCCTCTCTCCGCCTGACGTGGTACTGAGACTTCCATTGGCAAGCACAAGACCCACAACACCGTTGGGGCTGGTGTGGTAGAGCATGTGCTGCATCCATGCATAGTTCCCGTTACCCTTTGGCGGTGTACCATACTTCCACCGTGCGTCACCCTCCAAAGAACCATCCCACCACTCGTCCTGATTGAAGGGAGGGTTGGCAAGCACATAGTCGGCTTTCAGGTCTGGGTGCTGGTCTTTGGTGAAGGTATCGCCGGGCTCTTTGCCGAAGTCGAAGTCAATGCCACGGATCGCCATATTCATCGCCGCCAGTCTCCATGTGGTCGGGTTGGACTCCTGACCGTAAACGGAGATGTCTTTGATCTTCCCGCTGTGCTCCTCTATGAACTTCTCCGAAGAGATGAAAAACCCGCCCGAACCCATAGCGGGGTCATAGACTCTGCCTTTGAACGGCTCTACCATCTCAACAATGAGATTGACAATGGACTTTGGCGTATAGAACTGCCCGCCTTTCTTGCCCTCGGCTGCTGCGAACTGTCCCAGAAAGTATTCGTACACATGACCAAGTATATCTTTGGCTTTGAGTGTTTCATGAGCAAAAGGGATCGTTGCTATGAGGTCTAGCAGATCAGCAAGCTTGTTCTGCTCTATCTGTAGCTGTGCATAGTTCTTGTTGAGGATGCGTTTGAGCTTGGGGTTCTCTTTTTCTATCAGTTCCATCGTGTCATCGAGCATCTTCCCCGCACCTTTGAACTCACCACCAAGAGGAAGCGCAGAACCAAGTGAAAGACGGATGTTGTCCTGAAGGTACTGCCAACGAGCCGCAGCAGGTACCCAAAAGACATTCTTCTCCGTGTAGTAGTCCCTGTTCTCCAGCTCCTCTTCTATGAAATCATCAGAGTCTTCACCCAGATAGTAGTCATTCTCAGGGTTTCTAAACGCAGCCATCAACTCCTGCCGACGTGTTTCAAAGCTGTCGGAGACATACTTCAAAAAGACCATCCCCAGCACCACATGCTTATAGACTGCGGCATCAAGTGAAGGCAGCAGTTTGTTGGCTGATGTCCACAGCTTCTTTTCCAAGTCTTGTAAAAACTTTTGTTCTGTCATTCTCGTCCCTTATCAAGTTGATATATTTTAGCGTAAAAATATGTAGAGTTATTTATATTGACTTAAAGTGGTCTATTCATAGGTCAATAAAGACATGTCATACTCTGTCTCTCTGTCAAAGCCCTGAAGTGCACCCATAGGTTCATCGATGGTTATCCAAAATGCTGAATTTCTATTTTGGATTTGGGTTAACCCCAGATAAACTGAGGTCAAGCTATAATAATATCAGAAACCGTTTTCTGTACTGAAAAAAAGGAGGTTATACCTGTGGTGACTGAGAAGAAATATCTTTTTTTGCTTTTGCTCGGAGTGCTATTGCTTGTTTCCTGCAGTACGGAACATGCTTCCCGAAATAGTGTGACAGTCTATGTCTCGGAAGATCAAGTCTTTTCAGAGCCGATCCTGAAAGATTTTGAAAGGGCAACAGGCATTCATGTCAATGCCGTCTACGATACGGAAGAATCCAAGGGAACCGGGGTGATGAACCGCCTGCTTGCAGAAAAGAACAATCCACAGGCAGATGTCTACTGGGCCAATGAACCCATCCGTGCGGAAGTACTGAAACACAAAGGGATACTCACCCCCTACGAAAGCCGAAATGCCCAGGGCATACCTGCACTTTTTAAAGAAAAAGCGCATTACTGGACAGGGTTTTCGGCACGAATACGACTCTTTATCGTCAACAACAAAACAAAAGTAAAACCAACATCCATTCTCGACTATGCCAACCCGAAATTCAAAGGCAAAGGGGTCATTGCCAACCCGCTTTTCGGTACGACCACCTCCCACATCGCCGCACTTTTTACCCTCTGGGGTGATCCAAAAGCCAAACATTTTATGCAGGCACTCAAAGCCAACCGTATTGCTGTCTCTACCAGCAACGGGGAAAGTGCCGACCTTGTGGCAGGCGGGCAGTATGACTTCTCCCTTGTGGACAGTGACGATGCGATGAGCCGCCTGAAACAGCACGCGCCGGTCTCGTTCGTCTATCCTGACCAGCAGGCAGGAGGTATAGGTGCATTTGTTGTGCCGAATACGGTCATGCTTATCAAGGGGGCACCGCACCCAAAAGCAGCCAAACGGCTGATAGACTATCTGCTGAGCAAACAGAGTGAACACAAGCTTGCGTTCGCCGACTGTGCCCAGATCCCCCTGCACAGGGGAGTGGCAATACCCAAAGACCTCAAGCCGATAGGGCAGATCAAAGTAATGCAGGTCGATTACGGAAAGGTGGCGCAGAAGCTGATTGCCATCCAACCCTGGCTGAAACAGTGGCTGTCCGGAAGCTAATATGACGTGGCGGCTCCTGATTTTTCTGACTGTCGCGTTTCTCTTCACCGCTACATTGCTGCCGGTACTCTCGATGGTGTTCCATACTTTCTTCAGCCATGGGAATTTTGACTTCTCCGCCTACAAAGTGCTCTTTCAGGACAGCAGCCTTACAAGTTTTCAAAACTCGCTGCTGCTCTCACTGCTTGTTGCAGCAGCCAGTACGTTTGCCGGCACAGTACTCGGTATTGTACTGGGTAAAACAAAACTGCCCGGGAGCTATGTTTTGGTCATGCTTCTGACACTGCCGCTGCTGATCCCTCCCTATATACTCGCCCTTGGATGGTACGAAGTCCTTGGCAGAGAAGGCTTCTGGGGAGAACTGCTCTTTGGTTTCTGGGGGACATCCTGGGTATTGTTCTGTACCTATCTGCCCATTCCCATGCTTTTATCAATGCTTTTTTTAACACAGATCAACCCCCGGTTCGAGGAGGCTGCACGTCTGATGACGGGATGGCCCCAGGTACTGCGCTACATTACACTGCCGCTTCTTTTCCCTGCTGTCATACTCTCTTTTTTACTGGTGTTCATTCTCACTTTCGGAGAACAGAGCGTAGCAAATTTTCTGAGATTTGATGTATTCTCTCTGGAAAGTTTCACCTATTTCAGTGCCTTTTATGACTTTAAAACAGCTACCGTACTGGCTGTACCCATGGTCATTGTCGCACTGCTTGTACTTGCGGCAGAGCAGTTTGGACGGCATAAGCACCTCTGGCGTTTTGACACAGCCTACAGCATTGAAAAAATCAACCTGGAAAACACCCGGATACCCCTACTGATCATGATACTGCTTTTGATCAGTCTCACCGTACTGCTCCCTCTTGCGCATCTTTTTGCTGAAGCTACCGACATTCACCTGTGGGCAGAAGCCTTGACAAAAGCCTATCAGCCGATCTTGCGAAGCTATCTGTATGCAACACTCGGAGCGACGGCTCTGATGGTTTTCGGTTTTTTCAGCGGCTATCTACTGACCGAACGGATGTTCGCCCACCGTTTTTATGATGCTGTGCTGATCTTTATGTTCTCCCTGCCTGCTACCGTGACCGGTATTGCCCTAATCCTTTTCTGGAATACCCCCTATACGAACTTCATCTACGGCACCCCGCTGATCATACTGTTCGCCTACCTGGGAAAATACCTTGCACTGACTGCCAAAATCACCCAGAATCGCCTTGGACAGATACCGCATTCCCAGGTAGAAGCTGCACAGCTAGCAGGGGCGAACCCGTTTCAGGTCCTGCGTTTTATTCTTGCGCCGCTTTCAAAAAAAGCTTTGCTGATCGCCTGGGTGATCGGTTTCATCTTTTCGCTTCGCGAAACGACCATGACCATGCTGCTTTACCCTCCCGGTTACGACACACTTCCCATCTATATTTTAACACAGATGGCCAATGGCGAACCCGGGATGATCGCGGCGCTCAGCGTGATCATGATTTTGATGTCACTGCTGCCGCTTTTGGTACTGGGATATTTTACAAAGGATCCCCATGATTGAATTTCAACATGTTTCCCTGACCTATGAGGACAAACCGGTCCTGAAGCCTTTTGACCTGACCATTGGGCGTAAAGAGCGGCTGGTCATCCTTGGTGCATCAGGCAGCGGCAAGACTTCATTGCTGCGGCTGATCGCCGGCCTGATCGTACCGACGACAGGAGAGATAAAGATAGACCGGAAGACCATAAGCCGTCCGGGCACGGCTGTCGTTGCCCCGAACAAAAGAGAAGTCGGCATGGTTTTTCAGGACTTGGCATTATGGCCGCATATGACGGTAGAAGAAAATATTTCTTTTGGATTAAAGCTGAAACACATAGACAAAAAAAAGCGTCATACACGCGTGGATGAACTATTGTCCCTCATGGGTCTTCCCGGGTACGGAGAAAGACACATCAACCAGCTTTCAGGCGGTGAACAGCAGCGTGTCGCACTCGCCAGAGCACTCATTCTTTCCCCCAAAGTACTGCTGATGGATGAACCGCTTTCCTCCCTCGACACAGCACTTAACCTTCGCCTGAGAAAAGAGATCGTCAGGCTGCAGGAAACATTTGGTTTTACCCTGGTTTATGTAACGCACAATGAAGAAGAGGCTAAAGAAATAGGCACAAGGATCCTTTTGATGGAAACACTGGATTATGCTATACTAAAAGATACCTCAAATAAAAAAAGGACCATACATGAATAAATATATACTGTCCGGATGTATCATCTGTACTGTTTCTCTGTTGAACGGGTGCGATAGCAATCCTGCAGCAGGAGCAGATAAAAAAACATCCGTTGAAAACCCTGTGAACACGTACATGGACAGCCGTGTCAATGCCCTGGAAAATGCAAAAGCCGCCGTGGCAAAAAGCAATGCGCAGACAAAAAAGCAGGATAATGCCGTAAAGGCACTGATAAAACAGTAGGGACAGAAAGGATGTCATCATGAATCAGATCAAAGGACTGCTTTTTGACATTGGCGGTGTACTCTATACCGGTACATCGGTCATAAAGGGTGCGCCTGCAACCATCGCTGCCCTCCAAAAACAATTTCCGGTCCGCTTTCTTACCAATACCACCAGACGTCTGCCCGAAGCCATGCTCAAAAAACTGACCGGTTTTGGATTTGCGGTAAAAGAAGAAGAACTCTTCACCGCACTGAGCGCCACCAAAGCATTCTTAACAGAAAAGAATGCTGCCGCCCTTACCGTAATGACCGATGAAGCAAGTTCTTATTTTGATGATTTCATATCGGAGACTCCTGAGTATGTTGTCGTAGGAGATGCGTTTACCAACTTCGACTATGCACACCTTAACAAAGCATTCAGGGCGCTCAACAGGGGTGCCGGTCTTGTTGCGGCAGCAAAGAACCGCTATTTTCAGGATGATGACGGAGCACTCTCTATGGATGCGGGAGGCTTTATCGCTGCTTTGGAGTTTGCCGGCGAAACGTCTGCAAAGATCATAGGGAAACCGAGTGAAACCTTTTTTCACCTTGCCGTTGCTTCCATGGGGCTGAAACCCGACGAAGTACTGATGATAGGCGATGACATTGAATCAGACATCAAAGGGGCGCAGGATGCGGGGCTTATGACGGCTCTCGTCAAAACCGGAAAGTTTCAGCAAAGAGACCTTGAAAGAAGCATAGTGCCAGACCTCCTGCTTGAAGATATCAATGCCCTGCTTTTGCATGTATGAAGCAGGCAGCAAGGAAACATCACAGCAAGCCCTCGTCTGAAAAACTGTAATACCCTTGTTTCGACAAGATCACATGGTCAAGCAGTTCTATCCCTACCAGCTTTGCAACCTCTTTCAGTCTTTGCGTGACTTGAATATCGGCCCGGCTGGCTTCAAGCGTGCCGGACGGATGGTTATGGGCGACAATGATACCCGCCGCTCTGTCAGCGATGGCTTCTGAAAATATTTCCCGGGGATGCACCAGACTCTGGTTCAGGGTCCCAATGAATACCGTTCTGGTATTGATGAGCCGGGAAGCACCGTCAAGTGTGATGAGGAGAAAATACTCCTGCTGTTTTGCGGCAAAGGATTGCAATGCTTCATACACATCTCCGGCAGAGACAATACGCCGGCTGGTACGGATGAGATACCGTCTGCCCAGTTCTACCGAAGCAAGTATCTGTGATGCTTTTGCCGTACCGAGACCGTGGATACCGCACAGTTTGTCAAACGAGAGCCCCTCAACGCTCTCATCCATCATCACAATGATCTCTTTTGCCAGTTTCCGGACGTCTTTACCTTGTACACCTGAACCAAGAAGCACGGCCATCAGCTCTTCGTTCTTCAGTACCTTTACGCCTTTTTTCAGCAGTTTCTCTCTGGGTTTGTCATGGTTGTGTAATTCCGAAATCGTTTTCATAGGGAAAGTATAGGGCAACCTCAGAGGAGAACAGAAAAATATGTCATATTGTCATATTTTGGCAAAGCAGCCTGCTTTGCCTAGTCACGTCCGTCGGCAATATCGACAAGATAAAAGCCTCGCTTCCAATACTTTCGAATAGACTTTCTGAAATCTTCGATATCTTTATTGTTGGCAAAAAGCTCTTCCCTCGGATGGGGAGACTGGGCAAAGAGAAGGAACCACTCTCCGGCCGTATATTCGATATTGACAATGCGGTAGCCTGCCTTCCAGCGTTTTTTGATCTGGGGGCTGACACCTTCCCACTCATCTACCATATCATATGCCTCGTCGGTAAAACCGGTGTTTTTGGCAAAGATACCGGTCCAGTAGCCCTCTGCTGCTTCGACATCAACCAGCATTGCACCTTCTTTCCATTTTTTGAGAATAAGCTTTTCAAAATTTTCAAAGTAGCGGGTATAGCCAAAAGAGACATTGGTATATTTACCGCCTTTTGCAAATACGCCAAGCCAGTCACCCGCGCCATATTCAATGTTTATCAGGGAAAACCCTTTTGCCTTGTAGGCTTCTACTCCCTGTTTGAAGCTTTTAAGGTCACGTCTGTGCATATAGGCCTGCTGCGTATAGCCTGTGCCTTTGGCATACAGGGCCATCCAGACATCATGGCCGTAAGAAACATCTATAAGGTCATACCCTCTCGCCCACTCATTGTCTATCTTTGTTTTCAGCCGTGCCAAAGTTTTGCTTGTCGTGTAGGACTGGTCTGTATAACCCGTGTTTTTGGCAAAAACGCCTACCCAGAAATCAGCTGCCATGCCCGTCAAAGGGAGCACGAGTACCGCAGCCGCCACCATTAAAATCTTTTTCATACTACGCTCCTTCTCAGTCTAATACTGTTCTATAAGTTTTGGTAAATACCATTGTAGCATATTTCACTTTCTGCCTTCCGAAAGATCTGTGATCCGGTAGCCTTTTTGCCAGTATTGGCGCACTGTCTTTCTGAAACGTTCATGGTTTTCTCTGCGGATATAGAGCTGGTCATGCAGCTTCTTCTCTTTGGCATAAAGACAAAACCACAGGTTGTCTCCGGATTCAAGGCTGACAATACGGTATCCCTTCTGCCAGAAGGCATCAATGTTTTCGGCAAGGAGATTCCAGTTTTCCGACAGGATATAGCGTTGAGAAAGGTACCCTGTGCCCTTGGCGAAAAGGACAACCCAGTATCCCTCTTCCGCTTCCGTATCGATCATATCAAACCCCTGCTTTTTACGTTTGGCAATAATCTTTTTCATACTGTCCAGATCACGGCTGACCGCGATGTGTGTCTCTTTGAAGCGGCTGCCTTTTTCAAGTACTGCCACCCATTCGCCTACGCCGTTTTCCACATTGACCACGGCATATCCTTTGCAGAGCCAATGGCGGATCGCCGTTTCAAAATCGGCCATGGACCGGCGGTGCAGATAAGTCTGCTTGCCTATACCGGTACCTTTGCTCAGTATCACGCTCCATCGGCGAGGCGAGTGAGAAATATCTGTGATCCGGTAGCCTTCTTTCCAGGCATTCCTGATGGGTCTTTCCAGGTATCTCAGCTTGACTTTGGAGAGCATGATCTGTTCGGTATAGCCTGTATCTTTGTCCAGTACACCGACAAAAAAATATTCTGCCCACACTCCCATGGGCAACAGCAGCATCAGTCCTGCCGCATATCGCAATAATTTCATTCTGCTCTCCTTGATAATGTTAGTTGGACAATGGAACATCCTCTTTCTTTTTTATTCTTCCCATGCGTTTTTTTGGCATGGTAAAGGTTGCTTTCATGTGTCCTTCTGACGATTCTTCTATGATCTTGTCATAAAGATAAATATCATTTTTAAAGTAGGCAAGCCCGTCTTCTTCAAATACCGTAAAATAAAGGATATGCACAGGAATAGGCTGTTTCAGTCTGATGGTTTTAGGTTTGTTCGTAGCAATGATCGCATCGATATCTTCTTGGCTGTAGTGGCCTTTGGCATGCTCAAGCAGAAGGTCCATCAGCGCAAAAGGCTTGTCCACCCTCATACAGCCTGAACTGTAAATTTTATAACGTCTTGTAAGCAGAGACTTGTTGTCCGTGTCATGCAGATATACAGAATATTTGTTGGGGAACATGAACTTGACGCGCCCCAGTGCATTGTTGTCTCCCGGATACTGCACAAAACGGTACGGTACGTGTTTGCTGCTGTGTTCGTAGGGATCAAGCATTGCCTGTGTCACATTGATTTCCTTCCTGCCGGAAAAAACATGGATATTGTTCTCTACAAGATATGCGGGGTTTTCTCTTAGTACATGGATGAGATCCCTTTTAATAAGATTGTCCGGGATGGTCCAGGTCGGGTTGAGCACCATGTATTCTATCTTGTCACTGAAAATGGGGGTAGGCCGGTCGATCCGTCCTACGACAATACCTGTTTTCATCAGCATAACATAGTTCCTGTAATAGCGCAGGTTGAAGTCGGGGATGTTGACGGCGACATATTCCTTTTCAAAGCGTTTGGGATAGAGTTTGGTCTTGTCCAGGTTGGTAATGATCGCCTGAATATTCTTTTTGACAGGCTGGTTGAGATAGTAGGTGACCCGTTTGTCCACCTGTCCGTTTATTTTAAGCAGATACCGTTTCTGATAGGTTTTGACCGCACGCTCAAGTGTGCGGTCGAATTTCCAGTCGATCGGTGCATTTGCAGGATAGTCACCGGAGATCTGAAGCCGTCTTTTTATCTCTTTGACACGGAAAGACCTGTCTCCGAGTTTCAAAGGTTTATTGCTGTATTTGATCTGGGGGAATTTGTCCATGATCCGGTAGTTTCTCAGCATTTTGACCAGACGTCTGTAACGCTTCTCCATCGGCAGCAGGGAATCGAGATAGCTCCGTACCGTACCGTTTGCAACAGCCTGTGCCAATGCCTCTTCATCGGGAAAAGGTTTGGGTAACATTTCCCAGTCCGCACGTATGTCATCACTCTGTTTCAGTGCTTTGAGTTTTTGCTGCACCAGGTTCCAGTCGACATCCCCCTGCACGACAAAACGTACCAGATACACGAATGCACTGCTCAATGCAATATCCAATCTGGAGTAGACCGCGGCTTTTTTTGAAGCACTGAACTGATTGTTGTCAAGCATATAGGTCAGTGTTCTGATGGTTTTTTGGTTAAACGCTTTGTTCTTGTAGTTGTAAAGCGGCTCATTCAGTGCCTGTATCAGCTGACTCATTTTCTCTTTGTTGGCTGCTCCTACCCATAAAGGCTTGTTCCCTGTCCTGGCATAGAGATTCCGCACGATCGTTTTGTTCTTTCCGCTGAGTTTGGTCTGAAGGTCATGCTGAATATGGGCAGAGATGGTTTCGACCGAAAGTGCCTGTGCCAAAAGTGCCTGGTTAAAAAAGAGCAGGAAACCCAAAAATAATATAAATCGCAAGAAATACTCCCGTAAAAGTCTGTATGAAGAGTATTATAGTCAAATAGATTAAAGAAAAGGCGAAAACCCTATGCATCAGTATACATTGAGTACCATGCTTTCTTCTGTCAAAGTTCAATGTATTTTATTATGATAATAAAATAGATAGTTATTTATCGGCCTACTGACCATCTATTACTCTGTGTAATATGTTTCGGAAGTGTTTTTCAGCCCCGCATCAATAGAGAGCTGATAGAATCATTCTATGCATTTTACATTCGGCGCGCCCTATTTTCTTTTACTGTTGTTGCTCCTCCCCTGTTTTCTGTGGTGTAGGGAGTACAATAAAAACTACTATTTCCCCAAACTTGCCTGGGCAGGAAAAGAAAGTGCGCTGCTGAGTCGGGAGGCCTGGCTGAAAATGCTTATTTATACGCTGCTTGTAACGGCACTCGCAAAACCGTTTGTCTATGATGAGGCAGGCAATCATCAGAAAAAAGGCCGTGACCTCATTCTTGTACTCGATGCCAGCGGGTCAATGGCACAAAGCGGATATAGTGAAAAAGACCGTTTTAAAAGCAAGTATGAAGCCGCACTGGACCTCTCTTCAGATTTTATCAAACACCGTTTTGATGACAACATGGGCGTGGTGATCTTCGGGACATTCGCCTATACCGCTTCCCCTTTAACCTATGACCTGTCTGCACTTGACAGTATGCTGAAAATGACTGCGGTCGGTATCGCAGGGGAGAGTACAGCGATCGGTGATGCCCTGATGCAGGCGATACGCACACTTTCCTACGGGAAGGCACGAAGCAAAGCGATCATCCTGCTGACGGACGGATATCACAATGCCGGGAAAAATTCTCCCAAAACCGCGGTGGCCCTGGCCAAAAAGAAAGGCATAAAAATTTATACCATCGGTATAGGAAAACGCTCGGACTACGATGGGGCACTTCTGGAAACCATCGCCAAAGAGAGCGGGGGAAAAAGTTATGCAGCGGCTACTGCCGAACAGCTCAAGAAGGTATACAAGGAGATTGACACACTTGAACCCAGTCCTGTCAGAGGAGAGAATTACCTCAACGAAAGGCTGCTTATATTTTTCCCTCTCACAACCGCATTCCTGCTGATCCTGGGATGGGTGCTCTACCCTAAAAGAGCTCTCCTGTACGGAGGTTCTCAATGAGTATCCTCTATCCCGGTTTTCTCTGGCTGCTCCTGCCTCTGGCCATTCTTTTCCGGTACCGCAGAAAAAAGATCGTCGAAACGGTTCATCTGATTATTCTTGCCTGTCTTGTTCTGGCACTCAGCCGCCCTGTGCTCATGCAGGGTATTGCCCAAAGTCCTATCGAGGCACAGGAATATACCATAGCCCTGGATGTCTCCTATTCGATGCGTGCCAAAGACATCAACCCCGACCGTTATACCTTTGCAAAAGAGACGATCTCTGCACTGCTGAAACAGAATCCCGCAGACAATATCATGCTGATCGCTTTTACCAGCAACCCCCTGCTTCTCTCCCCTCCCACGACAGACCATCAGCTGATAGAGGTGGCACTCAAAAGTTTAAACCTGAACTATATTTTGACCAAAGGTACCTCCCTGGAAAAACTTTTCACTACAATAGCTTCAATGAAAAGCCGGGAGAAGACCCTTGTACTCATCACGGACGGGGGAGAAGAGAATGCACTGGCAAAACTGGAAAAGATCGTCGAAAAAGGCAATATCCATCTGCACATACTGGCACTGGGGACCGTTGCAGGGAGCACTGTTGAAAATGCCGACGGTTCCCTGCTCAAAGATGCAGAAGGACATCTCATCGTTTCACGTATCAACCCGATACTGGAACCGCTTGCCGAAGAGACCGGCGGCACGTACATGACCGCAGCGTCTACACCGGAAGCTACGGCTGAGACACTCTACCGTACGCTCAGGGCGGAAAGCAAAACCCAGCACTTCATCACCAAAAAACAGCACCGATATACAGAACTCTACGGCATACCGCTCTTCATTGCTATCCTGCTTTTTATCCTGCTGCATACACGTGCTGCACGTTTTCTGCTGACAGCTCTGCTGTTTTTCGGCATTACAGCTGAAGCCTCCATACTTGACAGCTATCGGGTGGAACAGGCTTACCGCGCTTACCGTACCCATGACCTGAACGCCTCAAAAAGCTATCTGAAAAAAGTTGAAACTCCTTCGCTTCAAAGCCGATTTGCCCTGGGCAGCATCTACTACAAAGAGGGAGATTATGCTCAGGCATTGAAGTATTTTGCTTCCATACGAACCACTTCCCCGGCCGTCAAACAGAAACTTTATTACAATATCGCCAATTGTTATGCCAAACAGAAGTCGTATGAAAAAGCCAAAATATACTATACTAAGGCATTGCAGCTCGGCAAAGACAAAGATGCCGAAGCGAACCTCGCACTCGTTGCACTGCTTGCAGACAAAAAGGCGGCAGGGCTGGGTATCGCCCATCCAAAATCACAAAGCAGTGCTGCTTCCAAAAGCCAGGAACAGACAGAGAACAAAAAGAAAAGCCGCAATGAAGACCAGCCGAGTTCAGGCAGCGGAAGCGGTGGTGAAAATACAAAAAGCAGGAAAGAACAGCAGAAACGCAAACTGCTGCTTGATCCCAATACCCAAAAGCAGCCTTTGAGTTCAAAGGTGTATGACCTGATCAATAAAGGATACATTCGTGAAACAAAACCTTGGTAAATTTCTGCTGCTGCTCATACTGCTGATACCGCTGTATGCCGAAGATTTCACCTATCATATTCAGGTGAACCGTTCAACCCCCTATCTGAAAGAGCCCATACTGCTCTCGGTGGACCTGAACCAGACAAATCCCAACACGGTACTGCTCTTCCAGTTCGCTGTCAACCCCAGTAAAGACTACAAAGTAAAGCAAATTAATGCACGCATAGACAATACCCTGCACCATGCGTCACATCACTATCTTTACGAGCTCAATCCCCTGACAACCGGAGATGTCAACATTACGTTCTCCCTTACCAAACGGGTAACCACGGACGAGAAGATACACTATTTCGCTTCCGGAGACCGGGACGACTTCAAAAAACTCGATACAAAAGACTACCCCGTACACATTCGACCGCTTACGCTTCATGTCAGGCCTTTGCCCAAGGGAGTGAAGTTCATCGGGAACTTTACCCTCGACTACCAGATCAAGACCCATACGTCAGAGGCATACAAGCCGATCCCTCTCAAAATTACCATCAAAGGCAGAGGCTACCCGCCTGTCATACGGGATATATTGCCCAAGAACACACATTTTACCCACTTCAGCGATACACCTTCCGTCAGGAAAGTCCCGACTGAAAAAGGAACGATCATTACGGCGACCTACACCGCCGCACTCTCTGCGGCCAGGAGCTTTACACTGCCTGCTATCAGGCTCAAAGCGTTCGATCCGGAAAAACACAGGGAGTATTTTCTTGAAATGCCCGCACAGCACTTCAAGATAAATGCCGTTGACAAAACAAGCCTTGTTGACAAAACGGACAACCCGGAACCACTGCATACCGATTTTTCCTGGTTCACTTCTCTTTTGGGGTATATTGTCGTCTTTTTTGCCGGCTATATGACTGCCCTTTCTTTGAAATGGAAACGCAGGGTCACAGGAGAGAAGCAGGACCCGCTGATAGAAAAAATAGAGCGATGCAAAGATGCAAAAACATTGCTTCAGCTCCTGATGTCAACGGACAGCATACAATTTGAAACCGCTATAGAAAAGCTTGAGAAAGGCTTGTACAGCGAGGAAAAGATCAATTTAAAACAGATCAAACAAGAAGTATTGGAGCGTATGAAATGAACAAAAAAATAGCACTACTCAAAACAGAACTCGGCAAAGCGGTCATTGGACAGGAAATGATGATAGAAGGATTGCTTGTCGGCCTGCTTTGCGACGGGCATATTCTTGTAGAGGGGGTACCGGGTCTGGCAAAGACCACTACGATCAATGCCCTGTCAAAAGCGATAGGACTGGACTTCAAACGTATCCAGTTCACCCCCGACCTCCTGCCTTCGGATATTATAGGGGCACAGATATATAACCCGCAGGACCACTCTTTCAGCATAAAAAAAGGGCCGCTTTTCACCAATCTTCTGCTTGCGGATGAAATCAACCGGGCTCCGGCCAAAGTACAATCTGCCCTGCTCGAAGTAATGCAGGAACGGCAGGTGACCATTGCGGAAGAAACTTTCAGACTCGACTCCCCCTTTCTGGTCATGGCAACACAAAACCCCATTGAGCAGGAAGGGGTTTATGCCCTTCCGGAAGCACAGCTTGACCGTTTTATGATGAAGATCGTCGTACACCACAATTCCGAAGAGGAGGAACTGGAGATCATGCGCAGAGGAGCAGACAGAAGCTTTGGCGAAGTGACACAGGTACTGGAAAAAGAGGAAATCTCTGCATTGCAGCAAGCGGTGCACGATATCCATATCGATAAAGAACTGGAACAGTATATTGTCCGGCTTGTCACAGCGACGAGAAACCCTGAAAAATTCGGCCTTGACCGCATTGCATCGGATATTATGTACGGTGTCAGTCCCAGAGCTTCCATCGACCTATACAAAGCAGCCAAAGCCAAAGCTTTCCTGAGAGGGAACGATTTTGTTTCACCTGCGGATATCGGATATATGGTACACAATATCCTGCGCCACCGCATCGTACTTTCATACGAAGCAAGAGCCAAAGGAATGGGTACAGATGAAGTCATCAGCGCGATCGTAGAGACGCTGCCGATACCCTGAGAAGCGTTAAGCAAACGTGAACTGCTTCACGTTTGCAGCTTCGGAACCATGAGAGCTGTGGGAGGAAGAGAATTTGAGAAATAAAGGTATAAAGCATATGAGCATTATTTTATCAATGATAAATACTTCACTCTTTACTAAAGAGGTTTCCGCATGAATCCTTCACTAAAAGCCCTCCAGCTCAAGGCCCGCCACCAGGTATATACACTCCTCAGCGGGAACAATCTTTCCAAACTGCATGGAGAAGGCTATGATTTCTCGGAGCTTCGGGAATATCAGATGGGTGATGATATACGCAAGATCAACTGGACCATTACAGCCAAACTGGGGAAACCCTATATCAAAGAACTGCATGCGAACCGTGAACTCTCTGTAGTGGTAGCTGCTTTGATGGATGGTTCTCTCTATTTTGCACAGGACAATGCTAAACAGAAGAAACTCACTGAAGTGGCAACCCTGCTTTCTTATGCGGCACAATATAACGGAGATATCTTTACAGGTCTGGGATATACCCAGAAGGAAACCCTGCTGGCCCCTCCCACAAAACAACTGTTTCATATTGAGCATTTTTCCGAAAGACTCTATGAATATCCTCTGCTGGGGACCGCACTGGATGTACAGAATGCACTGAAAGATCTTTTTGCCCGTTTGCACAAAGCTTCTTTACTGTTCATAGTGGGGGATTTCCTCGAAGAGACCGACTTGTCTCTGCTGGCACAGAAACATGAAGTGATCGCAGTGATCATTCGGCACAGAGAGGAGGAGTTCCCCCGGAAACAGGGAGAGATCACCCTGGAAGATCCCCGACACAACAACCGTATCGATACCTATTTCGGCAGAAAAAGCATACTTCGCTATCGTGCAAGGCTCGAAGAGAACGATACCAGACTGGCGGCACATTTTGCACGCTACGATATACGTTCCGTGAAGATCCTTACAGATGAGGATCCTGTAGCCAAGTTATTGAACCTGTTTCGTTAATAAGGTGAATATTTTTGTGTCATCGAGCACCGGGTGCACAGATGCGAAAGCGTGCATATTGCGAAGCAACACGCTGAAAGCATCGTCCGTGCACTTGCGAGATGACGATTTTTGTCTACTTTTTCTAAAAAAGCAGGGAAAGAAGTCTGTTTTAAACTATCGTTTTATACAAACAGTAAAAATACAAACACGACAAACAGTATGAAATGAAGAAATCCTTCCAATACATTGGTCTCCCCGTCATTGAAGTTGACCATGCTCACCAGCAGAGTCAGGGCGATCATCATAGTTTGGACAGGCGTAAGCGAAAGATTAAGTTCCAGTCCGAGACAATAAGAGACAACGATCACTGCGGGAATGGTCAGAAGAACCGTGGCAAGCGATGCTCCCAGTGCAATATTGATCACTGTCTGCATCCGGTTGTCAATGGCGGCTCTCACGGCGGTAATAAGTTCCGGTGCAGCCGATATGACAGCGACACCTACAGCCCCGATGGCCATAGGAAGACCGAAAATATCGAGTGTATTTTCCATAAACACCGAGAGCATTTCTGCAAGAACACCGATGACAATGATGGAAATGATCAGATTGGCAGAGTGGTACCAGGCATTTATTTCGGAATGTTCGGCACACATTTCTCCCTCTTCGCAGGTTGGCTCTTCCCTGTATTCAAAGAAATATTTGTGTGACTTCAGCTGTACACGGGTAAAAATGATATAAAGAAGGATAAAAACCACTACATTGAACAGCATGAACTTCATATGGTAGGCAGGATCGATAAATGCGGGAAGAACCATCGCGACCCCGATGGCAGTAAGCAGCATGGAAAGATAGGAATTGGACGAATCAACATTGTAGGGTTGTTCTCCGTATTTGATACCCCCTATGATGGCAGCAATACCCAAAAGCCCGTTGATATCAAGCATAATTGCAGAATAAATAGTGTCACGTGCCAGTTCCGGATTGTGGGCATGTATCATCATAATGACGATAATAACGATCTCAACGATCACCGCAGACATGGTCAAAATAAGCGTACCGTAGGGTTCTCCGAACTTTTCTGCCAGCATCTCGGCATGGTGCGCAACAGACATGGCCGCATAGATAATGACCACAAAAAGCATACTGAAGCCGATGAGGTTGCCTGCCGTACTTTGTACCAGTGTAGGTTCAAAATAGCTGATGCCTATGAATGTGAGTATCGCCAGGAAAAGGCTGTATTCTCTGGAAAACTGTTTGAGAAGCTGCATTATTTAAGCAAATCCCTATAGTCCGCAGAGGGGTTGAGCTTTATTTTCCCTTCTTCTTTCACAAGGCGTGAATCACCTTTTTTATAGGCTTTTTTCAATACTTTCATCATCTTTTCCTGCTGTTTTTTCTTGGTGATATTCAACTGTTTAAAGAACTTTTTAAGACTGATCCAGGCTTCCTCCGTTACGGATTCTTCATGTTCTGTACCGATATCGATGGCATCATCTTTCTCTATGTGCTCCAACTGATGCATATAGAGTGTTCTCATTTCATGAAATGCTTCTTTAAGCAAGTCTACTTCCCCTCTAAGCGTAGTAGAGATCTGTTTGTTGCTCTCTTTGAGATCTTTTACCGTGTCTTTGAGCACGGCAATCGTTTCATCTTTGGCTTCCAGAAGGGATTTGTAGTCCTGAAGGTTTTCGGTGTCAGGTGCAGCCGATTTTGCCGGTACCGGTTTTTTCAGGTCCTCGGAGGATGATACTTTCGGGGGTACAGCTTCTTTGTCAACTACGATGTAAAGTTTGCCGTCAACATTTCTGGCTGTCAATATACCCCGCTTGATCTTTGCGTACACTGCCTGTCTTGAAATACCGAGTTCTTTGGCATACTCGGCAGGTTTCATCAACTTTTCCATATACTTCCCTGTTTACAATTTTGTAAATCATAACATAAGTTTTATGAAAGGTTGACATTTCTGTTTGAAGAGGGAGGGAAAGAAAGGAAAGGGTGTGTTTACTTCCGGGTACCGTCAAGCACGGGAACAAAAAGGCAGGGCTCGATGGTCTCGGAAGTGATACGTCCGTTCTTCTTGTAGAATCGGGTAATAATATGATAGTCAGGGCTTTGTTCAACAGGCGCGATGAGAATGCCGCCCTCTGCGAGCTGTTCAAAAAGAACTTCAGGGATCTCTTTTGCTGTAGCCGAAAAGAGGATCCTCTCAAACGGGGCATACTGTTTCCACCCCCGCTGACCGTCATCAAAACGTGCAAAGATATTGTGCATTTCGAGCTGTGAAAATCTGGCTTTGGCTTCTTTCAGAAGCTCATCAATACGTTCAATGGTAAAAACACGGCGGCAGATCTTGCTGAGTATGGCAGCCTGGTATCCGCTTCCGCATCCGATCTCAAGTACCGAATCCACCCCTTTGAGTTCAAGGTGCTGTGTCATTTTCGCTACAGTCAGAGGAGAAGATATCCATTGGCTTGCCGCCAGAGGGAGCGCATCGAGATTGTAAGAAAGATGCCTGAATTCACTGGGAACGAAGGCTTCTCTGTCCACCTGCAGAAACGCCTCCTTGACATGTGCGTCAAGTTTGAAATGTGTATCGATTTGTTCTACAAGATGCTGTCTGTTCCGTGCCTTGATCATCTCTTTCCTGTCCCTCATGCCTTATCTTGCGAGAATTCTATCCAAAATGTAATTAAGGGTACCTCTAATCCATCACAATATAGCGGCGCATCTTTTTGATTTCTCTAAAATCCACTGTTCCCGCTATGGCTTCCCGGCTGTCATCCGTGACAGCATCTCCGTTGGGGGCGATAATGGCCGATGATCTTGCCATATCGGAGTCGGCACTGTTGGAAAGCAGCAGATAGCACTGGTTCATCACTGCAAGTGCCCGGGAGAGGATCTCAAGATGCTGTTTGCGCAGCTTTCCCCATCTGGCAGGGACAATAACAATATCGGCCCCTTCCACACGTTTCCACAACTCTTTGAAGCGCAATTCAAAACAGATCAGCAATGCATACTTTACCCCGTCGATCTCAAAAGGTTTTATTTTTTTCTCCCTGCCTGCCTGAAAATAGAGGTCTTCGTCTCCCAGTTTGAAGAGCTTGACCTTGTTTTGCCGGTGGACCACCCTGTGCCTGTGTATGACCACTGCCTGATTGACAAATTCTTCTCCCTCTTTGAGTATCAGTGTCAAAACAAGGATTTGTTCATTGATCTCTTTTTTGAGGGTTTTAAGTGCGTTGACAGAGAACATTGCCGCTGTTTCCAAATGCTCATAGTCATATGCCGTCAGGCAGACTTCCGAGGCAACAATGATCTGCTTGTCATGGTGTATCCCGATCAACTCGATCAGTTTATCGAGATTTTCCTGATAGCGTATATGGGTAGGGAACTGGAGGACAGCTGCCTCCATGGTTTTGGGTGTTCTGCTCAACATCGTTTCCTCCTAAAAGTCATCCAGGTCAAGACTTCCCTTGGAATAGTTGGTCACATTCCCTTCAAAGAAGTTGGTTTTCTGGTCATTGAACTGGGAGAAGTTGTCTACCCACTTGATGGGGTGTTCTGCGTTGTACAGTTTTTTAAGTCCTACCGCATGCAGGCGCTTGTCTGCAAGATACTTGATATACTGTTCTATGATCTCGTCTGTCAACCCGAGTATCTGTCCCTGTGTAATATAAGCGCCCCATTCACACTCAAGTTTGACGGCATCCCTGAACATTTGGTACACCTCATCAAGAAGCTCTTTGGTAAAAAGTTCCGGACGTTCTTTTTTTGTCGTATTGATCATATTCTGAAAGAGCAGCAGGTGTGTCACTTCATCTCTCTGTATAAACCGGATCATTTGTGCACTTCCAAGCATTTTGTCCGAACGTGCCAGCGTGTAAAGGTAGGTGAACCCGCTGTAAAAGTAAATGCCTTCAAGAATCTGGTTGGCGAACATTACTTTGACAATATTTTCATCTGTCGGGTTTTTGGAAAGTGCTTCATACACACCTGCTATAGCATCGTTCTTTGACTTGAGCTTCATGTCCCGTCGCCAGAGTTCGTAAATCTCCTGGGAATTGGTAGAAATACTGTCAACCATCACCGCATAACTCTGGGAATGCAGCGCCTCTTCAAACGCCTGTCTTACCAGAATGAGATTGACTTCGGGAGCAGTGATAAAGGGGTTGAGGTTGTCAATGATATTGTTGGTTTGAAGCGAGTCCATGAAGATCAGCTGGGCGAGGACCTTGTCGTATGCCTGTTTCTCCGCATCTGTCAAGTGTTTGTAGTCATTGACATCTCTTGTCATATCGACCTCTTTGGGGAACCAGGTATTGTTAAGCATCATTTCCCAAAGATTGTAGGCCCACTGATATTTGATATCGTTAAGTTCAAAAATACCGGTCGGATCACCGCCGAATATCTTCCGGTCACTAGTTTTTTCCTGTGACTCAGGGTTATATATCTTTTTACGTAACATTCATAGAATCCTTGATGCGTTTTTTGAAAACATTATACACATTTAGACTGATTTTTAGCTACACTGCCACTATGAAAAAAATAGAGAAAACCAAACTGGAACAACTGCTGCAGATCATCCCTGATCACCCGATGATCCGCATTGCACATTTTGCCGACAGCGGAGAGGAAATGACAGAGGTACTGAGTAATTTCTGTCAAGAAAAAGGGTATGAGTACCAGATCAACTGTACCGATGCTGCTTTTTATGAAAAAGTGTCCGAAAAATACCGGGACCCGGACAGTGTCAAAGTCCTGAAGTTTACACTTGAAAGACCGCGCTATATGATACAGGGGAAAACATATGATTTTGTTTTTGTCACGGCGAAGATCGAAGAGACCCTGCTTGACGATTTTGTAAAACGGTGCCATCCCATTATCAAAAATGCAGGAAATATCCTTATTTTTCTTCCCAAAAAAAACCATGCGGAACGCTATGAATGGATAAGGCTGCTTGAAGAGCACTATTATGTCGCAAGCAATACCATAGACGATATGTTCGAATACTACGATGTACTCATCTCCAAAAAAATGCACGGATGGGGTGATCTCCGTTAAGTAAACGTAAACTGCTTCACGTTTATAGGAGAGGAACCGGAATGGTCGGAGCGGAGCGTAGCCATGCAGGCCGAAACCATATGTGAACTGCTTCACCTTCACAGGAGAGGAACCGGAATGGTCGGAGCGCAGCGTAGCCATACAGGCAAAACAAAAATTGACAGGGAAGTGCAGGGTGATCTTTTCAGGAGTTGAACAAAAGTACCAAGGAGGATGTACATATAAAGGGAAGATCACCCGACTTTAGAAGGTTAAAACCCCGTTTTTCAGGGGTGAGTGCTTAAAAGGGAGAAGGGGGAGGAGGCACTCTTTTTAACCTTCTTATCCGCAGTATACCTTGTTTGTGTGTAGCAAGTGTGAAACGGCTGACGTTTACAGGTAAGAACAGCAATAGTCCGTAACTGTTTTGACCTTTACCTGAAATTTGCTGTCCGCAGGCACAGCAAAGGACTCTCCGCCTTTGATGCTGATCCATTCGCTGCTGCCCGGCAGTTTGACATCGAGTTCACCCGAAGTGATCTCCATATGTTCTGCGGCCGCTGTACCGAACACATACTCTCCGGGGAGCATGAAGCCGAGTGTTTTTCTGCTGCCGTCGGGAAAATTGACTGTACGGCTTGTCACGGCTCCGTCAAAATAGCTGTTGCCTTCAAGTTCCACATTTACATTTTCGAATTGTTTCATTGTTTGTCCTTTTTTGGCGTATTATATCGGGATTTGGTCAATTACACACAGATTCTACAAAATAGAAATATGATAGTATGCAGATAGAAAACCAAGCTGAAGCAAGAAAGGAGCCTGTCATGAAAAAACCTACGGTCACGCTTACGGATAACCGCAGCGGTAAAAGTTACGAGTATGCCATTTTGGAGGGAACACGGGGGCCTTCCGCAGTGGACATCAGAACCTTCTTTGCCGATACGGGAATGTTCACTTATGATCCAGGATACACCTCTACCGCAAGCTGTACTTCGAAGATCACGTTCATAGACGGTGCAAAAGGGGAGCTTCGCTACCGTGGTATTCCCATCGAAACACTGGCAACACAGCACAGTTACCTCGAAACCTGCTACCTGCTTTTGAACGAGCATCTTCCCAACTCCCGCGAATTGCAGAACTTTGATCTAGAGATACGCCACCGGGCCTATATTCACGAAAGTCTGCGCCTTCTTTTCGATGCTTTTCCCAATAATGCACACCCTATGGCAACCCTCTCGGCAGCCGTCACGGCACTGGCATCCTTCCACAAGGAGCATTTGACACTCGATGATGCTGCCGACTATCATACTATGGCCAGCCGTCTCCTTGCCAAAATACCGACCATCGCTGCTTTTGCCTACCGTCACTCACTGGGAATTCCTCTCATTCAGCCGGATATCGATCTGAGTTTTACCAAGAATTTTCTGACGATGATGCGCGCCTACCCCGGCGGGAAAATGCATCTGGGCTCCAACGGCCATGAAGAGATCAGAGAGGTGGAGGTCAGAGCGCTTGATACCATCTTCACACTGCATGCCGACCATGAGCAGAATGCATCAACCACAGTCGTACGCGGGGTTGCATCGACAGGCGCACACCCTTATGTCGCCATTGCCGCGGGCATTTCCGCATTGTGGGGACGCGCACACGGAGGGGCAAACGAATCGGTCATTGCACAGCTCGAAATGATTGGTTCTGCCGACAGGGTCGAAACATTCATTGCCAGAGCCAAAGACCCTGACGACGACTTCCGCCTGATGGGCTTCGGCCACCGTGTCTACAAAAATTTTGATCCGCGCGCGAAGATCCTTAAACGCTTGCAGGACGAACTCAAAGAAGAACTCGGTCTTAACTCCAGACTCATGGAGATCGCAGGAAGGATTGAAGAGATCGCACTGAGTGACGAGTATTTCGTTTCAAGAAATCTTTACCCCAATATCGACTTTTATACCGGTATCATTCTGACAGCCTTGCAAATCCCTAAAAATATGTTCACCCCGATTTTCGTGATCGGAAGGACAGTGGGGTGGATCACGCAGTGGATCGAGTTCAAGAAAGACCCGACCTCGAAGATCGCCAGGCCGAGACAGCTTTATACCGGAGCATAAAGTACTACACCCTTTCGGTTCAGCGTACAGAAAAGTTCTGTAACGCTTTGAGTTTCTCCCCATACAGTTTACTTTTTTCCCTATTGCCTGTCTGTTTGTAATAATAGCTCAGGGCTGAAACGATCTGCCGGTCTCCGCTGTGTCTTTTATGGGCCTTTTCAAGCACTTCAATAGCTTTCTGCGGCTCTTTTTCACCCAATGCAACCGCATACACATAGGTAAAACGCGGATCATCAGGGTCAAGTTCTACTTACTACTCTATTTATAGAGTAAATCGAATAATCATCAGCCTTGTCTATACATTTTCCGACACTATTTGACGTTATGCCGGGAAACGTATAGACAAAAGACGATAATACCAATATAATTCAGAATCAATTACCCCCGTCCGGGGGTACGGGAGGAAACAATATGAGTTTTTGGATCATAACAGGAGCAGTCATACACCTGTCAATACTTCTTCTGGTCATTGTACGCATCCTGACCCGGCCCCATCGTCAGCCTGCTTCCAGGATCGCATGGATCGTTGTAGTGATCGCTCTGCCCATTCTGGGGATCCTGGCCTACCTTGGTTTTGGAGAAGTCAATATAGGCCGTAAGCGTGTACAGAAACTGAAAAATATCATTGAAAAAATGCATCATGATCTGCCGGAGGTCAACGGTTCAGGAATGCATCTTGCCACTGATATTCCCAAACGTTTCGTTCCGGTCTTTGCGGTCGGCAGGTCTATCAATGGGTTTCCGCCCGTCGAAGGGAACAGTGCACAACTGCCAGAAGACTCCAATGCTGCCATTGACGCAATGGTTTGCGATATCGATGCAGCAAAGGATCATGTACATTTGAGTTTTTACATCTGGCTCTCGGACAACAATGGCCTCAAGATTGTCGAAGCACTCAAGCGGGCTGCCCGCAGGGGTATCACATGCAGAGCCATGGCAGACGATATCGGTTCCAGAGATATGGTGCGTTCCCCCTACTGGAAAGAGATGAAAAAAGCCGGCGTCAGACTGGAAGTCCTCCTCCCGATAGGTACGCTCCTGCTTCGGCCGCTTAAAGGACGAGTCGACCTGAGGAATCACCGAAAAATAGTGATTATTGACGGTACCATCACGTACTGCGGAAGCCAAAACTGTGCCGATCCTGAATTTCGGGTCAAGCCGAAATTTGCTCCCTGGGTAGACATTATGATGCGTTTTGAAGGCGCCGTAGCCATGCAGAACCAGTATGTTTTTGCCAGTGACTGGATGCTTCATACAGATGAAAGTCTTTACGACCTGCTGCTCCACCGCCACACACCCGTGCCGGGAGAAGGCTTCCCTGCACAGGTGATCGCTACGGGACCGACGGAACGCCCAACCGCTATTCCCGAAATGTTCGAATCCCTCCTTTTTACCGCCCAGGAAAAAGTCATTATCACCACACCGTACTTCATCCCGGACGAGTCCCTGCAGAATGCCCTCTGCACGACTGCATACCGCGGTGTCGAGACAATCATGATATTCCCTCGAAGAAATGATTCCTGGATCGTTGCGGCAGCCAGCCGAAGCTACTATGAAGATTTGCTCAGGGCAGGGGTGAAGATCTTTGAATACGAAGGCGGACTGCTGCATACCAAATCTATTACGGTAGACGGTGAAGTGGCACTGATCGGCTCGGCCAATATGGACAGGCGCAGTTTCGAACTCAATTATGAGAACAATATACTCTACTATGACCCTGAAATGACAGCAGTGATGCAGAAGCGTCAGGACCACTACCTGTCCAGCGCAGTACAGGTCACTCTGAATGAAGTGATAGCTTGGCCCTTCTCGCACCGCCTCTGGAACAATAGTATTGCGATCCTCGGCCCGCTTTTATAATACGGCAACCCCAAACAAGGACGGCAAACACTATTTAAAACGATATGCTGTTTGCCTTCATTGGTGATACTCATGCCATCTATTTTCAGTTACAGCAGTTAGATCGATTCAAAAGGGATCATCACTTTTCCTTCAAGTCTATTTTAGTGTTTCAGCTCGAAAGGATAGATCACTTTCCACTCTTTTTTCATATCAACCACTGTCCAATTATGGTCACGGGCATAATCCAGACCTTTGTCGAGTTTGCCTATAGGTGATTTTCTGTCATAAGCCCACTCCCTTTTGGCATCGGTATGGTGTACATAAAGCTGCAGGGTCTTGTAGTGCCTGTTCGCTTCGGTGTACTTCATCATGTCCAGGTCTCCGTCAGAATTCCCGAATGCGGCCACAGGTCTTTTTCCTATGTGATAGTGTATTCCTACAGGTTTTCCCTCTTTGTCGTCGATAAACCGTGTTTTGGGTATTCTGATAATCTTTCTGTCCCGGTACTTCACTTCGATCTCCGATCCGATGATCCGGTTTGAAGGTATACCATACACTTCGGTAGCCCAGGGGCGCATGAAGTCTATGCCGCCGCCGGAAACGATGAACGTCTTGAAATCGTTTGCACGCAGATACCTCAAAAGTTCCAGCATTGGCTGAAAAACAAGTTCCGTAAAACGTACTTTTTTTGTCGGATGCTTTGCCGTCTTGATCCACGTTGCCACAATATCATCAAACTCTTCGTCGCTCATACCCGTATGGCTGACCATGATCAGTTTCAGAAGCCCTTCTTTACCGCTTGCCATGACTTTTTTAATGTCGCCCTCAAGTACGGCTTTGAAGGGCTGCACCAGTTTCCACTCCGGGTGCTGTGGCGCCAGTGCTTTGACCCTGTCCATGGCAAAGAAGACTTGAAAGTAGACAGGCTGTTCGGACCACAGGGTACCATCATTGTCAAAAACCGCAATACGATCTTTTTGGGGAATAAAATCTTTGCTCCCCTCCTTGGTGACAGTATCGACATAATGAATAATGGCGTGCTTGGAAGGCCCATCATTCCAGGATGGAAGCGGCTCCGCCGCCGCAGCGGCAAGCGCAAAACCAAGGAAGAGCAAGGTGATCACTGTTTTCATTTTTTTCCTTTTGCTTTTTTATCTATATCATAGCAAAATTTTACTCAGCCCCGTTGTTGAGGCTGAGTAAAATTATCAGTTTTTGACACTGTGTGTGATCTCGGTAAGCTGTTTCAATCCCTTTTGTGCTTTGATCGTACTGTAACCGATATTTGATGCGGTCAGGGAACTATCTACTGAAATAGATATCCAAGGATCGAAGCGAAGAATTTTTGGACAAAATTTTGAGGATGGTCGAGGAAATCACCGACCATATCGTCAGCATAAATACTGATCTCTCAATGCAGAAAAAACCCGTAACAAAAATGTTTTGCAAACTTTAGGGGACCTCTATATTACATTTTTGGATATAATAACCCAAGAAATATTAATAGGATTTCAGATATCAGCAAGGATGAAAAATGAAACTACATAAACAACTTCTTCTTTTGGCGGGAGCGGGACTTCTCCTGAGCGGTACGGCACTGATAGCCGCGGAAAAATCAGCCAGGTCTGTTCTGGACAATGCCTATAAGTATATTGGACAGATGGACAAGTATGCTTTTGATGCTGTGGTCTCGGGCAAAGATGTCAAAGACGGAAAAACCTACAGACAAACGGTATCCGTCAAAGTGGACCGGCCTGACAGACTGCGTGTTGATACCAGGGGAAATATGAAAGACAGGAGTGTCTATATTGACGATGGTCTTTTTACGCTTATGGATCACAGATTCAACTATTACGGCCAACTCAAAGTACCCAAAACGATAGACGGGGCACTGGACTACATCTTTAACCGATACGGCATCACTGCACCTCTTGCTTCACTGATCTACAGCGATATGCAAAAACGTGCGAAATTCACTCGAGGCAAGTATTTCGGTACGGTCAATGTCGCCGGAGTGGAATGTGACTATATTGCCTTCCGAAACAAAGGCGGAGAAGTACACATTTGGATCGCAACAGGGGACAAACCTCTGGTGAAAGCCTACAGCATTATCGATACCCATACAGCAGGAAAACCAAGAAAGAATACCTCCATTAAATGGCATACCCACCCCAACATTTCAAGTAGTAATTTCATCTTCAGTGCGCCTAAAGGTGCTTCCAGAATTTCAATAGAGCCTGCAAGTTAGGGAGGGAAAGATCATGAAACATAGAAATAAATTTTTAATCAAATTCGCGGTCGTGGCTGCAGCCATAGGTATTTTTTCTCCTTCGGTCAGTATCAGACCCGATATGCAGACAGACCATAACGGCTACAGTACATTCCCTGTTTCTCTAGATGTCACACTCTTCAGTATGGCTGAGGCAAGACGAGGCGGCGGGCGTGGCGGTGCGCGCAGAGCTGGCGGCGGTGTAAGGAGAAGTGCAGCCCACAGGGGAGGAGGCACGAGAAGAAGTACGGCCAAACGGGCCGGAAACCGTGTACAGGCACGCAACAGACCAGCCAATCGAGCCAAGATGAAGCACAAGAACATCCACAGGAATAAAAACATTAACAGAAATGTCAATAGAAACGTGAATCGCAATGTAAACCGTAATGTGAATGTCAATCACCGTTATTACGGAGGCGGAGGTCATTATCATGGGCATCATCATGGCCATTACGGTTACTACCGCGGCGCACCGATACTCGCCTTTGCGACCGGTATGGCCATCGGTTCCGTTATTGCCGCTTCTACGATGCCTTCCACCTGTACGAATGTATCGGTAGGCGGTGTCACTTACAGAAGATGCGGCAGTTCATACTATCAGCCGTTCTATGAGGGCGATACACTGGTATACAGGGTTGTTCCTTCTCCCTATTGAGCACCCGCAGAGGAAGCAGACTACTTTCCTTTGCTCCCTTTAGCCTGTTGCGGCGGACCTTTCACAAAAGACTTCAGCAGCAGGTTCCATCCTGTTTTCATTTCCTTTTCCTGCTTCACATCAGGCAAGGCGCATCTTTGGGTATGACAAGGTCAATAGCCCCCGGCATGACTTCAAAACATATGGTACTCGAATGGTAGGGTTCACCATCCAGATTGACCGGTATTTCATCGTGGGCATGGCATTCCAGCCACGGCACCTGAAGGTACTTGATAAATTGGCCGTTCGCAGAAGGATTCTGTATTTCCCAGAGTACTTTCGGTATATCGACCAGTTTAAACTGTATGATACTGACAATATCGAGCAAGCCGTCATTGATCATGGCACGGGGAGCAAGTACCTGTCCTCCGCCGGCCTGTCTGCCATTCGCTATTGCCCCGGCAATGATCCCGTGAAGATCCAATTCATGCTGCGGCGTCACGATCTTGCTCTTATAGGGAGCGAAATCGAGTGCTTTAAGGACACCTGTCAGTGTATAGGCCCCTCCCCCCAGAAAATTTTTCAACTCAACAGGGGTTTGGGCAGTTACCTGTGCACCGAAACCCACTGTTGCCATATTGACAAAATGTCTTTCATTGGCTTTGACGATATCGATCGCAGCAATATTTCCATGTACCGCAAAATGCAAAGCTTCCAGGCACTCCAAAGGAATCGTACAGGCCCTGGCAAAATCATTCGCTGTCCCCAGTGGCATAAGGGCCAATACGGGACGCTCCGCTCTCGGCAGCTGTGCCAAAGCATTCACCGCTTCATTCACCGAACCGTCACCACCGCCGATGATAAAACGTTCCACACCATTCGCAAGGGCTTCATCGAGAAAACGCACCACATCACCATACTCATAGGTCACACGTATCTGCACATCTTCCGTTTTGCGAAACGCTGCTATAGCTGACCGTACTTCCGGCAACTGTGCTTTTTTCCCGTTTAAAACAATTGTTATTTTCATACTTCTCTTACATTTTCTTCAATTCAATATTTCGTATCTTCTACCGCTCAGAGCATTTTCAACAAGTTTGATTATATCACAAAAGAAGAAAAAGCGTTCAGCAAAGCACTAAAAAAATAGCGGCAAAATAAGCCTCTTTTTTATTTTTTTAATACCAGAGGTCAAAAAAGGGTTTAAAATGCGTTATTTTGTGAGTTAGATGGGTTCTTTTGGATTTTAGAAGATTTTCATTGGTTTATATATTCCGCAAGGTACTGTCCACTGACAGCACCCTGCAATTTTCAGGAATGCCTAAAACAAGACTATTGGCACCCTACACATTCCTGGCTTCGGTCTTCCACATCATTGGAACTTTCCGGTGACTGTGATCTCAGGTAATAGGTGGACTTCAGGCCGAACTTCCATGCGTTCATGTAAATTTCATTGAGGTATTTGCCGCTGGCCTTGTCGAGCGTAATGAAAATGTTCAGGCTCTGTCCCTGATCGATCCATTTCTGCCTGATCGCTCCGGCTTTGATGAGGACGTTCTGGTCAAGATCGTAGCTTGGCGTGTAGTACTGCCAGGTATCTGCAGAGAGGTTCGGTGCCACAACCGGAATAAGGCCGGAAAGGTTCTCTTCGAACCACTTTCTTTTGTAGACCGGCTCGATCGCCTGTGTGGTACCCGTCAGAATGGAAATGGACGAGGTAGGTGCCACTGCCATGAGATAGCCGTTTCGCATACCGTCTGTTTTGACCTTCTCTTTCAGTACTGCCCAGTCGTGGCTGTAACCGAAGAGACCGCCTCTGTCAACGAGTTTACAGGCATTCTCGTTCGCTTTGTCAATAGGGAAAATACCCTTGGACCAGTCCGAACCGTCAAAAGTAGGGTACTTCCCTTTTTCAAGCGCAAGATTGCTGGATGACTCGATCGCATAGTAGGAGACTGATTCCATCACTTCATCGATCTTTGTGAAATGTTCATAGCTTCCCCATTCGATCTGGTTCTCTGCGAGCATTTGTGCTTCACCCATCACACCCAGACCGATCGATCTGGATTTTTCATTGGTCCTTTTTACTTTGGCCAGTGGGTAGAAATTCAGGTCGATAACATTGTCAAGCATACGTACGGCTGTCGGTACCACGCGTGCAATATCTTCTGAGGTATGTATCTTGGAGAGGTTGATGGAGGCGAGGTTGCATACCGCTGTATCTCCGTCTATCTTCTCTTTGTCAACGATCCAGATCTGCTTGCCCCCCAGACTGTCAAGTGCGGTAACTTTCTTGGCCGGCTTGGTGGTACCGTTGTCAACTGTCAACATTTCGTTCTCTTCATAGGATGCTATGCTTCCGTCGGTGAAGGTGAAACGTGTCTTGTATCGGTTGGGTGCCGTGTTCTGGAATATCTCTGTACAGAGGTTGGAAGACCTGATGATCCCCACATGCTTGTTCGGGTTGGCTTTGTTGGCGGCATCTTTGAAGGTAAGGAAAGGGTTCCCTGTCTCAAAGTAGGACCTGAGGATCTCTTTCCAGAGCCCTTTGGCAGAGATGACTTCCCGGGTAATGTCATCATCGGAATGTTCAAGCTCCACATATCTTTTTTCAAACGCTTCTCCGTAAAGTTCCGTCAACTCTGTTACTTCAAACGGATCAAAAAGCGTCCATGTCGTATCTTCTTCTACCCGTTTCATAAAAAGGTCGTTCAGCCAGAGTGCAGGGAAAAGGTCGTGCGCTCTTCTCCGCTCTTCTCCGGAGTTCTTTTTGAGGTCGAGAAAATCTCTTACATCCACATGCCAAGGTTCAAGATAAACGGCAATAGCGCCTTTACGTGTTCCCAGCTGATCTACTGCGATGGCAACATCATTGGCGATTTTGAGGAAAGGTACGATACCGCCTGCGGCATGTTTGTGCCCGTCGATGTAGGAGCCCATCCCCCGAACCAGTGACCAGTCCCAGCCGATACCGCCGCCAAATTTGGAAAGCAGTGCCATCTCTTTGTACCCGTCGAAAATACCCTCAATGTTGTCAGGGGTCGAACCGATGTAGCATGAGCTGAGCTGGTGCCTCGGCGTTCTTGCATTGGAGAGTGTCGGTGTTGCGGCCATCACTTCAAATTTGCTCAGGATGTCGTAAAATTTCTTTGCCCAGGTCTGGCAGTCGAATTCGTTCTGTGCAAGGAACATGGCCACACCCATGAAAAGCTGCTGCGGCAGTTCAATGGGTACACCGTTCCTGTTTTTGAGCAGATAACGGTCATACAGTGTACGAAGCCCCAGATAGTTGAACTGCAGGTCTCGTTCGGGCTTGATGTAGTCATTGAGCTCATCGAGGTCATACTTGTCTTTGAGACCAAGCACAATACGCCCTTCTTTCTCACCGCGTTCAAAGTATTCGCGCAAATGGTTGTATCCTGTAAAGCCTGTTGCCTTGTGGTAAATATCATACAGGAAAAGTCTTGCAGCGACAAAGGTCCAGTTGGGTCTGTCAATATCGATCTTGTCAACCGCTGTCTTGATGAGGGTTGTCTGTATCTCCTCGGAAGTGATCATGTCGCGAAACTGCAGTTTGGCATCGACTTCCAGTTCGCTTTGACTTACACCTTCAAGCCCTTCAACCGCTGCTGCTGTATATTTCTGGATCTTGGATACGTCCAGTGTCTCTACTCTTCCGTTACGCTTTTGAACTCTGATCATCTGTTCTCCCCGGTTCTTCATAAAAATACGCTCATTTTGGAGCGAAAAACATGAAATGATTTTACAGAAAATATACTTGCAGATTTGTTAATTTGTGTATCATTTTTAGGCAATATTTTTATAAGAAAATGTGATGCTTTCGGAAAGCTTGTCTGAGTGGGCACTTGTGAAAATATAAGAAAATTTATTGTTGAAATATTAGCGGCTGAAAGGTGGGTTTTCCTGTAGTTTCAGTCTGGGCAGACAGTGTCGCGCGGGGTGCTGTGCCTTCACGGCACCTCATAGGCAAACTGTAAACCGATTGGTGCTGTCGGGAGACAGTCACCCTGCGCAAAGAGGCATTATTGGTTGAATACTCTGTCAAAGATCCTGTCAACGTTTTTGGTGTAATAGTCATAGTTGAAACACTCTCTGATCTGTTCCTCGCTGAGCGACTTTCTCAACTCATCGTCCGCAAGCAGATACTGAAGATAGAGGGACTCCCCTTTTTCATTGACAGTCGGTTTGCCCTGCTGGATCTCTTCCCATACTTTCATCGCGTTGCGCTGAACGATCCGGTAGGCATCTTCACGGCTTACACCGGCTTTAGGCAGTTCGAGCAGTACACGCTGGGAGAAAACAAGCCCCCCTGTAAGGTTTAGATTTCTCATCATATTTTCAGGCATCACATTCATGTTGGCAATAACTCCGTTCATACGGTGAAGCATGAAATCTGATGTAATGAACGAATCAGGCAACCAGAAACGCTCTGTGGACGAATGGGAAATATCTCTTTCATGCCAGAGTGCGACATTTTCCATCGCAGGGGTAACATAAGCTCTGATGATACGTGCAAGTCCGGTGATATTCTCTGTGAGGATCGGGTTTCTTTTGTGCGGCATGGCAGAAGAGCCTTTCTGTCCTTTGGCAAAGAACTCTTCTACTTCATAAACTTCTGTACGCTGCCAGTGTCGTACCTGTACCGCGAACTTTTCTATGGAAGACGCAAGCAGTGCCAGGGCAGAGGCCAGTCTTGCATAACGGTCTCTCTGGATCACCTGGTTGGAAACCGGCGCCGGCTTGAGCCCAAGCTCTTCCATAGCATACTCTTCAAGCTCAAGAGGTGCATGTGCGAAGTTCCCCATAGCGCCGGAGATCTGCCCCACGCTGATCACGTCCATGGTCTGTTCAAGATTTTCAAGATGCCGTCTCATTTCATCATACCAGACAGCGAGCACAAGACCGAGCGTAATGGGCTCTCCGTGGATACCGTGGCTTCTTCCTACCATCAGTGTCATTTTGTGTTCTATCGCCCGCTTCTTGATGGATTCCATTATCATCCTAACATCTTCTATGATAATGTTGAGAGAACGTACCATTTGCAGTGCTACCGCCGTATCAACCGTGTCGGAAGAAGTCATTCCGTAGTGGAACCATCTGCTTTCTTCTCCCAGTGTTTCAGAGACTGATGTTGTAAAGGCGATCAGGTCATGTCTTGTAACCGCTTCTATCTCATCGATACGCTCTACCGAGAACCCTGCATTGTCCACGATCTTTTTTGCATCGTCATCGGGGATCAGTCCTATTTTGTTCCAGGCTTTGACGACGGCAAGCTCCACATCCAGCCATGCCTGATACTTAGCCTGCATTGTCCAATTGTCTGCCATCTCTTTACGCGAATATCTTTCTACCATACCATACCTTTGTAACTGAAAAATTTTGGTATTATTCTACCAAAATAGCTGTTAATCGGTAATGAAAAAACGGTCAGCCATAGAGGAGCATTCTTGCCTTTTGTCAAAGAAAAATTCACTGTTTCGGAAAAGATACCCGCGTTTCTTTTCATTATGCGTACCTTCGGGTTTACCCAGGCACAGGCACAGCGTCTTGTCGGTAAAGGACGCCTGCTTATCGCGGGCGTATCCATTTACAACTCAGGAACAAAACTCGAACCTGGAGAAGTAGAAATCGTCTATTTCAAGGCAGCTTCACGGGGAGAGAAACCGCTCTTTGCCAACAAGGACTTTATGGTTTTTGAAAAGCCCTCCGGTGTGCTTGTCCACCCGAACACTATGTCTACCCCCTATTCCATGCTTGACGAAATACGCCACATCGGCGGGGACAATGCCAATGCGGTTCACCGCATCGATATGGAAACTTCAGGTCTGCTGCTTGCAAGCAAACACAAGCAATCGGAGCACTATCTCAAAAACGCATTTGAAATTAAAAAGATCAGAAAAAGCTACCTTGCCTGGGCAGACGGGGAACTCACAGCACCTTTCTCTGTGGCACTGCCCGTTAAAACAAACCATGACTACTCCGAATGCAAACACAAAGTCTTTCTTCATGAAGACGGCAAATATGCCCATACGGACTTCATACCGATCCACTACGATAAAACACTTGATACCACACTGGTGGCCTGTTATCCTTTGACAGGACGTACCCATCAGATACGGGTCCATTTGTTTCACGTGAAACATCCTATTTTAGGAGACCCGCTTTACGGTACGACCTTTGAAACAGCCAATGCTTATCTCGAAGACACATTGACACAGGAAGAGCGGTTTGTACATACCGGGGCACAAAGGCTTATGCTTCATGCACAGACACTGACTTTTCCCTATGGAGCAAAATATCAGATAGAAAGCAAAGTGAATTTTGGGGAGATGAAAGCGTTGATATGTCCGCAGGCGGAACGTCTGTTCAATACCGGCAATATACAGAAACAGCCTCCAGGGGCTGCCCAAATATTACCGCATGAGATGGATCACTGAGTCTATTGTTTTACACACTTCTCATTGTGTGTTTCACGTGAAACAATTTCTGCTATTCCCGGTTGGCTTCATAAATAAACCAGCCGCCGCCGACACCCACAACCAAAACAATAAAAACCACCAAACCTATTTGTACATCAGGCATCTATATTTCTCCTTCAAGTTCTTGTTCCCGCAATTGTCCGCAGGCTGCCGAAATGTCAAGTCCTTTGGATTCACGGATGGTGCAATGTAGTCCTCTTTTGGTTAAATACTCCTGAAATGCTTTCATGTCGTCTTCTGTCGGACGTTTAAATTCCGTACCTCCGTACGGATTGAAATAGATCAGGTTGACTTTCGCTTTGATACCATCCAGCAAAGACAGCAGTTTCTTTGCTGCCGAAATATCGTCATTGACATCCTTGATGACAAGGTACTCGAACATCACCCGCTTCCTGTCGTTGACAGGGAAGTTTTTGACCGCGGTGATAATCGACTCTATATTGTATGCTTTGTTAATAGGCATGAGCTGTTGTCGCAGTTCATCATCAACAGCATGCAGTGAAATGGCAAGGTTGACCCCCAGTTCCATTTTTCCCAGCTTTTCTATTTTCGAACTTAAGCCGGAAGTGGAAATGGTCTGCCGGTGCGGAGCGATGGCCATACCTTCTTCTTCCGCAAATATTTTGACAGACCTGGCAACAGCTTCAAGGTTGTCAAGCGGCTCGCCCATACCCATGAAAACAATGTTGACACGCCGGTTGGCGGCAATATCATTATCTTTTTTGATCATGCGCAGCTGTTCGACGATCTCTCCTGCCGTCAGATTTCGCATAAACCCGCCCTTTGCGGTCAAACAGAAGGCGCACCCTACCTTGCACCCTACCTGGGAGGAGATACACACTGTATAGCGCTCCTGGTGCTTTACAGAGCCATCTTCATGATACTCTCTGTTCCTCATCAACAACAGAACAGCTTCAACGGTATGTCCGTCATGCAGCTCGAAGAGGTATTTGCGGCTTCCGTCCATGCTGTCCTGAACCGTGACCGTTTTGAGCGGTGCAAGTGTATAGGCCGCATCAAGCTCTTCCCGCATTGCTTTGGGGAGGTTCTTCATCTCTTCAAAAGAAACAGCATATTTGTGGTAGATCCAGTCATAGATCTGTTTGGCACGAAACGCCGGTTTGATCTTTGCTGCCAATTCTTCTTTCGTAAGGTCCTGTATGATTTGTTTCATTATCGTTTCTTTTCTTATATATTTGGTCCGGGCTTGTCTATCCGGGTTGAATGGGTACCCACAAAGAGTACCCATTGTTTTGTTGCCGTAAGGAATAGGTGCTGCGGTACACAGGGAAAATGTCTGTGCTTCTTTTTCTATTTCTTTGCCCGCTTTTTCACATAAGCATCCAGACGCTTCATCGCCTCTTTCCGGTTCTTTTCAAAATCCTCATGTGCATTTTCATCACAGTAATTCGTAACCACAAAGATTCCTCCAGCACTGATGCCGTAAAACTGTGCCACTTTCATCACAGCAAAAAATTCCATATTCTCAAGCTGGACATTCTGTGCCGTATAATATTTTCCGATCTCCTTGTCCGTAGTAATATAGTTTGAAGAATTCACCAGTGTTTCACGTGAAACATCCTTAAGGCTCGTCACCACGTTATCGACAGGAGAATAGGAACCGCCTGTAAAAAAACTGTTTTCTATATTTGCAGCCGTTTTGGATTCGACAATATCAAAAATCTTTTTTTCTCCATAAGAGCCGGCGGTACCCACAAACAAAATATACTCCGGCTTCTTTGCTTCACACAAGCGCGTGAGGTTGATCGCAACCTCCATCATACCGACCCCGACGGGCATCGCAAAGTCAAACTGTTCGCTTCTTCCTGCACAAATGATCATGTTAGAGCCTTACCGGAATATGGTTTTTTTTCAAATAGTGTTTTAATTCCATAATGTCTATCTCTTTAAAATGAAAGATCGAAGCGGCGAGTGCAGCATCGGCATGCCCAAGCGTAAATGCCTCTTCAATATGTTTCATTGTCCCTGCACCGCCGCTCGCAATGACAGGAATATTGACCAGTGCGCCGATCTGTTTGTTGAGTTCATTGTCAAAGCCGGCTTTGGTTCCGTCTGCATCCATAGAGGTGACCAGCAGTTCGCCCGCACCCCGGTCATAAGCTTCTTTGGCCCATTCAAGGGCATCGATGCCGGTATCGTTCCTGCCGCCGTGGGTAAAGATATGCCACTTGTTTTCCGCCACTTGCTTTGCGTCAATCGCAACAACGATACACTGCGAACCAAAACGCTTGGCCCCCTCTTCTATGAATGCGGGACGGTTGATGGCAGCCGAATTAATACTGACTTTGTCACATCCGACATTGAGCAGATTGTAAATATCGGGAAGTTCGCGGATCCCTCCGCCGACAGTCAGGGGAATGAAGACTTCCTGTGCTACTTTCTTTACGACATCGACAATGGTGTCCCGTCCTTCATGGCTCGCACCTATGTCCAGAAAAGTGATCTCGTCAGCCCCCTCTTCATTGTAGCGTTTAGCCACCTCCACAGGATCTCCTGCATCACGCAGCCCTACAAAATTGACCCCTTTTACCACCCTGCCTTCATTGACATCCAGACAAGGTATTATCCGTTTCGCAAAATAATCCATTTATTACCCATATTCGTGTATTTTTATGGTAAGATTATACAAAAATTATCCCAAATAGGGGATTAGCATCAGGTATAAAGGTAGATTATAGTATGATTATTGAGAATTTAGCCGAATTTGCAAGTAAGAAATTTGGCCAGAATTTTCTGAAATCAGATTATTATCTTCAGAAAATCATCCAAGCGATGCCCAACGACGGCCTCAGGGTCGCGGAGATTGGGCCTGGCTTAGGTGATTTAACCAAAGAACTTGTAAAAGTTCGAAATGTCACAGCATTTGAGGTTGATAAAAGATTATGCGAGCATCTGAACAGTGAATTTGAAACGCCCATCCGTCAAGGGCGCCTTGAACTGAACTGCGGAGATGTGCTTGAGCGTTGGGAGTCGGGAAGCCTGCTGGATGAGCCTTATCATCTCGTAGCCAACCTGCCCTATTATATCGCGACCAATATCATCTTAAAAGCATTTAAAGATGAACACTGCCGGTCTGTACTGGTCATGGTTCAAAAAGAGGTTGCCGTGAAATTTGCGGCGGCTGCAGGACAGAAGGCGTTTTCCGCCCTCTCCGTTCTTGCAGCGACATCAGGGAGAGCGACACTCTGCTTCGAAGTTGAGCGCGAAGCATTCGTTCCTCCTCCCAATGTCACGTCTGCCGTGCTTTTAATAGAGAAAGATATATCCTTCGATGACGAGAAGTTCGAAGCGTTCCTGAAGATCGCTTTTGCGCAGCCGCGTAAAAAACTTTCCAAAAATCTTTTGAGTGTCTTTCCCTCCGAATTGGTAGAAGCAACTTTCGCAAAACTGGAACTTCCTTCCAATATGCGGCCTCATGAAGCTGAGACATCTATTTATCATCACTTATACAATGAACTAAAGGATAATTTAGATGGAAAACAACAAACCAAACAGCGGAAACGCTCAAAATCAAGAATCAAAAACGCAGGAAAATAAACCACAGCGCAACAGAAGACCGAACCCCCACAGACAGAACAAGCCAAACAATGCCACTGCCCAGGGGGAGCATAAAGCAAGCGGCACTACTCCAGGCAAAAAACCCAACCGGAAACCGAATCCTAACAGACAGGAAGGTCAGGGAAACAGCCAAAATCAGGGCCGAAAACCGAACCCGAACCAGAAAAATGCACAAAACAGCAGAAACAGAAAGCCGAACAACAACCAAAACAGAAATAATAACAATAATCAGAACAAGAACAGGAACAAACGCAAGAATGTCACTACAGTCAATGACACCATGCGGGCTTCCATAGAAGAGAACAGACGTGTACAGGAAGCCAGAATGGCCCCATGGAAGCAACTGGACCTCAACTCCAAGGGCAAAATACGTTTTACCCCGCTTGGCGGCCTTGGCGAGATCGGCGGCAACATGGCTGTGCTTGAAACAGAAAGTACCGCTATCGTCATCGATGTGGGCATGAGTTTCCCTGATGAAACCATGCACGGAGTAGACATACTTGTCCCCGATTTTTCCTACCTGCATACGATCAAAGACAAGATCAAAGCCATTGTGATCACACACGGACACGAAGACCACATCGGGGCGATGCCTTACCTCTTTAAAGAGTTGAAATTCCCTGTGTACGGTACACCGCTGGCACTGGCAATGATCGAGAACAAATTCAACGAACACGGGCTTAAAGCCGATGCCAAGTATTTTAACTTCATTACGAAGAGAAAACAGTATCAGATCGGCGACATGAAAATAGAGTGGATGCACAATACCCACTCCATCATCGATGCCTGTTCCCTCGCGGTTGAAACACCTGCGGGGACCATTGTCCATACGGCTGACTTCAAAGTCGACCATACCCCCGTTGACGGATATACCATGGACCTGCAGCGCTATGCCTATTATGGTGCCAAGGGTGTACTCTGCCTCTTCTCCGACTCTACCAATTCGCATAACCCCGGTTTCACCAAGAGTGAAATGGTTGTCGGGAAAACATTTGATACGCTTTTTGAACTTGCAAAAGGACGCGTCATCATGTCTACCTTCTCCTCCAACGTGCACCGTATCTACCAGGCGATGGAACGCGGTGTCAAACATGGCAGAAAGGTTTGTGTCATAGGACGTTCCATGGAACGGAATGTCGAAACGAACAGAGCACTGGGCTATGTCGATATTGATGACAGCGATTTTATCGAAGTACATGAAGTACCCAAATATGCCGACAATGAAATACTCATCGTCACTACCGGTTCACAGGGTGAGACCATGGCAGCACTGAACCGTATGGCAACCGATGAACACAGACATATCAAACTCAAGCCGTCTGATACGGTCATCATTTCCGCTTCTGCGATCCCGGGGAATGAAGCGTCTGTATCGAAGCTGATGAACCTGCTCATTAAAGCCGGTGTCACAGTCCGCTACAAAGAATTCACTGACATTCACGTTTCGGGCCACGCGGCACAGGAGGAACAGAAACTCATTCTCCGACTGGTACAGCCGAAGTTCTTCCTGCCGGTACACGGCGAATACAACCACATCGCAAAACATGCACAAACCGCAGTGAGCTGCGGTGTAGACGAAAGAAATATTCTTCTCATGAGCGATGGGGATCAGGTTGAGATCACACCAAAATATCTCAAAAAGGTCAAAACAGTCAAAACAGGCAAAACATACATCGACAACCAGAACAATATGACCATTGAGAATGATGTAGTGCTTGACAGACAGAAACTTGCCGAAGACGGTATCATCAATATCGTGGCACAGATCTCCCAAGCAAACCAGAAAGTCGTTGGGAAACCTGTGGTCACTACCCATGGCCTTGTTCCGGACAAAGAGGACAAAAAATTTGCCAAAGAGATCGAAGGACTGCTTGAAACGATGCTGCTCCATATGAAACCTGAAGCACTTGGAGAACACCAGAATGTGGAAAACGAAATACGAAACACAGTCAGGAAGCATGTCATCCGTACCAAAAAGAGATATCCACTTATTATTCCTACGATCTTCATCGTATAATTCTTATTGTGTCGGGGTAAGCCTGCCCCGACCTGCATCTATGCTATAATTCTCTCAAATACCAATAAAGTGAAACCAATGGATCTCATTCAAATCGCACAGGAAACCTTCCGGACAGAAGCAGAAGCACTGCTGGCTATGGCACAGCGTCTTGACCACCATTTTTTGGATGCGATAGCACTGATCCATGCGACCAAAGGCAAACTCATCATTACCGGTGTAGGGAAATCCGGGCTTGTCGGTGCAAAGATGGCAGCCACTTTTGCCTCTACCGGGACATCCAGTTTTTTTCTGCACCCTACGGAAGCCCTGCATGGCGACCTGGGCATGATAGGGAAAGAAGATACTGTGTTGGCCATCAGCAGCAGCGGAGAAAGTGAAGAACTCACCAAAATACTGCCGCACATCAAACGCTTCAACATACCGCTGATCGGACTGACCGGCCATGGGGATTCATCTCTGGCACACTATGCAGATGTATGGCTCGATATTTCGGTAGAAAAAGAAGCCTGTCCCCTCAATGTGGCACCCACAACCTCTACCACCCTGACGATGGCCCTGGGAGATGCACTTGCGGTAGCCTTGATGAAACAGCGGGGCTTCAAAAAAGAAGATTTCGCCTCTTTTCATCCCGGAGGCAGTTTAGGCAAAAAACTTTTCGTAAAGGTCAAAGACCTGATGCGCACAGAGTCCCTGCCTGTCATCAAGCATGACACACCGCTCAAAGAAGCCGTGGTAGCGATGAGCGAAGGAAAACTTGGCACCGTACTTATCGTAGATGAGAATGAGCGGTTTACAGCATTGCTCAGTGACGGCGACCTGAGACGGGCATTGATGCAGAAAGACTTCAGTATGGACCGGCCGGCCCTGGTATATGCCACACAGCATCCCAAAAGCTACAGCAACACCGAACTCCTTGCAAGCGAAGCACTGGAGATCATAGAAAATGAACGCATACAGCTTCTTCCCATTACCGATAAAGAGGGGAAGATCATAGGTACCCTGCACATACATGACCTTGTCAATGCAGGCATCAAAAGCAGATAAAAAACAGGATCAAACACCATGAGATTGAACAAATATATATCACATCATACCAAATACTCCAGACGGGATGCCGACAGGCTCATCGAAGAGGGAGAAGTGACACTGAACAGGAAAGTCTTTAAAGACTTCGCCTATGACGTACAGGAAGGAGACCATATCGCCGTCAAGGGCAGACCGGTCAAACCAAGTACAGAACTGACGGTGATCGTTTACAACAAACCCAAGGGAGTACTTGTTACCAAAAAAGACGACCGGGGGCGTGCTACCATTTACCATAAGCTGCCGGGCAAATTCAGGCATTTTGTTCCTGTAGGCAGGCTCGACTATGCTTCAGAGGGACTTTTGATCCTTACGGACTCCGTAGAAGTCGCTACCGCGCTTATGGAAAGCGATCTCGAACGTACCTACAACATCAAGATCGACAAACCCCTTACACAGGAAATGGCCACCGCTATGAAAGAGGGCCTGGTACTCGACGATGCGAGAGCAGGCGGTCATGAGAAAAGCAAAATATACAGTATGTCGTTTGCACCGTTTTCCCATTTCGAGATCAGAGCCGAAGGGAAAAGCTTTACCAAACTGCGTGTTACCATTACGGAGGGGAAAAACAGAGAACTGCGGCGTTTTTTCGGATATTTTGATGCCAAAGTGCTTGACCTCAAACGCGTGGCTTACGGAGGGATAGAACTCAACAACCTACCCACGAACAAAACACGCTTTTTTACCCGCAGAGAATATGATGACCTGCACAAGTTCATCAAACAGCTCAAAGCGGAAAAAAAGGCGGAAGCGAAGAACCGGGCCAATGCTTTGAAGCAGGAAGAGGCGGCCCACAAAGAAAAAAAGTACAAGAAAAAAGATTAGACAGTGGTCAGCCTTGCGTTAAAATATCGTCCCAAAACACTTGATGCAATTGTCGGGCAGAAACACCTTCTCGGTGCCAAAGCACCGCTTAGACGGCTGATAGAGTCCAATGCCCTACCCCACAGCTTCTTTTACGGACCTCCGGGATGCGGCAAAACCACCCTCGCCCGTATCATTGCCGCACAGCTTGACAAACCCTTCTACGAGATGAATGCCACTACCCTCAAGATCGATGATCTGCGCAAAATCTTCAAAGAGTATGCCAATGCCCTTCAGAAACCGCTGATCTTCATCGATGAAGTACACAGGCTGAGCAAGAACCAGCAGGAGGTTCTGCTTCCCTACATGGAGAACAATGCAGCCTTGGTCATAGGAGCATCAACGGAGAATCCCTACTATGCTCTGACGGCTGCGATGCGTTCACGTTCACACCTCTTTGAACTCGAAGCCATTTTGCCCGAAGAAATGTCCGCTTATCTGCAGCAGATCGTTTCCCTTGAGTCAATTTCCGTACAGGAAGATGCCATGGAGTACCTTGTCTTTTCAAGCGGAGGAGATGTACGGGCCATGCTGAATCTCCTGGAGAGCGCCCATGCAGTGGCAACACCCGTGACCCGGGAACTGCTCAAACAGATACGTCCCCATACTATGCAGGCCGGTTCCGCAGAGAATGAAAGCCACTATGAACTCGCTTCTGCCATGATCAAAAGTATCAGAGGTTCCGATATTGATGCTGCGCTCTACTACCTTGCAAGGCTCATAGAGGGAGGAGAACCTGCCGAATTCATTGCAAGACGACTGGCTATCCTTGCCAGTGAAGATATCGGAAATGCCAATCCCCCTGCTCTCAATCTCGCTGCATCAACCCTGACGATCGTAAAGCATATCGGTTATCCTGAAGCACGTATTTCTTTGTCTCAGCTGGTCATCTACCTGGCCTCTTCACCCAAATCAAACAGTGCCTACAAAGCCATCAATGCTGCCCAGAAAGCCATTCAAAGCGGGGAAATTTATCCTGTCCCGGATCACATCAAGACCCATGCAAAAGCGTACATCTATCCGCATAATTTCGGCGGCTGGGTAGCGCAAAAATATCTTTCGGCCCCTCTGCGATTTTATGAAACACAACAGATCGGCTTTGAAAAAACACTTTATGCGTGGCACGAAAAGATTGTTTCGGGAACATAAACCGCTATTTGAGCGATTTTAAGGCGGATTTGGCTTCTTCAGGAGTCATGGCACCGGAAAAGAATTTGTTTTCCACATCATCGACCTGCTTTAAAAGTTTTGTCTTGAGCGGTTCACCGTTGACTCTGTTCCTGATAAAGTCTTTCAGCAGTGAAAAGTCAGGATAAAGTTCCAAAAACTCCCCTTTCAGTGTCCCATCATTCCATGCAGCGATCTGGGTTTTGGCATCAACCCCATCAACATTCAGTACTTCCCTGCCGACACTGTCCACACCTTTATAGGCATCATATTTATGTTTCTGCTCATACGCATTGTTTCTGTAGGGTTCATCTTCTTCCTGAATCCCCGATATAAATGTGGTAACAAAGTAGAGAAAGGCCAGTCCTACCGCAAGAAATATCAAAAAGCTTTTATCCATAATATTGTCCTATAAAAAATTATTTTGACTATTATACAATGATTTTTGGAAAATAAGACGATATGTTTGTGTGGTATAACTGAAGTTAAAGCGAAAAAACGAGCTGCTATTTTCTTCTGTTTTCAAGAAAACAAGTGATCAGTTTTCTCTTCATTTCAATCAATATAGCCTTTTTATCTTTTATCTTTTTTTAGTGCTTCAAGCTTTTTAAGTTCCAATACATCATATTTATCTTTAAGTCTATCTGTAGCTGCTTTATTCTTAATGAGATCATGGAGACTTATAAAGTTAATCTCTTCACCAAATAGGCTGTTGTTTGTTTTATTGTTCCATGCTTCAGAAAATGCAACACCATCGATATCGGTCAATATATCAATTCTCATAGGCTCTATACCTATTTGCAATACAAAGTTTTCTGTATTCAATTCATCTATTGTAATCTCATGAGGTACAGGAAAATCATCAAAAGCTTTTTGTATTTTCTGTGCATTCTCTATAGATTTTTCAACCCACAGATCTATATCCAATGTATGCCTGCTGTAGCCATAATTTCCCATTGCATAGGCACCAATAACAAGGTATTTCACATCATATTTGTTAAAGAGCAGCAGCATGTCTTTATAGTCTTCAAAGTACTCCACTGCTAAGCCTTTACGTTTCTAATTGTAATCTTTGTTTTATCCAATCGTGGCGGATACCTGCCGTGTATTTCAAAGTAACGCTGTGCCGCCATCGATGTCATCATCTTGAATAGTTCATCGCCGGTTAATCCAAATACAAAACTGTGATGGGATTCATCATGAAGTGACATTTTATTGATTGTGACTACTCTTTTTTTCATACATTTACCTTTGGATTATTATAGCATATTTGCTCATCTAACCTATCTGATAAACGGTACTGACTCTAATAAAGGTTAGAAAGTGATACATTTTCAAGTTGAAATTCATAATCGAAGAATCCCAAGGAAGTCTGCTTTGTGAAGGTTTTTAGAATTGGCGGGAATAAAATATATATTCTGATTGTTTTTCAAAAAGATTTAAAAGTTTGATTTTTTTAGAAAGCCCTGTTTTAGGGATGGTACGGATGAGAAGACTCGAACTTCCACGCCGTGAGGCACCAGATCCTAAGTCTGGCGTGTATACCAATTTCACCACATCCGCATCAATTAAATTAACAATAGTTAAAGTGGTACACCCGTCAGGATTCGAACCTGAGACCGCCCGCTTAGAAGGCGGGTGCTCTATCCAGCTGAGCTACGAGTGCATTTATAAATCCATAGTAAATAAAATCAATTATATGAGCCAACTGCTGAAGTCGTCAATAGATGGTACGCCAGAGAGGACTCGAACCCCTAACCCTCAGATCCGAAGTCTGATGCTCTATCCAATTGAGCCACTAGCGCTTCTTCTGTAGTAAGGTTCAATCATGTGATTAAATGGGGTGGACGACGGGGCTCGAACCCGCGACAACCTGTGCCACAAACAGGTGCTCTACCAGCTGAACTACGTCCACCATCAATTGTTATATTATACTGTCGATTTTAAATATCTGAATGGTCGGAGTGAAAGGACTCGAACCTTCGACCCCCTGGTCCCAAACCAGGTGCGCTACCAGACTGCGCTACACTCCGTTGACTTCAAATCCGAAGATCAGATTTAAAAAGGACTGCAATTATAGTCAAAAGGTTTTGATTTGTCAATAGTTATTATGAAATTTGTGTATTTTTTTGCTTTTTTACACAAATTACTCTTTTTAAAGAATGATTTCCTGCAAATATTTTCCGAACTCATGATAGAATCATTACTATCTATCTAAGGAGTGAGTATGGCAAAAGCACGGTTTAGCCGGGTCGGATTTATTCTTGCTGCTGCAGGTGCAGCAGTAGGACTTGGGAATATATGGAAATTCCCCTATATTACAGGGTTGTACGGAGGCGGTGCCTTTGTTTTTGTTTACCTCATTACCGTGATGCTTATCGGGTTCTCTATTCTTGCTGCTGAAATGTTCATTGGATATAAAGGAGGGAAAGATGCTGTTACAAGTTTCGAACTGGTAGCCCCCGAAGGGAAAAAAAGCTGGAAATTTGCCGGGTTCATGTTCATAAGCGGTATGATCATCATGACCTTCTATTCCGTCGTGATCGGATGGATTTTTCACTATATCTACCTCTCTGCCAGCGGTGGCCTGCCGACCAGCATGGATGAGGCAAAAACCACTTTTGACACACTTGTAGGTCTCTCTCCGCTTACTGCAACACTCTGGCATCTGCTTGCCACCGTTTTTGTTGCTGCTGTACTGATGGGCGGCATCAAAGCCGGTATTGAGAAAGCGAACCTTATTTTAATGCCTATGCTGATGGCCATCCTTCTCGGGCTGCTTATTTATGCGATGAACTTTGACGGATTTGGCAAAGCACTGGCTTTCATGTTTGAACCGGACTGGAGCAAACTCAATTCAGAAGCGATCGTGAGAGCGGTCGGGCATGCTTTTTTCACACTTTCTATCGGTCTGGGAACCATGATCACCTATGCCGCCTCCATGAGCCATAAACAGTCTGTGTTCAAAGCCGCCTTCTGGGTCACCATGCTCGATACGTTGATCGCTTTGATCGCCGGGGTAATGCTGTACAGTTTCATTTTTCAATTCCATGCCGAACCGGGGCAGGGTCCCGGACTTGTATTCAAAACACTTCCGGTTATTCTTACCCAGCTTGGAACAACCGGTACCGTACTGGCAGCCATATTTTTTATTGCCCTGGCATTTGCAGGTCTTACTTCCGCCATTTCACTGACAGAACCCGCTGTCGAATATTTCATTCAGCGTTTTCACTGGAGCCGCCCCAAAGCAGTCATTGTCAATACAACACTCTACTTTATCATCGGTATCAGTGCCATTCTCAGCTACACTAAAACATATGGTGCAGCTTTCAGCATTGGGGGCACCCCGCTTTTTGACGCTTTTGAGTTCTCTACCGACTCTATTCTTTTGCCGCTCGGCGGTTTACTCATCGCCATTTTTGTAGGATATGTCCTTCCTGAACACACCCGTGAAGAGATGAGGAAACACCACCGTGTTCCCCTGCGCTTTTACAAAATATGGCGCTTTAGCCTGCGATACATCGCCCCTGCCGCGATCATCTTTATGATGCTCAACAACTTTGGTATCATCAAGATATAACTATATTCAGCGGCTGATTTGGAAGAAGAAAAATAACGGGGAAACCATTTGAAAGCAGGGTACGCTTCCTGACGGAACCTTGGATCCGGAAGAGTGATAAAGCGTAGATCCTCACTGAGGAAGATAGATGCATTTATAAACAAAATTTTAGTGATGGTCTTTTACGCTGTTTTGATATCATAGGGCACGGTGCCGCCCTACGCGTAGTTAAACGAGATCTACGCCTTTTTCACCGTGAACCAGTGAACCAATGACATATCCGTCTGTATTGGCAAGTACAGCATTTACATCTTCAGGTTCAACGACCCATACCATGCCTACGCCCATATTGAAGGCTCTGAACATTTCTTCTTCATCCACATACTGGCCCATGAATTTGAAGATCGGAAGCACACGGATATCATCCTTTTTTACAATGGCTCGCATACCATCGGGAAGTACTCTGGGGAGATTCTCGACAATTCCGCCTCCCGTAATGTGTGCGAGTGCTTTAATGTGTGCCTTGTTTGCCTTGTACTCTTTTACATAGATGCGTGTGGGTTCCAACAGCGTATCGCGCAGAGGTTTTCCTTCAAACTCTGTTTCAAGATTCATTCCGAGCTTCTCAAAAAAGAGTTTTCGTACCAGGGAATAGCCGTTGGAATGCACTCCCGAACTTGGCATAGCGATGAGTACCTGCCCCTCTTTGACATTGGCGACCGTATCCATCTCGGAACGCTCAGCGATCCCTACAGCGAAACCAGCAAGATCAAAATCGTTCTCCGAGTACATTCCCGGCATTTCAGCTGTTTCCCCGCCTACCAATGCACATTCCGAACGCCTGCATCCTTCAGCGATCCCGGCGACAACATCTTTGGCATTCTCCGGCAGCAGCTTTCCTGTCGCATAGTAGTCCAGAAAGAACATCGGGACACCGTTGTTGCAAATAAGATCATTGACGCACATTGCTACCAGATCGATGCCTACAGTATCGAGTCTGCCGCTCTCAATAGCGATTTTAAGTTTTGTTCCCACTCCGTCCGTTGCCGAGAGGATAACGGGCTCTTTGTAGCCGGAAGGCAGGGCATAGGCACCGGCGAACGATCCTATACCGCCGATTACATTGCTGTCAAATGTTGATTTGACATCTGCCTTGATCGCTTCTACAAACTCATTCCCCGCATCAATATCGACACCGGCATCTTTATATGAAATATTTGACATACTCTATTCCTTCGTTTCTTGGCATTTACAAGGCGGGAATATGCTTTTCAAAATGAGCAGTCCAGGACAAAAACCTGTCAATCCCGCAATCATCAGCATCACCATCATTGCCAGCATTACAATAAATGCAGCCGCAAACATTTTGGAGCCGGCCAGCCCCATAATCAGCCCAAGTATAATTGCCTGGACGATCCTCTGCATTCTTTCAGCGCATAACATTTAAAATCCTTGTAAAATTTTGGTGCATTATAGCAAAAACTAACTTCTAAGCTTCCGCCCCAGTTTTGCTTCAACGGAACCGACTTTTTTGTTCAGACGTCCCACCGGCCCCTCCCTCCAGTCGATCTTTATGGAACTGTAAATACGCCCGCAGTCTTTCTGAAGCTCCGTATAGGCAGCAGAGATCACCGCCATAACCTCATCAACTGTTTCCCCTTCAATAATCGTACCCATGGGTGTAAGCTGATATTCCAGACCGCTTCTGTCTACAATATCCAATACTCTTGCGACAAAAGCGCTTTTACTTTGTGTCTGTTCCGTAGGGAACATCGAAAACTCTACTAACGCTGACATATAACTCCTTTTATTATCAAAAAGCTATAATATCTTATGAATAATAAACCTATGATAATTATCGGTGCCGGAGCAAGTGGACTTATTGCCGCTGTTACCTCTGCAAGAGCAGGGCAGAGGGTACTCCTACTTGAACAAAACAGCAAAATAGGCAAAAAGATACTCGTCTCCGGAAACGGACAATGCAACATAGACAACAGGGACATCAGTACAAACCGTTTTCATTCCCAAAACCCCGACTTCATTAAAGCAGTGTTCAAAGACTACGGATTTGACACAGTAAAAAAGTTTTTCACATCCATTGGACTTGAACTCACAGAAGGGAAGGACGGCAAAATGTTTCCTATGTCCTTACAGGCAGGCAGTGTTGTGGAACTTCTTGAATATGAAGCAAAGCGGGTAGGGGTGGAGATCGTTTGTGACTGTACTGTAACCTCCATACGCAAAGACGCAGATATTTTTGTACTGGAAACTTCACAGGGTACAAAAATGTGCAGGAAACTGCTGCTGGCTTCCGGTTCGGCGGCAGCACCGCAACTTGGCGGCTCCAGTTCCGGTTATGCATTTGCTGCAAGACTGGGACATACCCTCATACCGCACCATCCTTCTCTTGTACAGCTGTGCTCAGAAGATACCTGGGTCAAAGCCTGCGCAGGGGTAAAAGTAGCCGGGTTGGCACAACTCTATGCCAATGGCGAGTATATCATCGAAAAAAAAGGTGATCTGCTTTTTACAAACTACGGCATAAGCGGACTTGCCATTCTTGACCTCAGCCGGGAAGCAAGTACCAGGCTGTCCCACTTTGACTACTGTGAACTCAGCCTTGACCTCATCCCAAACCTGAGTAAAGAAAAATTGACCAGCCTGCTGCTTGGAAGAATCCGGAAAGAGAGTGAAAAACCTCTTGCCCTCTGGCTACAAGGCATTCTCAATAAAAAACTTGTTCCGGTAATCATCGAACAATCCAAATGCCGGGCGAAAACTGAACAAGAACTCGGCAGAAAAGATATCAACAAACTTGTTCACTCCATCAAAAAACTCAAACTGAACATTAGCGATACCAGAGGTTTCAGGGGGGCCGAAGTTTCTACAGGCGGTATAGATACAAGTGAAGTAAATCCACATACCATGGAGTCAAAACTGACATCCGGCCTTTTCTTTGCAGGGGAAATACTCGATGTAGACGGTGACAGGGGAGGGTTCAATTTCCATTTTGCCTGGGTTACAGGAATGCGTGCGGGAAAATTAGGTAGAAAATGAAACAGGTACAGTTCAATTAAACGTACATTTCGACTTACATTGGATGACAAGTCTGGTAATACTAAGTAGCTGTGAAATCTAAGGAAAGTCCCTATATAGAGTACTTTATGAGTGGTGATCACGATTGGACTTGAACCAACGACCACTACCATGTCAAGGTAGTGCTCTACCAACTGAGCTACGCGATCACATTTTGTAGGATGGCATTATAGCCAAGAGATACTTAAAAATATCTCTTAATTGTTTTGACAGGCCCAACTGTTCTCTTTGCAAAGCCGATCCAGATAGGGTGAAGCTTCCGTTCGGCCCTGTAAAAGTGCCGCTTTCAGGTTTTTATAGGCTTTGATCTTGTTGCTGGGGATTCCTTTCCCCCAGGCATACATCAAGGCAACATTGATCTGTGCCGCACTGTCACCCATTTTTGCAGCTTTTTTAAAAAGTTCAAATGCTTTGATCTTGTTTTTCTCGACTCCCCTGCCGGTCAGATAAAGCAAAGCAAGATTATTGACAGCTTCTTTCTGTCCTCCTGCTGCGGCCTTTTCATACCAGTATTTCACCCGTTTCATTGCACGGGGATCCTCTTTGTCCGGTCTCTGGGAAATAAGTTTTGCCAGGTTGTACTGGGCTTCTGCATTATTTTGTTCTGCAGCTTTTTTGTACCATGCCATTGCCTGGTACATATCTTTCTTGACACCTTTGCCATTGGCATAGATCAGACCGACATTGAACTGTGCCTTGGGATGTCCCTCTTTAGCCAACACATAAAAAGCATCAAGTGCTTTGATATAGTTTCCCTGTTCATAATCTGCCACTGCACTTTCGAATTCTCCTGCCCAAAGTCCTGTAGCAAGCAGGATAACCCATAAAAATTTCATCTTCATTCCTTTAAATCAGCGTTTCAGCCAGAAAAGTTTTTGTCACCTTCCCGCCAAAGCGGTAAAGCCCGTTTTCATAACTTACATAAAGCTCATCACCGCTTTTGGGGTAAACCCGCACCTGTTCACCCACTTTACCTTCTCGATGCAGACGGATGAAACAGGCTACCATACCCGTTCCGCATGCCAGGGTTTCATCCTCCACCCCTCGCTCATACGTCCGAACATACATTGTCCCGTCTTCAAAACGGCAAATATTGACATTGGCATTGTATTTTTCCCTGAGCCTGCGTGCCTCGGCAAGATCAAAAGTATCAATATTTTCCCTGACGGCAATAAGATGCGGTACACCGGAATCTATCAGCCACCACCTTTCACCTTCTTCATCAATATCATCCCGCAGGATTTTTGGTTCAACCATATCACTGACAACATAGAGTCCGTTGATCGTGGCACGGATCACACCTGCTCCGGTCAGGAATTCTGCTTGACCTTCTTTGCAAATACCTTTTTCATGGGCAAAGTGCGCCACAGCCCGGCTGGCATTCCCGCACATAGCTGCCCTGGAACCGTCAGAGTTGTAAAACTCCCATTCAAAATCATACTGTCTGTGCGGGAGTACCACTACCATACCGTCCGCACCTACACCATTCTGCCGATGACACAGTTTTTGGGCCAATTCCGACCTGTCTGCATGTTCCTGTGCAATGAAAATAACAAAATCATTGCCATTGGCTGAATATTTGGTTACTGTCATGAAAAATCCTTTTTTATGTGCTGAATCACAGAGATCACTTCTTTATTCAACTGCTGTTCATCTCCGCTATTGTCTATCAGATAATCCGCCTGATTGCGTTTCTGTTCCATATCCATTTGTGCCTCAATGCGGCGCAGGACTGCCTCTTTGGAAACGCTATCCCGCTGCATAGCTCTTTCTATCTGTTGCTGCTGTGAGGCATAGACAACGATTACTCTGCCAATATTATAGCGGCCTGTTTCAAAAAAAAGAGGTATATCGACCAGATACGGTTTCTTCTTCTGATCTTCAATATCTGAAAGACGCAGGATTTCATCGAAAATCAGGGGATGCAGCAGTGCTTCCAGTACTTTACGCTTTTGTGTTTGGGCAAAAATAATCCTGCCCAGTATGGCTCTGTTCACTTTGCCGTTTTGAAGTACTTCATCACCAAAAAGCCGTGCGACTTCGAACGATACATCATCAAGTATCTGATGTGCGATCCTATCAGCATCAATGACAACAAAGCCTGCCGAAACAAACTGTGCTGCTACGGTACTTTTTCCTGTTGCTATGCCTCCGGTAAGGGCAACGGCATATTTGAAAGGTTGTTGCTGGTCCTGCACTTCATCTCCGTTTATCAGTTGTTTGTTTCCTGCCCCATTGATTGCCTGTACGGCTTCATTCACTGCGTTACGCAGGGGGTACTTCCTTCCTTTCGTCTAGGGGCGTACCGCTCCGGTTTCGAAGCTGCAAATGACAAGCAGTTGTCATTATTGTTCTGGCCTCCGCGGGTCGCTCTGCTCCACCGCTCCGGTTTCGAAGCTACAAATGACAAGCAGTTGTCATTTGCTTAACGCTTCTCACCATTTTCTTAGGGAGGCTGTCATTAGGGTATCGTACTTATAGATATCATCCCGGAATTGCAGCTGTCCGTCATTGCCGACCCAGGCGGTAAGATAGATCACATCCACAGGAATCGTATTTTCCAGTGAAATATAGGTATTCTTCTTGGTTTTGAGTATCTTTGCAGCTTTATCCAGTTTGATATTCGGGTTGAAGGCAGCCACTGTTTTAAGCATCTCCCTCGGATTTTCCAGGCGGATACAGCCGTGGCTGTAGGCTCTTTTATGTCTTTTAAACAGGTATTTGGTCGGTGTATCGTGCATATAGACATGAAACTGGTTCGGAAAAAGGAACTTGATGCGGCCCAGTGCATTTTTGTTTCCCGGTCTCTGGGCAAAACGGTACGGTACTGTTTTGCTGTACCGGTACTGTCCCCAGTTCACCGATCCTGCGCTGACTTTTTGTGCATCACTCCCCCAGCCGGTATAGATATCGATCCCCTGTCGTGCCATTGATTGGGGATTTCTCAGCAGTTTGGGGATCATCTCTTTCTGAATGATACTTTTCGGTACATTCCAGTAAGGATTAAGTACTACACTTTTTACGCGGTTGGAGAAGATAGGAGTAGGGTGGTTGCGTTTCCCTACAATGACCTTCATGGTCATTTTTACTTTCCCGTTCACCAGATAGTAAAGCCGGAAAGCCGGGATATTGATGATAATATGCCGGCTGTCCGGTCTCTTATGCAGCCATTTGATACGATCCAGGTTGATCTTGATCGTATTGATACGGTCGTCTATGGTCCGGTTGAGGGAGCGAAGGGTATTTTTCCCTATGATACCGTTGGGTACAAGGCCGTTTCGTTTTTGAAAACGGATCACTGCTTTTTTCAGACAGTTGTCATACAGTGTACTCTCTTCGCTTTCATCACAGGGCTTATAGTCACCGGTGATCAGAAGGTGTTCCCGAATAAGGGGTACAGAGGGATGGCTTCTTCCCGGCTTGAGTGTTCCTTTCAGGGAAATATAGGGCCATCCTCCATTTTCTTTTATGTCAATATACCGGTCCAGTGCCTTTCGCAATGCCCTGTAATGATATTTTTTTGGTTCTGCTTCCTGAAATGCTTTTTTCAGATTTCCGAGAATCACAGCATTTTCCATGACATCCAAAGGACTGTTATCAGGTTTGTATGTGATCCAGCCTGCAGTAATCGCAGAAACCCGAAGATTGGCGAGACGCGCCTGAAATGCACCCCAGTTAATACTGCCGTAAATGACATAATTGGCATATTCTTCATAGAGCTGGCTCATTTTGAATTCCCAATTGATCTTCTGCACGATACTGCTTGGGTAGTCATAGAGTTGATGCATCTCTGCTTCGAGAGAAAGGGTATTCCGATAGAGATTGGTCGTTCTCTCCAAAGATTTATCAGATTTGATGATATCAAAGAGTTCCTGACTTAGCCTCGAGGGCTTGTCTTTTTTGATCCAGACGGGAATGTAGAACAGCTCTGTATAGAGCTTTTTGAGAAAACTTTTGCCAGACTCCGGTTTCAGTGCTGTGATCATCATGTCTGACACGGTTTCGCTGAAAGTAATATTGGAGGATTTTGCGACCGCAGCAGATGAACATAGCAAAAGTGAGATCAGCACAGCACCGATGATAAAACGAAGCAAGCTTCCTGTCTGTTTCATAAAAAACCCCATTAAAAATAAAAAATACTGAAGCAGAGTATAGCAAAACTTTACAAAAAGCTTATTTTTATACAGTAAAGGGACGACCTGCTAAAAATAGAAATTCAACGAATGCTGAAAAATATTGTTTTAATTTTTAACATTTGCATACACCGGTACAAAATCATGCATTAATCTTATATTAATCTCTTACGATTATACTTCCACTACATTCAGTAATTTTTAAATAAAAAAGGATACTAAAATGGCTTTATATGATAGAAACTATGCGTCGGGAAAAGCCGGCTATGCACAGGAAAGCGCTTCGGTAAGCTTTATGAAAAAAACGTATCAGCTACTCGCTGCAAGTATGATCGCTGCGGCAGCCGGTGCCTACGCAACCATGCCTTATGTCGAGACTGTCTTGCAGTATAAATGGTTTATTTTCGGTGCGGAACTGCTTGTACTCTTTTTCGGTCTGGGTATGACACGAAGCAAACCGGGGCTTAACCTGGCCATGCTGTTCCTCTTTACTTTCCTGACGGGGGTCTCTCTGGTACCGCTTCTAGCTTCGCTCATCGGTATGGGTAACGGTGCGGTCATCGGAAATGCCTTTTTGATGACTTCAGTACTCTTTGGTGCACTCAGCCTCTTTGCGATCAACAGCAAATCAGACTACTCAAGCTGGGGAAAACCGCTGTTCATTACACTGATCGTTGTGATCATTGCTTCACTCGTGAACTACTTCCTGCTGCACAGTCCAATGATGCATATCATCATTACGGCAGGCATACTGCTTCTGTTCTCGATCTTTACGATCTATGATACACAGAATATTGCGAACGGTGCCTATGATTCACCGGTTGATGCAGCTGTATCACTCTATATTGACTTTCTCAATATGTTCACCGCTCTGTTGCAGCTGCTTGGCATTTTCGGCAACGATGACTAAAATATAAATACTACTGTCGGGGTAAAGATACCCCGGCCTACCTTCTTTTCCCTTCTGCGAACAAAACTTCAAACTCGAGATAGTCCAGCGGATATTTTTCCATCAATACTTTTGTTTCCTTGTATCCCAGCTTTTTTTCACCGCCGCTGACACCGCTCTTTTTGATATAGCGGAACATGTCATATACAGCATCAAAATGCAATTTGTATTGACGTACTTCATAGCTGGCATGATAATGCTTTTCTATAGCAGATTTTAGCCGATCGGTACTGTATATGGGAGAGTGGATACCTGCGTTTTGGTGGAGCGTTTTAAAGGTATTGGAGGTAAAAATGGCGAAATAGGCCCTGGGAGCCAGTTGGGAGAGCCTGAGGAAAGTAGCTTCGGGGTCTGTACTCCACTGCAGCGCAGAAGAAGAAAGCAGAAGGGTATCTTCCGTTTGTTCCAGCGTATCAAACGCCCCAGTACCATTAAAATCTAAACAGACTTTTTTGACACCCTTTGCATCAGGATGAATCTCCAGCATTTCCAAAGAGGAGTCCAGTGCGATAAAATGTTCAAAAGCAATATTTTGGGACAGCAGGTTTTGGTAGACCCTTCCGCTCCCCGCACCGATATCAATGATTGTGTTATAACTGTTTTCAGGTAGTTTTGAAACAAGGGTTTTAGCCACTTCGGACTGTATGATATTATACTGGTCATACGCTTTGGCAAAGCGTGAGAATTCTTTGCTTGCATTTGATGTTTTTTTCTCTCTGTTTCCCACACTTACTCCGTCAGTTTCATACTATTTACCGCTATTTCAATATTGTTTGGGTATAATCGCCGAAATTATACCCAAATTTGATTTGGGCTACTCATACAGCAAAGAGGAATTTATGACATCAACACTTTTAATTGTGCAAATTATACTGGCTATCGCAATCACTATTGCGGTACTGCTTCAAAAAAGTTCAAGCATCGGACTGGGTGCATACAGTGGCAGTAACGAATCTGTATTCGGAGCAAAAGGCCCTACCGGTTTTCTTGCAAAACTTACTTTTACCCTCGCATTTCTTTTCATTGTCAATACACTGGCTCTCGGTTATCTCTATACGGCACAGAACGGCTCATCTGTCGTGGATGAGATCGTACCCAAGAACAATGCTGCTATACCGGCTGTACCTGCTGCTGCTCCGACGGCAGCACCTGCTTCATCTGCACCCGCAGCACCCGCAAAATAAGTCTACACACTTCGGAATCTGTTTTCCGGAGTATTATCCTTCCAGCATCCTTCTTAACTTTCCAGCAAACACTTACTTACCTGCCTTCAAAGGAAAAAAAGGTAAAATCTGCCTATTAAAACCTCATGGAGAAAATTATGGTCAATGAAATTTTTGAACAGACAGCTGAAAAAATGGACAAAAGCATCGAAGCCCTCAAGAGGGACTTTGCAACACTCAGAACCGGTAAAGTAACGACAGGCATTGTTGACAATATCAAAGTTGACTACTATGGAACAATGACTGCATTGAACCAGGTGGGAAGTGTGATCGCTACCGATGCGACAACCATCAGTATTACCCCCTGGGAAAAGAACCTTTTAGGAGATATTGAAAGAGCCATACAGGAAGCAAATATCGGTGTAAACCCCAATAATGACGGAGATTTTATCAAACTTTTTTTCCCGCCAATGACAAGCGAACAGAGACAGGAAATTGTCAAACAGGCAAAAGCAATGGTCGAAACGGCAAAGATCGCTATCAGGAATATCAGAAAAGAAGGTAATGACCAGATCAAAAAGCTTGAAAAAGAAAAAGAAATCTCTGAAGATGAGTCTAAAAGAGCACATGACCAGATCCAGAAAATCACCGATGACCATATCGCCAAAGTCGAAGAGGCATTCAAAGCCAAAGAAGCTGATATCCTAAAGGTATGATCATGGATATTGAACAGATATATAAAGATGCAGATGCCCTGCTTGAAGGACATTTCCTTTTAGCAAGCGGCAATCATTCCAACCGCTATCTTCAAAGTGCGAAAGTACTGGAGTACCCACAGAAAGCATCATTGCTTACAGATGCACTTGCCAAGATGATCAGAGAGAACGGCATTGAAGTCGACACCGTGTGTGCTCCTGCGCTGGGCGGTGTAGTTGCAGGCTACGAGCTGGCAAGGTCTCTGGGGGTACGTTCGATCTTTGTTGAGAAGAAGGAAGGAGGGATGGAACTTCGCCGCGGTTTCACAGTCTCACCAGGAGAAAAGATCATTATCTGTGAAGACATCATTACAACAGGCGGTTCTGCGCTTAAAGCGGCAGAAGCCATTGAAGCACTTGGTGCAAAAGTCGTTGCCTTCGCTTCACTTGCAAACCGCGGTTTCTGCCAACGTGTCGGAGGAATCAATCTCCCCAAACCGGAGTGTAAACTTCCCGAGAGCATACCGCTGTTTGCACTCGAAGATTTTACCTTTGAAATGTATACCCCGGATACATGCCCGATGTGCAAAGAGGGAAGTACTGCTGTCAAGCCGGGCAGTAAAGGCTAAAAGAGGGGCCAGGACATCTTCTTTTTAGAAGGCGCATGCTCCTTCTCCCAGATAGACTTCCCCGCAAAATTGCCCTCTTACCGTCTCTTCCCCCGAAGCCCTCATCATATCATATTCTTTTTTCACTTCATCAAGTTTGGAGCCGTCCATCTCTCTTCGTGTTGCCATATACCCGACAATCTTCCCCATCTCGTTGACTTTGGGCTGAATCAGAAGTTCTGTCCAATAGGAAATACCTTCCTTATTCACGTTCTGGACCAGCCCGCTCCATGTTTTCCCCTCATCTGTCATGCGGCAGGCATCTTTGAAAATACCGGCCGGCATATCCGGATGCAGGTGCATGCAATGCGGTGAACCAATGACTTCTTCTTTCGTATAGCCGCTGGCTTCTACAAACCGCTTGTTCGCATAGGTAATGACTCTTTGGGCATCGGTTTCCACAATAAGGGGTTTCCCCGTATAAAGAGATTCCATATCTCGCGGTTCATCACGTTCTATGGGCTTACCGGTATTGCTGTTGATATAGGTTGACATGCCGTATTCCTTGTATAGTTTTATGTGTTTTAATTAGAATCAATTATATTATAAATTTATTTAATTTTCACTTTTCCAGACAATGGCACAGCAGTCCACCTCAATATCTGTTCTTCTCGGTTTGATTTTGAACGTCTCAACTTCGCATTCTTCTATATTGTATTTCTCATTCAAGTCATCGACTTTTTCTTCCAATTCATCATTTAGCGTATCAATATCATCCTGAACCTTGGCAACTCTCTCTTCCGCTCTGCTCATATCCCCCCGTTCTTTGAGAATGCGTCCTCCCTTGCTTATGGTACGGCCTATTTTAGTTGGGCTTGTTTTTCCGAAAAGTGCTCCCAGTACAGAAATACCCATCTCTATCATTGACGAAGTCGAGTCCGAAGATTCTTTTTTCACTCTCTCCTGTGCCCGCATCAATCTATCCTGAAGTATATTTTCTTTGGACGTGTAGCGTGACTTGAGTTTCTCTATTGCATCCTCTTTTTTCTGCTGCAGCATATCCTGTATCCTGACAATAAATTCGGAACGTGATTCATGGACTTTTGATTCAAGCTTTGGAGAACGGCACCGGTAGAGTTCCAGGTTCTCTTCCTGATAGAGGTAAGCTTTCAATGCCCGTATGGCCCGCTTCAGGCCCTTGTCATCCGCTATAACCTTTGGCAGATCGTAATAATGTGCATTTTGGGGAGCCGTATGCGGCAGGTGGGTAAAATCGACTGTTTCGCTTTGTGCCTCATCCCAGGAAATCTGCTGTAAAGAGGCATCCGCTTCCAGGGAAAGCAGCAAGTCCTTTTCCTCATCTATTCCTCTGCTCTGGTTAAAAAAATGTACCGTTGCTTTTGCTCCCAGGGTCGGATAAAATGTATTCTGTCCGGAGGGGTCCGGTTCATAATACTGGGGAATGGACCCGTCTACATTTTGAAAACTTCCCAGTGCCTCCGCTTTGCGTACCGTTATGGCACTCTTTTGTTTCTTGTTTTCCTGATGCTGCCGTTTCTGCCCTTCCATCAGTACCGCTATTTCATCTCTCTTGAGCGGACCTTTAAGATAGCTCAAAACCCATCTTGTAGTAAAAAGCCGTATATCATCAAGGTGTGCGCTTTTCAGGAAGAACGTTCTTTTTTTGAGGTTTGCCAACAGTGTTTTGATCTCATTTTTGTTGAAATCCGATCCAACCTTTCCACCAAGACCGTCTATAACACGCTCAATATCCTGTGTTGTCTGCAATCGGCCTATGAACCAGGTTCCAATGTTGGAAAGTCCTTTATAGTCAAGATCCACCGGATTTTGGGTACTCAGCACAATACCGACACCAAAAGCACGTGCCTGCTTCAAAAGAAGCATCATCGGCTCTTTGCTCGGAGGATTTTTTGTGGGAGGGAAATAACCAAAGATCTCATCCATGTAAAGCAGGGTTTTGAGTGCCGATGTACCACTCTGGCGGCGCATCCATGCGATATATTTGTTCAGTAGCAGCGTCACAAAGAACATACGCTCATCATCATTCAAATGGGCAATGGAAAAGATGGCTATTCTGGCTTTTCCGTTCTCATCGTACAGCAGCTTTTGTATGTCAAGACTGTCACCCTGGAGCCAGAGAGAAAAACTGGGACTTGCCAGCAGAGCATTGAACCTGGTTGCCAGCTTGAAACGTGCATCCTGTGAATAAAAATCATCCAGAGGAAGAACACCTATCTTGCTGAACGGAGGATGAATGATCTTTCCTATCATCATTTCGATACTCAGGTCTTCTTCTGCAAGCCAAGCCCTGGTAATGATCTGTGCAAGCAGGATATACTCCTTGGAATCAAGCGGATCTGCTGTGATACCGACAAGAGAGAGCAGGGAAGTTGCTGTACTTTTAAGGTAAGCATTGAACGTATCACTTTCTTCCATGATCTCCGCGGGAGGTCTGTCGAGCGAAGACATGATATTAATGCTTACACCGGCTGAAGACCCGGGAGTATAAATGGTCTTTGGAACATTGTGAAATTTTTCAACACGTGAAGCATCCTGACCGAAACTTTCAATCCCTTCTTCCCACATTGTAGCGATCTTTTGCGCATACTCTGCAGGATCAGCATCTTTGGAAAGTGCTTCATCTCTGACCCAGGGCTCAAATGTTTTTCCCGAGAAAGAGGGGTCGCTCAGACAAAGGTCCCCCATGTCCCCTTTGGGGTCAATCACTATTGACGGAATATTGTCAATAGCTGCTTCCTCAATAATACCTACACCCAATCCGGTTTTCCCCGAACCCGTCATACCGATGATCGCAGCATGTGTCGTGAAATTTTTATTTTTAAGGAGAGTCAGTGCCTCCAGCGGTTTCATTGTCCTTCTGTCAACATCCTTGCCCAAATAGAACAGCCCGAGTTTCTCATAAATTTCTTTCATACTGCATCCTTATGTCAAATAAGAATTATTGTAACAAATTTAACTAAAGAAACCGGCCTTTGTATCAGCGAACGTTTGATTCATTCTGTCTGCTTGACGGTTTTGTTCTGTTGTGTTCAGGAGACTTTGTTGTATTGTTTTCTCCGGATTTTGAAGTCTTTCTTGCTTTTTTACGTTTTTTCTTTTTACGCTTTTTCTTTTTCTTCCCCGGTTTGTCAATACCCTGAACCATAAAAGAGATCGGCTTTTTTTTCGCCTGCTGCATAAGGACCAGTACCTTGTCCTTACTGCGGTAAACATCAAAAAGCTCAAGATCTTTCATGACAATATTTGCTTCTACCCGGTCATCCTCACCAAGAGGAAGCGTATATCCGTTTCCTTCTACCCTGAGAAGCACATGGTCTTTTTTCAATACCACCCAGCAGACTTTTGCACTGGGAAGTGCATAAAGTGAGTTTTTGGTCTGTTCTATGCAAAGTCTTGTAAAATCATCTTTTGCAAGAGTAAGATTGCCGTCTGAACTCAAAATATCCAGATAAAGTGTTTTCGTGACCTTTGTGACCTTTTTGGATTTTTCTACATATTTGAAAAGTTGTCTGTTTGAATCCCTGAGCATATCAACACTCTGGTAAAGTGCAGGAAGAATAATGCCCAGAAGTGCTATAGAGATGAGCACTTCAAGCAGAGTAAAAGCCTTGCGTCTATCCATCCATGAGTCCGACACGGATAGCCTCTTCATAACTTGTTTCGCCTGCAAGCAGCATTTCTTTAAGCTTGTCAGCAATCGTACGCATGCCATTCTTTTTCATGACTTCCCTGACCTGGTGATCATTGAAACCGTCTTTCATCATTTCTTTGACCCTGTCATCGATCACAAAAAGTTCACCTATGGCCTGCCGTCCTTTGTAACCGGTAAAATCACAGGCTTTGCAGCCCACGGCTTTAAAATAGAGTTTATCAGAGGGTACACCGATCTCTTCGGCTACGGCATGGGGCAGCAGTGCTTCTTCTTTGCAGTGTACACAGAGCCTTCTGGTCAAACGCTGTGCCAAGACCCCCAACAGTGTTGCCGAAATCAAAAAGTTTTCAATGCCCATATCCATCAGACGGCTTAAAGAGGAGGTGGAATCATTGGTGTGCAGTGTTGAAAGAAGCAGGTGCCCGGTCAGTGCGGAACGCAGGGCAATATCCGCAGTTTCCGAATCACGGATCTCCCCTACCATGATAATATCAGGGTCCTGCCTGAGAATAGACCGCAGTCCCGCTGCAAAAGTGAGACCTACCTTGGTATTCACTTGTATCTGGCTGATATTATCCGCATTGTATTCTACCGGGTCTTCTACCGTAATAATGTTCTTATCCGGTGTAGCAATATGCTGCAGGCAGGCGTGCAGAGTGGTGGATTTTCCTGAACCGGTCGGGCCTGTTACCAAAATCATCCCGTGGGCATGGTTCAGCAGTCTATAGAGATTTTTAGTGACTTCTTCCTGAAAACCAAGAGATTCCAGCGTAGGGATGTGTTCGCTTTGAGCCAGAATTCTCATCACGATACGTTCTCCGTAATAGGTCGGCAGAACAGAAACCCTGACATCGAGTGTCTTTCCCGAAATACTGATCTGTGTACGTCCATCCTGCGGGACACGTTTTTCAGAGATATCCAGGCTGGAAATAACCTTGATACGGTTAATGACCAGCCCAATGATACTTTTATCAAGGTCAAGGTGTTTTTTCAATGCACCGTCGATACGCAGACGGACATCTCCTTTCCTTTCTCCGCTTTCGATGTGAATATCACTGGCTCCTTTTTGAATCGCCTGAAAGAAAAGTGAGTTCACCAGTTTGATAATAGGGGCTGATTCTTCGCTTGAGAGAAGATCCTGCGAATTCCGTATGAATTCAAGAAGATCGGATTCCACTTCAATGAGCTCTTCGGAAGCGGTGGACATCTCTTCAAAATCGGACCCGGTCTGAATTTCCAGAAACTTGTTCTTTAAACGGGTAAAACTTTCGCTATCAACCATAATGACAGGATAGTCGAGGGAAAGTTTCGCCAGATAGTTCAGGGCATCTGCCAGTGTTTCCTCTTGTACAATGCAGCTTTTTACACCTTCTACTGTACTGAAAAGCAAAGCATGTTTAATGGCAACCTTGTGATTGATAGCATCTTCCCACAACGGTTCAAGATTGACATCCTGCAGTGTTGGAAATTGCATTAAAACTCCTCTTCTGCCTGATTGATAAGCAGACCAAGGTTGCGGGTATGCCCGCTCTTCGAAGAAGCCGATACCGGCTTTTCAGAATTTGCTTGGGGTGCATGCATTTCTATTCTGTTTTTTTTCCCTTTATTTTTCTCTAAAGCATGTTCTACGAGTGTGTTATAGCGTATTTGTACCTCTTCAAGCTCTGCAAGCATCTCTTTGAGTCTCTGCAGATCTCCACTCTTTCTTACAATATACGGCGTAAGATAGACTACGACATTCTGTTCTCTTTCAACATCGGAATTATGGGTGAACAATACTTTGCCCAGTACCGGAATATCTCCAAGGAAAGGTACCTTGCTTATGCCTTTACCGCCTGACTTCTTAATCAATCCGCCAAGGATGATTGTCTCACCGTTCTTGACAACAGCATTGGTCTTGACCGTTCTTTTTGTCGTGGTCGGTCTGTCTGCAACCTGCTCGGAAGAAGGGTCAAGGTCTTCAATCTTGGTTTCCACTTCAAGTGTCACCTGGTTGTTGCTGGAGAGTCTCGGTTTGACCTTCAGTGTCAACCCGATATCTTCCCTTGTATAATTGTTGATCACATTGGAAACACTGGTCGTAGACTGCTGCGCCTGTGTCAGAATGGACATGGTCTGCCCGACATAGATCTCTGCTTCTTTGTTGTTGGTACAGAGGATAGAAGGTTCGCTCAAAAGGTGGGCTGCCCCGTTTTTCTCCAGAAGGTCAAGTGCTGCACCCAGGGCAAACGCTTTGTCCGTTGAATCAAATTTAAAGGCAGGATTGTTTTCCTGTATGACATTCCCGTTTCCATCCGTATAGGTCTTTGTATTATTCGTATTCAGGAATCCCAGCAGTGCCGGGGACATTTGCAAGGCACTCGCACCCATATTTCCTGCAAGGGTAAAGAGCCCTGAAGAAGTGATCGTACCGCCGTTCATCCCATACTTTAAACCCACTTGCTCCGCCATATTCTTGTCAATCTCAACAATTTTCGCTTTGACGTAAACCTGCACTTTTGGAATATCGATCTTGCGCACCGTCGCACGAATATTTCTCATCTGCTCTCCCGTGGCGAGCACGATAAGTGCATTCCTCTCTATGTCGGCAACCACCATCGCTTTGCTTGGCGGCTTTCCGCCTTTTCTGGGCCGTCTGATCGTTACATTATTCATTTGCGAGATCAGCTTGCTCATGATCTTTTGCATATCTTCAACATTCGAATTTTTCAAACGCAGAACATACATTTTTTGCGTTTGGTCATCGCCCTTTCGGTCGAGCTCTTTAATGTATTTGATCATACGTCTGTCATTGTCTTCTTTTCCTACCAAAATGAGAGAGTTGGTCGCTTCGTCTTTAAAAATATCCACCTTCTGGCTTTCAATCGTTTGGGGAAAAAGCTTCTTTGCCATATTCATAGCATTGGGGTAGACTTCTTTGACACTGGCATATTTCAATTTTACAACCACTGATCTTTTCGCCCCTCTTTTTTCTATGGCTTTGATGATTTTTGATATGGATTTGAGAGTCCTGGGGGTAGCAGTCACAGCAAGAACATTGTTTTCTTTAAATGAAATAACTTTGTCATTTCTGTTCAGCAGAGGTTTGATCTTTGCACGAATAACAGCCGCATTGGAGTTTTTCAGAGGGAACATAACCGTCTCCATTGTTTCGCCGTTGATAGAACTGCTTACATTAAGCCCTTCTCCTGCCGCGGTAGAACCTTTGACTACTTTATAAAATTCTCCCTGGTTTACAAGGGTCAAACCTTTGCTGGCCAGTATGGAGTTCGCAAGAGGGATCAGTGAAGATTTCTTGATCGGTTTTGTAGAAACAAAATTGATCTTTCCTTTCAGGTCAGCATCAATAAGAATATTTTTATTGGTGATCTTTGATACCATTTCGATGAAATCTTTGATACTCAAATCACGAAAGTTAATGTCAACCAATTCATCATTTGCCGGCAAAGCAATTGTGATAACCAGGAATATTCCCAAAAGCAGTTTAGTTAATTTCATAGTCTAACTCCATTTCTTTTTTACCTCTTATAATTACCAATGTAAGATCCTGTATGTTTTTCATATTTTTATAGACATTGAATGCCGAATTATAGCTGTTTATCTCTTGTCCGTTAACAGACTTGATAATATCGCCGCGCTTGAGGCCCAATTTGGCAAAAGGGCTTCCTCTTTTAATAAAGCTCACCCGAAAACCTGTTACCTGTCCATTCTTTTTAATATCGGCAATCCCGATATTTTTATAAATATCATCCAGGTTGTTCGTATAATGCTCCAAGAGTGATTTATCCACGATCTTATGATCTCCGGCATCTGTAACTTCTCCGACAGGAGCGGAAGAAGACTCATTGATGGAAGAAGACGTACCCTGAATACTGCTGTCATTAGGCTCTCCTTGGATCAGATTGAGTCTATACATTTTGTTCCCTTTCGAAAAGGTTGCATAGTTATTGCCCGCTCCTTTAAGTACAAAACCATTGATATCATCACCTTCGGAAAGTACTTTTGTTTTGCCTTTGTACTGTACTGTCACAACTGTCACGTTTGGCGCATTGTAAAGTGCGAGAAGTTCGATATCTTTAATATTCCCTACAGGCATTTTTTGTATTGTCTGTTTTGGAGAAGATGCCTTATTGGGTGAAAGGTTAACTCTGTAATAAAGTGATTTTCCCTCTATATCCTGTGCCTGATTGATGCCTGATACCGGCAAATAGATTACTTCGACGGCAAGCCACATCAATTTTACCACAAGTATGAGTACAAAAAGTACTACAACCCATTTGATGATCTGGGGTTTAAAAAGATGTTTCATAATACAATCCCTCTTTGCCCTTTTTAAGTTGGCGTTTCAGTACACCGAGTTTCGTACTTTTTGTAAAGTCAAGGTGTATTTTACGCTGCAGCAAATCTATGTTCCCTTTAAATGCACCAAAAGGACCTTTCCCTGCGACAGACACACGGCCTGGAGACCAGACAGCATAGGAAAGCCTGATTTCATCCAGTTTCGTGGGCATCATATTGGCCAAAGAATCATCCAGCATAATTCCTTTCAGTGTAAGAGAATTGTAAAAAAGCAGAGACAGGAAACTGGCATATTTCACATGTATCAAATCTATACCTTTGACATAAACCACTGCATTCTCAATATCCAGAGTAAAAACCCCTTCACTGATCGTTCCTTCATTGATCTTGATATCCTGTGCGGCCAACTCCTGTTCAACCCTGTAATAAAGGTTGCGTTTAGGCATAAAAAGCACCAATGCGAACCATACGACAAAAAAGATCAGTAGTGCTTTTTTTACCACTTGCATTTGCACTCCATATTATAGTTATCTCCAGATTTTTTAATATTGAGCTCCACGATCTGAACAGCCATGCTCATCAGCTTAGCCATGAGTTTATTAAGCTCTTTGGGTGTCAGATCTTTATAATTGGCTGTTAGTTTTTTACCTTTTTTATTCCATGTCATTTTCGATGCCGGTACGACATTTTTAAGTTTATCAACCTTTTTGGAAAGCCCTTTGTCCCCCCATATTCTTTTATGCGCAATGATCTCTTTGAATTCTCTCACTTCCTGTTTTACGGCAAAAAGCTGCTCCGCCTGCGAAGATATCTGTGCATTTTTATAAAAAAAAGCCATAAGCATCAACACAAAAGAGAAGCCCACAAGCAATTCATTTCTGTAATTTTTCAGATTCATAATTTGCCTTCGATCACGACAATATTGCTTCCCTTGCTGTTCGTCACATTCAAATGGGATTTTTTAGCCATGGTTTCTACTTTTTGTACTGTTTTATCATTCGAACAGGAGAACACTGCTTTAAAACGCTTCTCATTCATATGATACGAAGTAAGTGTCACTCCCTTGGAGAGCATGGCAGCCAGTGTCTTGACAATGTCTCTTTTTTTTCGTTCTTTTGTATCGATCATTTTATATTTCAGGGCGACACTCTCTCTCTGCATTTTACTTTGCAATGCAGGATAGGCATCTAAAAGCTCCTGCATATCTTTTTTCTGGACTTTGAGACTTTGTTCGTATTGCCATCCTTCAATGAAAAATGCCACAGCAAAAACAGAAAAAACCGCTGCCAATATGATGGCCTCTTTTTTACCGATCAGTGTCATAGTATTGCCCGGAAGAGAAATACCTCCTCCGGGTGTAAAGCTTTTATCAAATGTACCGGTTAGCTGCTCTCCGGAAAGTACGCTTTTAGGTACAAGTACGACCGAATTATCAATGGTCATAAGAACTTCTCTCTCATTCAGGACCACAGGCTTTGTAAAAAGCTGCGGTGCCTGCTGTGCGAAAAAAACCTTTGAAATATATTCCGCAGGGATCTCTTTGGAGAGCAGGAACGACTTTATCTCATCAGGGTTATAGGCAATAAATACCCACTGGTTATCCTCTCTGAAAACAAAATATTCATACATGCCGTCTTCATTGAGAAAACCCTCAAAAAGAGAAGGGGCGATCTTTTTGGCCTGATAAAGATATTTCACAGGAAGTTCTTCTCTTCTCATTGTATAGAACTGTGGTGTAAGCATCACATTGACACTATGATCCAAAGAGCATTTCTTCATCTCTTTGTGTACAAGTACCAGCTCTTTATTGCTTCCCGTAAAATTCAAAATCTTTCACCTCTTCTTGTGTATCTCTGAATGCAAATGCATATCTTTCATCGCGATAGGTATACTGTACATCACACTGTACCTCTTCCAAAAATTCCTGGGCATATAGTTTGGGATCATACGTCCCGCCGTTACTTTGTACAAAATCTTTTAAACTGCTTGTACCTTCTACCCAGTCATCTTTCACTGTTGCGATATCTATATCGAACAACAGAGAAATCAATTCCGGCGAAAGGTAGTCTCCGTCAATAACATTGATATCTTTTGAAAAGAAAAAAAGTTTTCCCCAGTCAACCTGCGATACTTTTGGATCATCTGCTTCAAACTGATAGCGTTCTAAAATTTGCCTGAACTGCTGCAATGAAATAATACCATTTTTTTGGGGAAGCCTGCTATCTTCCTCCCGTACCAATGTATTTTTATTATTTCCTATGGCTGCTACGATCAATTCTTTCAATCTTTCCGCATCCACAAAATTGTATTTTTGGACGAGCCCTTCAAAAACTTTTTCTGCTGCATCGTACTGTACGGCCATCGTACTGTTATCCTCGTACTTCAGCCAGTTTATATTGACCCCGTTGGCCACAGGACGGCATTTCAATATCATATTGAAACGGTTATCCGGGGATACAAACGGTACAGGCATTGAATAAAGTGTTGTAAAAAGGGTCTTTCTTTCCTTGAATTTTTTAATGATTTTTTTAATATCGGTATAATAAAGATTCCCCTGGATCAGTGCATTGGTCGTCATAGCCTCTTTTCTGACTTCTCCAAAGTACTGGAGGAGCACTCCTGTCAGTGCAATAAGTACTGCCAGGACAGAAAGTGTTATAAGCAGGGCAAACCCTTTACGCATAAACAACTTCTTTTTCAATTTCTTCGGGTTCATCCATATACAAGCTCTATTAAAGTAAAATTCCATATTAAAAATCCCGATATTATATCCAAATAAACTAAGGAAAGTTATGCAAAACACTAAAGCAACATCATTAAGAGCCGGTTTTTCACTGATAGAACTTCTTATTGTCATTGTTATTCTTGGAGGACTTGTCGCTGTTGTCGCACCAGGACTGATGGATTCAGCCGATCAGGCCAAAAGAGATACCGTTTGTCTCAAAATGAATGATATCGGCAAAAGACTCGATATGTTCAAACTTGACAACGGCGTTTACCCGGAAACAGAAGAAGGACTGCAGGCACTGCTCAGCAATCCTGACCCGGAAAAATATCCCAATTACCGAGTAAAGCCCTATTTGAAAAAATTACCGAAAGATTCATGGAAAACCCCTTTTGTCTACATCAAAAAAGGAGATACGTTTGAACTTGTAAGTTTTGCTGCCGATAGAAAAGAGGGAGGCGAAGAAAACAATAAGGATATACTCTTTTCACAATGTAACAAATAATACATACTATGTTCTCCTTATCCTTTCGTTCAGGCAGATATGCTTTTTCCCTGCTTGAGCTGCTTATCGTCATCATGATCGTTTCTCTCGTCTATTTTCTTGGATTCAGCGGTGTAGAAAAAGAGATTAACAGACCCAAAGCGCTTACACCGCTTAATCTTAAATCAACGATTACCCATTCAAAACTTTTTAGCGGAGAAGCCACCCTGCTTTGCATTAACCAGTGTAAAAACTGTTATCTTCGCGAAAATCTCAATATGCCGTTTGAAGCCTATGACAATAAAATTGACCTCTTGGGAACCAAGGCTTATACCCTGAACGCCTACAATGAGTTAACAGAACTTGAACCCGGACGCTATCAAGACCAGAAGATTTGCCTTGAAATGCATTTTTACAAAAATGGAAGCTCTACACAGCTTATATTGGAAAATCAGCATGGAATTTATTTTCTTCCTGCCTTTTTCGGGGAACCGCAAAAGATTGATTCTCTCGAAGAAGCAAAAAGACTTTGGCTTTCAGACAGCAAAGCCGTGATGAACCGTGGAGACTTTTATTGAAAAAACTACGCAAAGCTTTTACCATTATTGAAATACTGATCTCGGTAATCATCATTTCGTTTTCCATCGTCTATGTTTTAAAGATCCATAGCCAAAACCGTGAACAGGTCATCTATCTTTCTGAACGAAACAAGTTTGCGCTGCAGGATTCGCTCTTTTTGTCTGATGATGTACTTAAATATCACAAAGAGAAAAAAAATGCCTATGAAGTGCTGCAGCCCTATTTCAAAATAGATGATCTGAAAAGCAGAGAAATACTCAAAAACATAAGCAGGAACTTTTTTATTCCCGAGCCGATAAATCTGACTTCAGATGAAGACAATGGCCCTTCTGCCATCATACAGGAAATAAAACTGAAAGACAGATACTCATCTGCCTATTTTCGTTTTAAAATAAGCAATTTTTAAAACATGCGGACATTTACCCCCTGTCACTCTGAAGCTTTGCTCTTCTTCCAGTCCCAAAAAAGCCATACGAGAAGCAGAACACCGATCGTCAGATTAACCCAGCTGCCGCCGTCTTCAAAAAGTTTTCCTATCAGCCAGTAAAGTTTTTTTCCTGTTTCTGTCGGATCGATCAGGTTTCTTTGATGTGCCCATGCAGTAATTTCCGCTCCCCAGACAAACCCTACAATTTCAGGCAGAATGAAAAAAAAGACAACACCTAAAACACCCCAGATACTTCTATTTGGTTTAATCGATTCCGCACTTTTGCGCAATACCGGATTTTGTGCTGTACGTTTGACAGCATTTTTAAGACGTTCTTTCATTCATATATTCTCATCAATTTGACGTTAAAACAGTTATTACAAACTGTATTTCTCTTTGTTAAAAAACCAAGCATATTCGTAGTATACTACTGCTACTTAAACAAACAAGGATTTTTTTATGAAAATGTTAACTTCCCTTCTTTTTCTTTTTTTCATACTTTTTTTGACAGGATGTAAAGGGCCTGGTTTTGGAGACAAAGTGCATAAAGAATATTTTCCCAACGGGACATTGCGTTCGGAATTTATCATGAGTGACAATACCGCCAAGAACGGCACAATGAAAATGTACGGTACACAAGGCGAACTTACCTCTGTCGTCAATATCAGAAATGGTGTCAAACACGGGGTTGAAGTCATGTATGATCCTCAGAAGCGTGTACTGATGCGTACTCCCTATGTCAATGGTCTCAAACACGGGGAAGAGAAGATCTATTACCCAAATCAAACGATCCTGGCAACTATTCCCTACCGTTTCGGCAGAAAAAACGGTATCGGGGTCAAATATTACTCTGACGGAAAAGTACAGCAAAAAGTACGCTTTAAAGATGACAGGATCGTCAATTAAGTTCAATGTACGGAATTTTGCCTGAATATACCCATATCGTTAAACCCAAACTGCGCAATACCTACCTCTCCTTCGATGAGAAGGGGAACCTGATTATCAAATCCCCCGAAGTTTCACAACATTATATTGAGCAGCTTCTGCTTAAAAAAGCAGAATGGATCACAAAATCCAGAGAAAAAATACAGCAAAAAAAAGGAAAACCTGTCGATTTTACAGAAAAGAGCAGACTCTACTTTAAAGGATCTTCCTACCCGCTCAAAATAGTTTCCCATAACAAACAAAAAACTGCACTATCCTTTGAATCTGATTTATTTTTACTCTACTTTTATCAGTATAACGAAATACTGTTCCGGAAACATATAGACCATTTCTACAAAAAGGAAGCAGAACAGTTCCTGCCTGCACTGGTAGCAAAGTATGCACAGCAGATGCAGCTCTTTCCCAAAAAGATACAATTTCGCAAAACAAAGCGGCAGTGGGGCAGCTGTTCGGGTAAAAATGTACTCAGTTTCAATACCATGCTCATGAAACTGCCGCCAAATGTGATAGAATACGTCGTAGTACACGAACTTGCCCATATTGAACATAAGCACCATCAGAAAAGTTTTTGGAATCTGGTTGGAGAGCATATACCCGATTATAAAGCTTGTATCAGGGAACTTCATACCTATACCACTTAAGGAGAGAATTATCGACACTTTTTACCTATTGTTTTTTCTTCTCATTGTCCTCGCAGGTTCTGTTTTCACCTATATTTACTATCTTAAAGAAAAAAAAGAACATCTCGATACGATCAGACGCGGTTTCTGTCCCAAATGCCACCAAAAGTCCATAGAACTGACCGACCAGAGATCAGGTGGCTGTTCAGGCCCAAAGATCATCACATTCGAATGCAGGGAATGCAGCTACACGAACAGTTTTTCCATCGATAGCAGCGGAGGATGCGGAAACGGAAAATGCGGATAGGACAAATCAATATTATGGTAGAAAAAAGCATTATTTTTTTCGCAGCTTTACTCTCTGAAGATGTGTCAATGCGATCGCCATCGCATCGGTAATATCCAAAGGCTTGATCTCTTTTTTGATCCCCAAAAGCCTTTTGACCATAAAAGCCACCTGTTCTTTGGCTGCTTTTCCATTCCCTGTCACTGCTTTTTTTACCTGAAGCGGCGTATATTCATAAAAATATCCGATCTCCTGAAGTATTTTAAGCGAGAGTGCTCCTCTGAACTGTGCCAGTTTAAGAACTGACTTTGGATTATAGGCAAAAAAGATATCTTCAATGGCCACTTCATCGACCTGATGGGCTTTGAGAATAATATCGATCCCCTCTACAAGTTCAACAATCTGTTCCTGAAGCTCTTTTGTTCTGATCTTGAGCAGTCCCGCCTCTACAAGTGAAAACTTTTTTCCATCCCAATGAAGGATACAGTAGCCTAAATTACGGCTCCCCGGGTCGATTCCTAAAATATTCATTCACACCTTTGTTCACATAGTGAATAAAAATATTCACTCTGTCTTAATAGCCTTATTTTAGCTAAGCTAAGCTAAAATACCAAAAGTTATTCACATTTTGTCATGAAAGATTTTCAAACATGTGAAAAGAAGGAAAATCTATATGAATATCGGACAGAAAGTACTCTTTGAACTTAAAAAAGAGATCTCTGAAACAGAATATAAACGCTACATTAGAAAACTGATCTACGATACACACCGTTCCAGAAGCAATATTGTCTACTTCACTGCTCCCAATATGCTTATTGCCAAATGGATCAAAACCAAATACAGTGAGAAACTTGCACATCTATTTGAACTTCAAAACGGGGTTAAACCCGAAATTGAAATCATTGTAGGTAAACAGACGGAAAAAAGTCCAAAGAACATCACAAAGCAGAGCAGTGAAAAACAGCATTCAAAGAGTACCCACCTGAATCCTTCGCTCACTTTTGAAAGTTTTATTGTAGGACCTTCCAACCAGTTTGCCTATACTACAGCCAAGTCCGTAGCGGAAAAACCGGGACAGCTCTATAATCCTCTTTTTCTCTACGGCGGTGTAGGCCTGGGAAAAACACACCTTCTGCAAGCTATCGGTAATTACCATCTTTCCCTGGGAAAAACAGTTATCTATACTACCCTTGAACAATTTATGAATTCCTTCACTTCCCATCTTCGTTCACAGACGATGGATCGTTTCCGGGACAAATTCAGAGAATGTGATCTTCTGCTCATAGATGATATACAATTTCTCAGCAGAAAAGAACAGACACAGGAAGAATTTTTTCATACTTTCAACGAACTGTACAATGCCAATAAGCAGATCGTTATTACTTCGGACAGACAGCCCAATAAAATAGCCGGTCTGGTGGACAGACTCAGAAGCCGGTTCGAGTGGGGACTCATGGCAGACATACAGCCTCCGGGACTTGAAACAAAAATAGCCATTATCCAGAAAAAATGTGAACTTGACGGAATAAAACTCAATCATGAAATCATCAATTTCATTGCCACCCATATGGGAGACAATATCCGTGAAATCGAAGGAACCATCATTAAACTCAATGCCCTTTCTTCCATGCTCAATCAGGAAATAACACTTGATTTTGCACAAAATGCCATCAAAGACCAGCTCAAAGAAAAAAAAGAAAATGTCACTATTGATGATATTGTCAAGATTGTTTCCAAAGAACTCAATGTCAAACCTTCCGATATTAGGTCAAAAAAACGTACGAAAAATGTTGTAGATGCCCGGAGAACCGCTATCTATCTTGCCAGAAATCTTACACCGAATTCCATGCCCCAGATTGCACTTTACTTCGGTATGAAAGACCATACAGCCATTTCACATGCTATGAAAAAAATCAATGAAATCATTGACAACAATGAAAACTTCAAAGTACTCCTTGAGGAGCTTTCCAACAAGATAAATACGGATACACAGAATTTGGAAAACTAAAACTTAATCGATAATAAAACTTGAATAAAAAAAAGATATAATTTTAGGAGTGAAAGAATGTGAATAGCAACAGAGTAGTAAAGACAATGGAAAACAACGCTCAGTCAGGCAATGATGCGGTTTTTCACATATTCATGCCAAACTACTACTACGTACTGAATTATTAAAAAATAAAGGGAAATCAATGAAGATAAGAGCTCAAAAACAGATCATCGAATCGATTCTCATCAATCTCCAGCCTTTTTTGGAAAAAAAAGATGCAAGCCAAATCACCTCACATATATTATTTACATCACAAAACGATAAATGTATTGTGAAAGCTACTGACAGTGAAATAGGCCTTCAAATTGTTACAGATCATATACTCATAGAATCAGAAGGCTCTTTTACTGCCAATGGTAAAAAACTTTTAGATATTATCAGAATTTTGAAAGATGACGAGATCAGTCTTGAAATACTTGACAATGTACTTATTGTCAAACAAAAACATTCCAAATTCAAACTGCCTACTTTTGACCCCCATTCTTATCCGAAGTTTCCCACAGTTGAAGAGAAACCGCAAATAACACTTGATTCGCTCAGTCTCATTCAAAACCTCAAAAAAATCTCTCCCGCTATTGATACAAACAACCCCAAATTTGAGCTCAATGGTGCACTTATCAATATCAAAAACGATTCAACAGATCTTGTCGGTACCGATACAAGAAGATTGGCAATAGCAAGTATTCAGGGGAGTAACAGCGAAGAACTTTCTCTTATTGTTCCTAAAAAAGCGATTCTTGAAATACAAAAACTTTTTTTGGACCAGATAGATATATACTATGATGAAACCAATCTTATCATTACTAACGAAAACTACTTCTTTTATACCCGGCTGATCAACGGAAAATTTCCGGATTATCAAAGAATCATTCCTGCTACAGTGAAACATGCTATTACCCTTCCCAAAAAAGAGATGATCGATGCAATCAAAATGATTACTACTATCTCACAGGAAATCAAAATGACACTGCTCTCAGATGCCATTATCTTCAACTCCCTGAGTGCAGACAATGTAGAAGCAAAAACAGAAATAGAAATCAAAACAGGACTGGATGAGAAATATGAGCTCTCTTACAACAGTAAATATATCCTTGATTTTATTTCTCAAATAGATAAAAATGAATTTGTTCTGGAATTCAATGAACCTTCTCTTCCATTCGTTGTGAAAGATGACAATTTTATTACAATAATCATGCCTATAGTGGCATAAGGAAAATGTTACATGAGTGAAAATAAAACAAAATATATTTTTGTTACCGGCGGTGTATTGAGTTCTTTGGGAAAAGGAATTACAGCAGCAAGTATCGGCACGTTGCTTAAACATACAGGACAAAGAGTAGGGGTATTGAAACTTGATCCTTATATCAATGTTGATCCCGGTACGATGTCCCCGCTTGAACATGGAGAAGTTTTCGTCACAAAAGACGGAGCAGAGACAGACCTTGATCTTGGACATTACGAAAGATTTCTCGATACATCCCTGACCCAGAATAACAATTTTACGACAGGACTTGTGTATAAAACGGTTATTGAAAATGAACGCAAAGGGAAATATCTCGGTAAAACGATCCAGGTTGTACCCCATATTGTAAACGAGATCAAAGAGCGTATTGTACGTGCAGGGATGGGCAAAGATATTCTTATCGTAGAACTGGGAGGGACAACAGGCGATATTGAAGGTCTTCCTTTTCTTGAAACAATCAGACAGATGAAACATGAATTGGGTAAATCCAATGTATTCAATGTGCATGTTACACTGCTTCCCTATATTAAAGCAGCCGGTGAACTCAAAACCAAGCCGACACAGCATTCTGTACAGGAGCTTAGACGTATCGGTATCGCTCCCCATATGCTCGTATTGAGAGCGGAAGTACCTGTATCGAGTGAAATCAAGCGTAAGATCGCTTACAGCTGTGATGTGGAAGAAGATTCCGTCATTGTGGCTGAAGATGCAGCAACCATCTATCAGGTACCTTTGAATTTCCTAAGACAGGACATCCTGACACCAATCTGCAAACAGCTTGAACTGGAAGAGTGTCAGCCCAAAATGGACGAGTGGACCGACCTGGTACACAAGATCATCATGCCGAGCGAAGAAGTGAAGATTGCTTTTGTGGGTAAATATCTTGACCTCAAAGAGTCTTACAAATCACTGACGGAAGCACTGATCCATGCCGGTGCACACCTCGACAGCCGTGTGAATATCAAATGGGTGGACAGTGAGAAGGTCGAAGAAGAGGGTGCGGCAAAGTACCTGAATGACTGTGATGGTGTACTGGTAGCAGGCGGTTTCGGCGAGCGTGGCGTGGAAGGAAAGATCCTTTCCATCCAGTATGCCAGAGAAGAAAAAATTCCATTTCTCGGGATTTGTCTCGGTATGCAGCTTTCTATGATTGAATTTGCAAGAAATGTTTTGGGACTCAAAGAAGCGAACTCGGTTGAATTTGACGAAGATACACCTGATCCGGTTATTTATCTGATCGATGAATTCATCGATGCGGCAGGTGCCAAGCAGATCAGAACAACTACTTCTCCCATGGGCGGTACTTTGAGACTCGGTGAATACGAATGTGAAACTAAAGAGGGATCAAATCTCAGAAAAGCCTATGATGCGCCTGTAATTTATGAAAGACACAGGCACCGTTATGAGGCCAATCCGAAATACAGAGAAGTGCTTGAAGCCCACGGGATGGATATTACCGGCGAATCGCACGGATTGATAGAAGCAGTGGAAGTTGTTGACCATCCCTGGTTCCTTGGTGTACAGTTCCACCCTGAATTCACTTCAAGACTGCAAAATGCCAATCCTTCTGTTTTGGCATTTGTCGAAGCCTCCATGCAAAACAGAAATTAAATGTATCCACCTGTAACGCTCGATGCGTTGGATATAATGCTCCAAAAACGTTTTAAAGAGGGTTTCCTCTCTTTAAAAGACCTTCCCCATCCTTCGACCTTCAAAGATATGGAAAAAGCCACAGAGCGCATTGTCCGGGCCATAAAGAACAAAGAAAAAATTACCATCATTGGTGATTACGATGTAGACGGTGTAACCTCTACTACGCTGATGAAGCTTTTTTTCGATGAGATTGACTACCCTGTAGCGTGGATCATTCCCAACCGTTTCAGGGACGGTTATGGTCTCTCTGCCAATATTATTCCTCGTATTGAGGGGACGGAGCTCGCCATTACGGTGGATAACGGGATTTCCGCGGTCTATGCGGCACAGCTCTGCAAAGAAGAGGGAATCGAACTGATCATTACCGATCACCATATGCTTGCACCCGAAGTACCTGAAGCTTATGCGATCATCGACCAGAAACAGGAAACTTGTACCTTTCCCTATGAGGAGGTATGCGGTGCACAGATCGCCTGGTATTTGATCGCTTCTCTGAAAAATGCACTGGGAATAAAAATCGATATGATGCCCTATATGGAACTTGCAGCTATTGCCATTATTGCAGATGTAATGCCTTTACGGCATATTAACAGAGCAATGGTGATCGCAGGTATTGCATCACTATCCAAAAGCCAAAGACCTGCCATAAGGGCTTTCATGGAAGAAAATGGAAAATCCGAACTGACATCTGAGGATATTGCTTTTTTTCTTGCACCGCTGATCAATGCAGCAGGGCGGATGGAAGATGCTTCGCATGCAGTAGATTTTCTGGCTTCTGCCAATATCTACGATGCACGGGTACGTTTGGAAAGACTGATGGAATTCAACCGGCTCAGAAAAGAGACAGAAGAGCAGATCACACAGTATGCGCTTAACAAGGCACGAAGAGAAGACGAAGTGATTATTGTGGAGGGAAAAGAGTGGCATGAAGGTGTTGTGGGAATTGTGGCTGCAAGAGTGGCACGCATCTTTGAAAAACCTTGTATTGTGCTGAGTGAAAATGAAGAAGGTTTGCTGAAAGGAAGCGGCAGAAGCTACGGAGAATGCGATCTTTTTGATATTGTGGATGGATGCAGAGCGTATTTGGAGAAATTCGGCGGACACAGGGCAGCCATAGGTCTCAGCCTGAAAAAAGACAGATTAGATGCTTTTAGGAAAGAAGTGCAGGATGCATATCTCAGAGCAAATGTACCTGTAGAGGAGGTTGATACTGAGATCATGGGAGAATTGTCTTTCAGTGAAATATCGTTTGCATTGACTGAAACAGTACGAAAATACGAACCGTACGGGCAGGGAAACCCCCGGCCTAAATTCATTAGCCGCAATGTAGAAATACTGCAGGCAGATACTATGGGAAAAGAGGGAGAACATTTGCGTTTTTCGCTTCTACAGGACGGTATAGTCATACCGGCTGTAAAGTTTAAAAGCAAAGCTTTATATCATGAAGGAGACAAAGTAACTGTTATCTATACAGTAAACGAGAACCATTTCAGAGGCAAAGTTACTCTCCAGTTGATGATAGACAAGATCAGATAGGAAGTACTCTGATATTTGGATCGAGCTTCTCTTTGAGGATATTCTCGATGGCAAAGAGTGTACCGGTACTTGAACTGGCACATCCGTTGCAGGCACCAAGGTATCGGATATAGATATCAATATTTTCACCATTCTCTTTGATATCGAGGATTTCCATATCCCCTCCATCCATAATAAGCATTTGGCGGATATTTTCATCAACAGCTTTATCAACTGCTTTGATTTTCTGTACAATAGTCATTTCTTTGAATGAACCTGCTCCGCTGCCTTCATTCCCAAGTGTTGCAGCTGCTGCCATTTTTTCTTTTTCATATTCTTCAAGCAGATCGACAAGATAAATGTCTTTTTCTTCATGTCCTCCGGGCCTGATACAGGATTTACAGAAAGCCCCTGCTTTGGTATAGTCTGTGATCTCTTCAACAGTAGTCAGATCATTCAGGCGGATCACTTCTCTGAGGGTTGAGAGGCTGACACGTGCACATTCACATACAATGACTTCCTCTTCGAAGCTTTCCATATCGACACCTTTGTACTGTGCAGCCGCTTTTTTAATGACATCGTAAGCCATAACGGAACAGTGCATTTTCTGAGGCGGAACTGCTGGGGTGTCCGGTGTATCACGCATCGCTTTTTCTACATCGATGTTAGTGATCTTCACCGCTTCATCAACGGTTTTGCCTTTACAGAGCTCTGCCATTGTGTCCGAAGAGGCGATCGCCGTACCGCAGCCGAAACTTTTGAATTTCGACTCGAGGATCCTGTCCGTTTTCGGGTCTACTGCCCAGTAAAGACGTACGGCATCGCCGCAGCTCTCTGCACCGAAGTCGGCGACGATGAGTTTTGCACCCATCGCTTCTGCCTGTTCCTCCGTGATCTCACCCATGTTCTTCGGGTTGTTCATAAGGTCCGTTACTTTTTGGCTGTACTCATCCCAGATGGTACCGCCTATCAAACTATCCATTCCCATAATGTTTTCCTTTACTTTATATATTATTCAATTTTATAAGGTATCCACAAGGGGCACCTCTACGATCACGTAGGGGCAAACCCTTGGTTGCCCTTAATGGTGATGTGCATCCAGGCCGCTCTCGTGACCCTCAGGCGCATACGAATAGGTACTCGAGATGCCTCTGAGTCTTTCGACGGCTTTTTTGACCACGTCAAGCGTATAGTCCAGCTCTTCCTGTGTCGTATAGCGGCTGAGTGAAAAACGGATGGCAGTGTGTGCGAGGTCTTCCGCCGCACCGATGGCTTCCATTACGGAGTTGGCTTCAAGGTCCTCACTGGCACAGGCAGAACCTGTACTGGCTCCGATGCCTGAGCGGTTCAAGTCCCAGAGCATGGATTCACCCTCGATACCTCTGAAGGAGATCAGAATGGTGTTGGGTGTTCTCTTTTCTCTCGGAGTGACCACGAAAGTGTCTTCGATCTTGAGGAGCTCGTCTTCGAAGGCGTCTCTCATTTCTCTGATATCTTCCATTTCGTAGTCAAGGGCATCGACTGCCTGCTCCATGGCTTTCCCCATACCGACGATACCGGGTACATTGAGTGTTCCCGAACGGTAACCGCTCATTTGTGAACCGCCGTGCAGCAGGGGTATCAGTTCTTTGTCTTTTTTGATGTATAGTGCACCGACCCCTTTGGGACCGTGGAATTTATGTGCAGAGAATGTCAGGTAGTCGACATTGAAGCTCTGAACATCCACCGGCAGTTTGCCTATGGCCTGAACGGCATCCGTATGGAAAGGAACATTGTGCTCGGCACAGATCTCTCCGATCTCCTGGACGGGAAAGATCGCTCCCGTTTCATTGTTCGCCCACATGACGGAGACGAGAGCCGTTTTGTCGGTGATCGTATCTCTCACACTTTGTGCATCGACGATGCCTTCATGATTGATAGGAAGGTAGGTCACCTTGCATCCCATGCTTTCGATGAACTTTGCTGTAGCAATAACGGAGGGGTGTTCCACTTCCGAGATGATGATATGGTTCTTTTTTCCGGTGAGGATCTGCTCGAAATAAATACTTTTGAGTACCCAGTTGTTGCTTTCCGTCGCACAGGAAGTGATGACGACGCTGTCTTCTTTGGATGCATGGATACCCGCGTAGATCTTCTCCATGGCATCTTTGAGCGCCGGGTGTGTTTCACTGGCGAAGAGGTGCAGTGAGTTGGGGTTGCCGTATCGCTGTACGAAATAGGGTTCCATTTCTGCAAAAACATGCGGATCAACGATGGTAGTAGCGTTATTGTCCAAATAGACTTTCATGATAGGTTCTCCTTCTGCAAGAGCTGTGCTCTCATAGGAATGCTTCATTTCCAAAAAGCATTTCCAGATTTGTTTTTATATAGTTATGAAAACAAGTTTCATTTTTAATTAGGAGTAAATTTATCCTAATTAAGTTTTCTGCATATTACGCAGATATTCTTAATGTAACATAAAAAATGATCTAAAGAAGATAATTATACTCCTATTTAGATTAATAGCGATTGATTGCGGGTAAATGGCACTTGTGTTATAATAAAAAATCTTTAAAGCAAAAGGAAAAGAAATGGCATCAGAAATTAAAGAGCACGGAATATCTATAGCAATAAAACGAAATAAAAAAAGACTTTTTATTGAAATTGCAATGATGGGAAAGTTGACACATGAAGATTACAAAAATTTTGTACCGATGATTGACAAGGCATTGAAAAAAACAAAAAATCTGGAGGTGGACCTGCTGGTGGATATGAGAAAATTCAAAGGCTGGGAATTTCTGGCTGCCTGGGATGACTTTAAGTTTGGTATCAAGCATCGTAACAAATTCGACAAAATGGCCATTGTGGGGAACAAAAAGTGGGAAGAAGATTCCATCGCAATGATGAGCCACTTGATGAGAGGTAAATCAAAATTCTTCCAGAAGAGAGAAGAAGCTCTCGGCTGGCTGATGAAGTAACAGATTAAAAGTTCGACGGCGTCGGGGTATTGATGAGGTTATAGAATTCGTTTCTGGTACGTTCGTCGCTTTTGAAAAGACCGCGCAGGGCGGAGCTTACGGTGGTGGAGTTGATCTTCTGGACACCGCGCATCTCCATACACATATGGCGTGCATGGACTACGACTGCCACTCCCTTGGGTTTAATAGTACTTAAAATAGCATCGGCGATCTGTTCGGTCATCTGCTCCTGTATCTGAAGGCGCCTGGCATAGACATTGACAATGCGGGGTATTTTTGAAAGCCCTACCACCTTTCCGTCGGGAATGTATGCTACATGCGCACGTCCTATGATAGGCAGCATATGGTGTTCGCACATAGAGTAGAATTCGATGTCTCTCACAAGGACCATTTCATCATTGCTGGTAGTGAAAAGTGCCTGGTTGAGAATTTCTTCGGGGTCCTGATGATAGCCTTCGGTCAGGAACTTCAAGGCTTTTGCGACACGATTGGGTGTTTTAAGCAAGCCTTCGCGTTTCGGGTCTTCTCCCAAAAGTTCCAATACTTTCGTTACAGCCTCTTCAAACTCTTTTTCATTGTCCATGTTTTCCCTTTTCAAATGTACTCTTGCTCTTTTTGTCACAGAAATTCAATTATCCTGAATTGTATCCAAGTATAGTTTAACAATCTTCTCATCTACCTTTGAAACAGCAAGGTTTTTTATCTCTTCAGGTGTAAAATAGTGCTCCTGCCCGGGTGCGCTTTCAAAATAGAGATAAACTTTGCATTTCAGTTTGAAATGGGTATAGGTATGTGAGACTTCTCCTATGTATTCAGCGGCACAGGGAGGTATGTCACTCTTTTCGAAACCCCACAGTCCATGCAGAAATTTTCCGCTTCTCTGACACAGGGAAAGTTTTTCAGCGTACAAACGAATGACAATATTTTGTTCCCGTGCCGGGACATTCCTTTTTTTCTTGATTGGGTAGTGTTCGGGTGTTTCTCTCCCTTTGCAAATGTTTTTAAGGGGGCAGAGATCGCATTTGGGGTTTTTGGGCAGACAGAGTGTTGCACCGATGTCCATCATTGCCTGGTTATAGTCGAAAGGCTGTTCTTTGTCTACCATGGCATAGGCATGGTGCCAGAGTTTTTTTTCGTCAGGAACGGAAAATCGATGCAAACGGCAGAGGATACGTTTGACATTGGCTTCCATAACCGGTACAGGCTGTCTGAAGGCGAAAACAGCAATGGCATGAGCTGTGTTCTTCCCAATACCCGGAAGTACCATCAGTGCTTCAATGGTTTCGGGCAGTTTTTCTATGGAGACAGCTGTTTTATGCAGATTTTTTGCCCGGTTGTAGTATCCGAGACCTTCCCACAGTTTCAATACGTCATCCAGCGGGGCTTCTCCCAGAGCCTTTAAAGTAGGAAATTTTTTAAGGAAAGGAAAATAATATCGTTCCAAAACAGTTTTGACTTGTGTCTGCTGAAGCATGACTTCACTCAAATAGATAGAGTAGGGATCAGTGGTGTTCCGCCAGGGTAAGTCTTTTCTGCCATGGGTTTTATACCATTTTAAAATCTTTTCATGGGTTTTTTTCATGGATGGGATTATAGCCAGATTTCAGTCTGAAAAATACTTCTATTCGTTTTTTATCAAATTTTAGATAAAATCACGCAATTTATATCATAAAGGATTGTAGTGAAAGTTGCAGTAAAGAAGATTGACGATGCCAATGTGGCAGTTCAGGGTAACATTGAAAACAAAGTAATCGAAAACAATGTTGACAAACTTGCCAGAGAAGCAGGGAAACAGATGAAAGTGGACGGATTTAGAAAAGGAAAAGTGCCTCCGCATGTTGTAAAAAAACTTCATGGTGACAAACTCAGACAGGATGCTGAAGGAGATGCACTCAGATCTCTTATCGACCTTGGTGTGAAAGAAGCCGGTATCAATACAGCAGATATTCTCGGTGAACCGATCTTTAGGAAATATGACAAAAAAGACGACGGCATCGAAGTAGAAGTGGAAATCTCTTTGAGACCGACGATCGAAGCAGAAGGCTATGAAAAAGCGGTTCCGGCTTTTGAAAAACCGGAAGCGACAGAAAAAGAAGTTGAAGAAAAACTTGAAGAAATCGCTGCACAGCAGGCACCGTACGAAAAGATCAAAAGAAAAAGAATGGTAAGAGACGGCGATATGGTCGTGATCGATTTCGAAGGATTTGTTGACGGTGTTGCCTTTGAAGGTGGAAAAGCGGAAAAATTCAATCTCAAGATCGGTTCTGGTCAGTTCATCCCCGGTTTTGAAGAGCAGATCATCGGTATGAAATATGATGAAGAAAAAACCATTACCGTAACGTTCCCGGAAGAATATCAGTCCAAAGAACTTGCAGGCAAAGAGGCAGAATTCAAAGTGACTCTTCACGAGATACAGGAACAGGTACCGGCTGAACTGAATGACGAACTGGCACAGAAACTGCTTCAGGATGACAAAGCAACGCTTGACACGCTTAAAGAGAAGCTCAAAGAGCAGATCGTAAATGAGAAAGTTTCCAAAGTCTATAATGAAGAGCTCAAGCCTCAGCTGATTGAAGCGTTGGTTGAGAATTTTGATTTTGCACTCCCCAATAATATTGTTGAGCAGGAGATCGATGCGAAGATCAATGCAAAAGCAAGAGAAATGAGTGAAGCTGAACTCAATGAATTTAAGGAAAATCCTGAAAAAGTCGAAGCACTGCGCGATGAGGTAAGAGAAGAGGCTGAAAATTCAGTCAAAGCAACATTCATTGTAGATGCACTTGCGAAAAAAGAGGCCGTGAATGTAGATGACCAGGAAGTATCACAGGCGATCTACTACGAAGCGATGATGAGCGGACAGGACCCTCAGCAGGTGATCAAGTACTACCAGGAGAACAATCTTCTTCCAGCAGTGAAAATGGGAATGATCGAAGACAAGCTCTTTGGCAAACTTCTCGGTTTGGATCAAAAATAATCCCGACTGGGTGCGCAGGTGCGCACCTTCCAGAGCTATTGACTTTGTTAATGTATATTTGAGTTGATACACAATCTATTTAACTATATATTAAAGATATTAAAGGCATAAAATGAGTTATATTCCATACGTTGTAGAACAGACCGGCAGAGGCGAAAGATCTTACGATATCTATTCACGTCTATTGAAAGACAGGATCGTTATGCTCAGCGGCGAGGTGAATGACCAGGTCGCTTCTTCCATTGTGGCGCAGCTGCTTTTCCTCGAGGCGCAGGACCCCGACAAAGATATCTACTTCTACATCAACTCGCCGGGCGGCGTGATCACGTCGGGTCTTAGTATGTTCGATACGATGAACTACATCAAACCCGACATTGTCACCATCTGTATCGGCCAGGCGGCATCCATGGGGGCTTTCCTGCTTGCATCGGGGACCAAAGGGAAGCGTTATGCGCTGCCGCATGCACGCATTATGATACATCAGCCTTCAGGCGGAGCACAGGGACAGTCCACTGATATCCAGATACAGGCACAGGAGATCCAGAGACTCAAAGATACGCTTAATGAGATTTTGGCGGAGAAGACAGGGAAAACGGCTAAAAAAATTGAAAAAGATACCGAGAGAGACAATTTTATGTCCGCCAAAGAAGCAGTAGAGTACGGTCTGATCGATAAAGTACTCACTAAATCGTTTTCATAGGACAGAGAATGGTCAGAGAGATAGTGATTTACCCCGATAAACGTTTAAAGCAGATTTCAAGAGAAGTTGAGCAGTTTGACGGTACACTGCATGATCTTCTGGACGATATGTATGAAACGATGGTCGCACGCAACGGTGTGGGACTGGCGGCCATTCAGGTTGGTGTTGATCTTCGTGCTCTCATCATCAATGTACCTCTTGAAAAAGAGGAAGGTGAGCATGACCAGCCTAAAGAGAATACCCTTGAAATGATCAATCCGGTCATTGTCGAGAAAGACGGTTCTGAAAAATTTCAGGAAGGATGTCTTTCTGTTCCCGGTATTTATGAAGATATAGAACGTGCCAAACATGTCAAAGTTACCTATTTTGACCGAAACGGTGAGCAGCATACCATTGAAGATGATGATTTTCTTGCTATCGCTATGCAGCATGAGATCGATCATCTTGATGGAAAGGTTTTCATTGAGAAACTCTCTTTTCTCAAACGCAAAAAATTTGAAAAAGAGTGGGCAAAGCGGAACAAATAGTATTTTGGGCAGAAGAAACCCTTTGTTTATACAGATAGAAATATGACAATATGACATATTTTTGATCTTCTGCCGTATTCTTGTGTCATACTGCGACTATGAATGCAAAAACGCATAGTGGTAATCTTCCACCCCAAAACCAAAAAATAAAAGTCAAAGAAAAACAGCCGGCCATTGTGAACCGTCTTGCCTGTGCAACACTTGAAGGTGTCAATGCCAAGGTGATAGAAGTCGAGGCTACTTTTACCAAAGGATTACCCGGATTTTCCGTGGTAGGTCTTGCTTCCAATGATATACAGGAAGCGAAAGAACGTGTAAAATCTGCACTTTTGACCAATGATTTTGTTTTTCCCCCTTTGAAGATAACAATCAATCTGTCTCCCAGTGACATCAAGAAGAACGGCACACATTTTGACCTTTCACTGGCTCTCCTGGTAGCACTGAACAAAAATGCCTTTACAGAAGAGGGTTTGTTTGTTTTCGGTGAGCTTGGCCTTGACGGGCGTGTGAAAAGTTCCACGCTGCTTTTCCCCCTTATCCTTTCTCTCAAAGAGCAGGGATTGATCAGAAGAGCAATCGTTCCCCTGGAAGCCATCAAACATTTGAGTCATATCTCCGGTGTAGATTTTATTGCGGTGGAAACACTCTCCGAGACTATACAGCTTTTGAAGAAAAAAGAGTTTAAAGCCCATACAAAGCAGTTTTCCTATGAAGCAAGATCACTGGAAATATCAGGAAAACCCTACTATTATGAAGAGAGTTTTGAAAGTGACTTTGCTGAGGTAAAAGGTCAGCTGATTGCCAAAAGGGCAGCTATGATAGCGGCGGCTGGTATGCACAATTTTTTTATGGAGGGTAATCCGGGTTGCGGAAAGAGTATGATCGCCAAACGGCTGAAAGACATACTTCCGCCGCTGTATGAAGAGGAGCTTCTTTCTATTGCCAAGCATCAGTTTCTTGATGGCCAGACACCGGACTTCAAGGCAATACGCCCTATGCGTTCCCCACATCATACGGCAACTTCTGCTTCTATCTTCGGCGGGGGTTCCGGACAGGCAAAGATCGGCGAAGTTGCGCTTGCCAATTACGGGATACTTTTTTTTGATGAAATCCCCCATTTTTCCAAAAATGTGCTTGAAGCGATGAGAGAACCGCTGCAGGACAAGAAAGTACATATTGCCAGGGTCAATGCCAAGATAGAGTACCAGGCGGATATTATGTTCGTTGCAGCACAAAATCCCTGTCCCTGCGGGAACCTGCTTTCAAAAACCAAGGCCTGCCGTTGTTCCGAAGTGGAGATCAAGCGTTATCAGAATAAACTTTCAGACCCTTTTCTTGACCGTATTGATCTTTTTGTGGTCATGCAGGAAGTCAATATCGATGATAAAGGAGATATTAGCTCAGAGGCAATGCATAAGGCGGTGATTTCAGCATTTATCAAACAGAAAGAGCGGGGGCAGGAAAGGCTTAACGGTAAACTGGCTGAAAACGAGATAGAGCGTTATTGTCTTTTAACTGTCGATGCGGGCAAGGTACTTGAAGGTGCCATCGCCAGGTTCGGGCTTTCACACAGAAGCATTGCCTCAGTCAAAAAAGTGGGACGTACCATAGCAGATATTAACGGACATGAGAAAATCGAGAAAAAAGATATACTTGAAGCATTGAGTTACAGAAGAAGAAAGTAGGGTGCGCAATTGCGCACCCTGTCACGAAAGCAGCCTATAATATCTCTACGATCACTTTTGTGATTATGAACCCGCCTACAACAAGCCAGACAAACATACTGAGGGCTGTGTAGACTGGTGCGAGGCCAAGACCTTTGAACTTGGCAAAGATCGTTCCCATACCCAGTGCAGTCATTGCCATAGTAAGCAGGAAGGTATCTATCTCGTTAATAACATGAACAATATTTTCCGGAATAAAATGGAACGAATTGAATCCTGCAACCAAAATGAAGTAAACGGCAAACCAGGGAATAACGAGTTTGGTTTTTCCGCTATGCTCGCCACCTGCGCGTCTGGCATCCCAGGCAAGGTAGAGACCGAGGATGATCAGCATCGGTGCGATCATAATAACCCTGGTCATTTTGACAATTACCGCTGCATCAGCCATTTCTTTTGGAGAACCCGGTACAGAGGCTGGTACGGCAACGACCTGTGCCACTTCATGGATGGTACCGCCTACATAGATCCCGAATTCCCTTGCTGTCATATGAAGGAAGCCTGAAGCATGTTCAATGATCGTTGTATAAAGTACAGGGTAAAGGAACATAGAAATGGTACCGAAGAGTACGACCATGGAAACAGCTACAGCAGTTTTGTACTCTTCTGCTTTCAAGACGGGCTCGGTTGCCAGTACAGCGGCTGCGCCACACACAGCTCCACCCGCAGCAGTAAGGATAGAAGTGTCTTTTTCCATCTTGAATATCTTTGTGCCGATCCATGAGCCGAATATCAGCGTGGAAGAGAGCATGATCAGAGAAACGAGAAATCCATCCATACCTACGGCCATGATTTCCTGAAAGGTGATTCTGAAACCGTACACTACAATGGCAAAACGTAGAATTTTTTTACCTGAAAAGGTGATACCGCTATGCCATTCTACAGGAGTTTGGTTATGCAGTGTATTGGCGTAAAAGATACCCATGACAATACCGATGACAAGAGGGGACAGCCCCAGTGCTTTGACCGGTCCGAGTCCGGCAATATAAGTTGCGCCCGCAGCGAATATCGCAACGAACAAAATACCACTGAGGGTACCTTTGCGGTTTTCAGGAGAAAAAGCCATATAAATCCTTTTAGGTTAGTCAAGTTAAATTCAAAAAAATTGATAACTATTTTGGAATACTACTATAATTTTGATACAATAAGCAAATAAATTCAATACAAAAAGATAATAAATTTTTTAGAACAAAGAGAGCATTATGAAAATAACACTTCGACAGATGGAAATATTTCTCAATGTGGTCGAGTCCGGTCACCTTACCAATGTGGCAAAAAAAATGAATTTGAGCCAATCAGCGATTTCCATGTCCATCAAAGAGCTGGAAAATATTCTGGGGCGGCCCGTCTTTGACAGGATCAATAAAAAATTGGTACTCAACGAAGTGGGACGGGCCTTTTACAAAGAGATTGATCCGATCTTTAAAAAGCTTTCTGATATTGAATATGAATTTAAAAACTCAGAGAACAAAGGAATGATCCGTGTCGGAGCAAGTACAACGATCGTAGATTATCTGATGCCTTCGATTATTTGCAGCTATATGAGTTCTTACCCTGATGTGAAGATCACACTCAAAGAAGGCAATACCAAAGAGATCGTCGAAATGATCAAAGCCGGAAACATTGATGTGGCTTTTGTTGAAGGGATCGTGAACGGTTCCGATATCATTCAGGAAAAAATAGGAGTAGATGAACTGGCTGTCATTACCGCCAATAAAGCCATGGCGGCACCCTGTTATATTGATGAACTGGCGCAGAAACGCTGGGTGCTTCGTGAAGAGGGTTCCGGAACGAGAGAAGTCTTTCTCAATTATCTGAAAGACAAAGTGAGTGATTTAAATATCTTTTTTGAATTGGGACATACGGAGTCGATCAAGAGTATTTTGCTGAACAGGGAGTGTTTTACCTGTATTTCAAAAATTTCTGTCAGAAATGAAATTGCAGAAGGGAAACTGTTTGAAGTGAATGTCAAGAATTTTGACTGTAAACGTGATTTTTTGATGATTTACCATAAGGACAAGTACCACAGTACACTGTTTGAAAAGTTTCTTTTCTTCTCCAAAAAACTGATGATGCAAATGCTGGATGAGGAACAGCGTATCAAACAGAACGTCTAATCGCTGCCTCATACTCATGGGGATGGTTAAGATTTTCAAAGGATGTATTGTCCTCAAATGCTATAAACCTGCTTCTGTTCTGATTAAGAAGAGAAGTCAGCCTGTGTCTGTTATCCAGAAGCTGCTGTTTGGCAAAAGGCAAGAGTGAACGTCTGTAAATACCGCAGAGAGGCTGTATGCCGTCCGGACTTTTGGCTATAACGGCATCGGCATTCTTCCGATTGGCTTCAAACAAGGCAGCAATTACCTTTTCAGTGACAAACGGAGCGTCAACACTTAAAACGAAAAGTGCATCCGTGTCCAGCGTTTCAAAAGCTGAAACGATACCTGCAAGCGGTGAACTTTCTTCATATCTGTCACAGATCAGTTCGGCAGGGAAAGCAAATTTGTTTTCTTTCGCGGAAAGATAGACGGATTCAAATATATTTTGCATTTTTCTATACTGGTATTCCGCCAGTGTCGGGTATTGTCCAAAGGGAAGCAGTGCTTTGTCCCTGCCCATACGTGAGCTTTTCCCGCCGGCAAAAATGACTGCCGGTATTGTATACTTCATGCAGCAGCCTCCTTTCTTTTTTGATGTATCAATAATACCGCAAATGCCATAAAGGTGATACATGCTTCAACAAGAAACATATTTTTGCCGTAAATTTGGCCCGAAAGTATTGCCCCAACTGAACCACCCAGCCCGAATGCTATACCGAGAAAGAACTGCTGTGCCAGTTTTTTTTGGGAATAAAGTGAAAAAACATAGGTAATCGAGGCGGTATGATAGAGTGCAAAAGAGACAGCATGGAGTGACTGTGATGCAAAGGTCCAGGGAACAGAGCCGGGGAAGAGGTAGAGGATCATCCATCGGATGACAGTAACAAGGATGGCGAACTGGAGAATATTCAGCAGATTGCGCTGCAGGAGAGGTCCCTGAAAATAGAGCATGACAATTTCGCAGACCACACCAAAACTCCACATCCAGCTTGTCATTTCCAATGAGATGCCGTGTGAAGTTTCATAAATGGTGAAAAAGTTGTAAAATCCTCCGAAACCTACCTGCATTAAAAAAACTGATACCCAGAAAGCCCAGTATTTTGACAGGGAGAAAGCACTGTCATCCTGCGCTGCCGAATGGACGGTAGTATCATACCTGACCAGTAAAGTACCGAATACCAGGGAAAGAAACGTTGCAGCATTCAGGTAATACAGTGCTTCATAGGGGACTTCCAGAACTTTCCCCAGCCAAAGTGCAATCCCCATGAATCCCAGTGATCCCCAGAGACGGATCTTGCCGTAAGATGTTTTGGTCAGTGAAGCAAGTGCAATGGTTTCTACATAGGGAAGCGAAATACCTACCGCTGCACCGAAAAGCAGGTTTGCGACAAGGTAGAGTCCAAAACTTTTGACTGTTCCCAGAAAGAGCAGTGTAGAGATAACGGCAAGAACGAGAGAAAGAATATATACTTTCGGGGTCAGTGCAATATAGTGTCTAAAGATGAAAGGCAGTAGAAAACGCATAAAAGGTGCAGCGGCATAGATAACCCCAACTTCTATGGTGGAATAGCCAAGTTCCAACAGGACTTTGGGCATGAAAATGACATAAACACCGACCAGCGCAAAATAAAAAAAGTAGAAGGCTCCAAGAATGGGGGAGAAGAATTCCGGCCGTACTTTCAGTTTCATTTTGATTCAGGCAGACAAATAACAGCTGTATTGCTTAAAAGGTCATGCAGGGTTTTTGCATCTTTTCGGAAGAACATCATGAGCCAGCCAAAAATTGTGAAAAGTGAGAGTACAGCCGCGACATTTCTAAAAAAAATAATAAAAAGTGAAGGCTTTTCTCCGGTACTTTCATCTATGAGGGTAAGATCATAGGCACGGTATCCGGGTGTCTGACCTGTTTTGTACATGAAAGCGGTCTGGATAACGATAAGAGGCACAAGAATATAAAGCCATCCCAGTGCCTTGTGTGCGGCAAAACCTTCCCTTCCACCCATTACCAGGTAAAAAACAATATACATAATGGGCATTACAAGCATAAACGAGTCGGTCAGAAAGGCTTTTACTTTTTCCCCCTTGGAAGCATAATTTCTTTTTGGTTTTTGCGATTTTTCCTGAGAAGTTTTTTTTGTTATTCTACCTTGTTTAATATCACGAAAACGTTTCTTCCGGGGAGTATGCCTCTGCGGATCGCTGTTTGCTGTTTTTGCCATTAGAAATCCCATACGACGGCACCGTAAATGCCGTTAAAATCCATGTCGACAGCCAGGCCCTCTGCAAGATCATTGCTATCAAGATGTATGCCTTTGTACCCGGCTTCGATACCCAGCCCCATGCTGAAAGTATATCGGGCACTCAGCTCGTAGTTGTAATACGTTGTATTGTCATAACTGAAATAATCCCCTTCAAACTGAAGACTGAC
>NZ_WGDD01000003.1 GCF_015493435.1 Sulfurovum sp.
TCTGTGGGAATGTAGGTCGCTGCCACTTTGAGTTTATAACCTCCAATCCTTTTACTCTTAGTCATTTTTCTTTTTATCAGGCTATTTTTCTGCGCTTTATTTTTCATTATGTGCAAATCTCGAGGTGCTTACATCTTAGCGGCATATTGGGCGGGACTTTGATATATCTTTCTGTCTGTGGCACAAGCTACCTGCTACAAATAATTATTCTTTCACCTCATAATGCAGTTTCAGTCCTTCCGAGGTCATTACGAATCCCGAGATGATGATCTTGCCTTCATGGACGAGTTTGTGGTGTTTTTTGCAGAGTGGTATGAGGTTGTACTTATGGTTTTTATGAAAATGGTCTATCTGTCCGTCACGGTTCGCCTCTTTCTGTTCGGCGATGTGATGTACGTCTTCCACATTGGCATCACATAATGCGCATTTACTAAGATAGAGTGCCTTGTTGTATTTGCTGCTTTTCTGCTTCTGCAGTTTTTTGATGTCGCTTCCTGAGCGGTTCAGGTCCTCTCTGATCCTCTGGGCAGTCTGAAGGAAGTTTTTGTCCATATGCAGTGATTTGGCGAACTCTAGTCCGTAGAGACTGTCTCCTTGTTCAAGCTGCAGTACTCTGTTGTAAATGAGTGTATCGTTGCTTTCGTCATACTTGATACCCAGGTGCAGGAAGATGAGATGATCGAGATGCTGCAGTTGTGGTATGTTTCCGAGTTGGTGCAGGTGTGTGGCAAAAATAAAGGTCGATTTCAGGGAGATCAGTTTGAGTATGGCGCTCGAGACAATGGCAAGGGCTGACTCTGTCTCTGTCCCTTGGCTGATCTCGTCTCCCAGGATCAATGAACGCTCATCTGCCCGATTGAAGATATTCTTAAGTTCGAGCATTTCAATGGCAAAGGTAGAAAGCCCTTTGTAGAGGTTGTCTTTGGAAACGATACGGGTGAAAAGTTTGTTGTAAAGTCCGAATCGCAGTTCTGCCGCCGGTACAAAGAAACCTGCCTGCGCCAGTACGATGGATAGACCGATACTTTTCATCAGAGAAGATTTTCCAGAGGAATTGATACCGTAGAGCAGTACGCCATAAACATCTTCCTCATCACTGGCATTGAGGGTTATATGATTATGTACCGGGTTATTATTTTCTCCGAGAAACATATCATTGGGCACATAGATGCCCCTTTCATCGTTAGCTTCTATGATGGGATGGCGCAGTCCAATCGCTTCATAGAAGTTCCCCTCTTCGATGATGGGGCGGGAGAGGTTCATACTTTTGCTGCATTTGGCATTGGAAATTGCTACATCAATGTTGGCAATGAAGGCAATAAGATTGTCGAGCAGCAGAGAAAAACGGTTTTCCAGCATATCGAGGCTTTCAAGGTAGCGTTGTTTGACAAGCGAGATTAATTTGACCTGTGCTGTTTCGTAAGAACGTGTTATTTCTTCAAAAAGCGGTGCCTGTACCTTGACGGTATTTTTGAGATATTTGTATTGAAAGTCTTTAAAAAAATGGTGCTGGTTGTCAATAGTGACAAATGAATTTTTCAGCTCTTTTTCTATCAGTGTAAAACGGTTCTTTGTCAGATTTAGATAGTATCCTTCGCTTTCGAGATAGCTTACTGTTGCATATTTTGTATTGCCGCTGAAGAGTTTGTCTTTGTTGAACAGGGTTTCTACATGCGCGGCAACCCTATCCATTTTATCAACCTCATATTGTTGCTTCTTGACAATAGTGTCAATAGTCGGGTAGATACCGCTTTTAAAGATGTTGTCATTGATCTGTTCGATACGGAAGCGGGCACAGACATTCAGCTCGAAGGTTTCTTCGAGTACGGTAAGCATTTCCCTGCTTTCATCGAGCAGTCTGCCGTCTATATCGAGTCCATTTTCTTTTGCGTCTTCAAGCAGTTTGAGGATCGACTCAAGTGACATGGCAATGTAAGTGAGTTCGACCGGATGGAGTTTTTGCAGTTTGATTCTCCGTGCGATACGCTCAAGATCGTAGATCTGTTTGAGGTGGGTTTCGAAACGGTCGATGTTCGGGAGCAGTTTTTCTGTCAGGGCATAACGTTCCTCAAGAAGTTCTCTGTCACATATAGGATTGAGCAGTCTCTCCTTGAGCAAACGTTTTCCAAAAGCCGTGGAGGTTTTGTCTATGAGGTCAAGCAGCGTAATGTCTGCAGGGTCACGGGATATCACCGAGAGCTGTTCCATGGCATTATTTCCGATGTACATATATCGATTATTGCCAAGAAATTGCGGCCGGTTCATCTTTTCGATGATACTTTCATCGTGTTCTATGATAAAGTCTATGAGAATAGCCAGAGACTCGGTAGTGTAGGGATGGCGTTCAAGATCCAGATATTCTATGGCAGAAAGAAATGAGTTGATCTCGAAGATACGGGTAAAGAGTTCGTTTTGAAAACCAATCTTGAAACGTTTGGTGTTGATACTGTAGTGTATAGAAGAGAGTTCAAGATAATGGATGATCCACTCCCTGTCTATCTCTTTGTTTTCTATGGTGATGATTACTTCGGAAGTGATGTATGTCTGCAGCAGGTTGAAGGCTTCATCCAGTGCATAGGTTTTGTCATCGCGTGTCGAGTGAATTTCATTGCAGATGGTTTTTCCCGTGCTGACATCGATTGCAGCGTATCCCACAGAATAGATACCGGTATTCTGGTCGATGATCAAAGAGACAATATTGTTCTCATTGGGCTCGGAAAGATATTCGAAATTGGTACCCGGAGAGATAATATTGGCTACATAGCGTTTGACGTTGGGCATTTCCCCCTTCTGCTTTATCACGATGATGGTGTATTTCTTGGTGGCAATGAGCCGTGAGAGGTAACGGTCAATCGATACTGCAGGCACCCCTGCAAGAAGAGGGTTCGAGAGAGAGTTCTCAAGTATGGCTTTGCTCTTACGGGTGAGCTGTATATTCAGCAGTTCGGCGATCTCTTTGGCTTTTCCGATCTTAAGGTCGTCGTTATTTACTTCATAGGTTTCAAAGAAAGTTCCGATCTCCATGAGCACAAGGGCATCCTTGCCGTACTTTTCTTCAAAGTAGCGCTGCAGATCAAAATAAACTTCTGTAAGAAGTTTATTTTTCTGGGAAAGTATTTCTGCTGCTCTGTCCACGGATCGCCCTCTTGTTTAATAGCATAGATTTTATCATGAGGCGCGTTAAATAAAGGTGAACCGCTTCACCTTTATAGCGCCGGAACCGAAACGGTCGGAGCGAAGCGAAGCCGTGTAGGCAAAAGCGTTAAGCAAGCATGAACTGCTACGTTTTATAAATCTTTTAGATAATTTGGGTATAATACTGTCCCATTTTATATCGATACAACCATGTTCTATTGAGATGAAAAATTCTAAAGGGAGTAAGCATATGCCAAAAATGAAAAGTGTAAAAGGCGCTGTAAAGCGTTTTAAAATAAAAAAAAGCGGCAAGATCAAAAGAGGGACTGCATATAGAAGTCACATTCTTACCAAAGTCGACGGCAAACACCACAGACAAATGAGAAGTTCCAAACATGTTGACGGCGCGGATGCTAAAAACATCAAAGAGATGATAAACTAAGATATTCTTAGTGATTCAGTACGATTTCCCCCGATCAGGGGCAAGTTCAAACAGAGAGAATGTTTGACACCGATTCTTAAGATTCTAAAAAGATAAGGTAAAGGAAAACCATGAGAGTAAAAACTGGTGTTGTAAGACACAGACGTCATAAAAAACTGTTAAAACAGGCAAGAGGGTTCTACAGCGGTAGAAGAAAACATTTCAGAAAAGCGAAAGAACAACTCGAGCGTTCACTCGTATATGCTTACAGAGATAGAAGACAGAAAAAAAGAGATTTCAGAAAACTCTGGATCGTTCGTATTAATGCGGCTGCAAGACTAAATGACTTGAACTATTCAAGATTCATGCATGGTCTTAAATTGGCAAATATCGAGCTTGACAGAAAGATCCTTGCCGATATGGCAATGAACAACCCTGAAACATTTACAAAAGTTGCAGATGCTTCAAAAGCTGCCTTGGCCAAATAAGCCACTGCGCTCTATCTTTTGAGGGGCCTTATTGTCCCCTCATCCCTTTTAATCTTCCCTTCCTATTTTACGTCTTTTGTAGTTTATCTGGATTTTACGGATGTTCCGTTAAGTTCCTGGACGACATTTTCAAGTTCTTTGACGTACCCTTGCATTTTTTTACCCATAATGTCAAGAAAACTTTTGGTTTTGTTCAGATCGATGTTGATATGTGTCTGATTGATTTCTATTCCTGCCTCTGTTTCATCGATAGTTCCGTTCTCAAGTTCTTTGTTCATCTGTTCAACTTTCACCTTCATTTGTTTTGCAAGCCGCTGAAAATAGCTTTTGCTTTTATTCATGTCGATAATGATCTTTCCGTCAGATGTTTTCCGGAAACCCATTTGGGCTAACTTGCTTTGCTTTTCATTCTCAGCTTCTTGCTTTTTCTGGGCTTCTTCTTTTGCTTTCAGCTCTTTGAGCAGTGCTTTTCTTGCCTGCTGTGCCACTTTGGCATCATGCTCTTTCTGGCTCTCCTGGCATCCTGAGAAAAAAAACAGTGAAGCGAGTATGAGGGAAACAAACGTATATTTCATGACAATATCCTCCTATAAGTGTGGTAATAGAGAGATATTATACTGTTATTTGTGTAGGATATGTGAAGTATGGGACCTTTTCAACAGAAAAAATCCCATGGAGGAAGAATTGTTAGGAAAAATTATTTTCCCCCGCCGCATTTCCCCTGACCGCATTTACCTGCAGCTTTTGGTTTTGCCGATTTATTGGCATCCGCTTTCTTGTCCATACCTGCTTTGCCTGAATCACATTTTCCGCTCTGGCATTTACCTGCCTGGCATTTCATGGTTTTTGGGGCTTCTTTGGCTACGCCTCCACATTTGGCATTTGCCATCGTCAGGGAAAGAGCCATTGCCGCTGTAAGTATAAGTCCTGCTTTAAGTATTTGTTTCATTGTATGTCCTTTAATTATATTATTGCTCGTCACCGAATATGAGGTGATCCAAGCTGAGTTTTCCGGCTCCAAATGAAGCGAAGATAGAGAGAAAGAGCAGATAATACAGAGGTATTTCAAAGCCATTGTCTCCTGCCGAGAATCCGTGTGCCAAATGTACGGTCGTTATCGCGACGATCATGACGACCATCAAAGGGATAGAAATGAGACGGGTAAAAAGGCCCAGTGTCAAGAGTATCACCCCCGAGAGTTCTGTCGTTGCTGCCATATAGGCATTCAGGGTAGGAAAAGGAATACCCATGGAGCCGAACCATGTTGCAATGGCTCCGATATCCGACCATTTCTGCATTGCCGGCTCATAGAACCCGTAAGCCACTGCCAGTCTTGCCAGAAAAAGCGAAAGACTCTGGCCGTGACTCAATATATTCTTTGCAAAGGGATAAATTGTTTTTAACATAGTTCACCTCCTGGGGCGGGTTCGTTCTTTAGCTGCCGCACTTTTTAGCGGCTGCTTTTGCATCACCGCATTTTTTTGCCATGGTTTTATCTGTTTTTTTGTCACCCTGGCATTTACCCGATTGGCATTTGCTGCCTACTGTAGCATCTTTGCTGTCAGTACAGCCTGTAAATGCAACAAGTGCCAATCCGACAAGTGACCCCAATAAGATCTTTTTCATTGTGTCTCCTTTCGATTCGGATAGATAGCTATCCTTTAGACAGTACGAAGTATAATCTTTTGTACGTGTAAGGTTTGTGTACTCTTCTACACTGTTGTTACACAGATATTTGGTATTATATTACCGCACCAACTAAATACCCAAAGGTTTGAGAGATCGAGATGAGGTGAGATGTGCGTGAAAAAATCTGAAGAACTGGCCGTAGTCAATTCAAAGATTTTTTTGCGTGCAGGTTGCCTCATATCGTTCTCCCCGACGGGTGCAGCACTTTCGCCCATACTCTGCGTTAGATTTTTTTGAATTCGCTAAGGCGAGTCCTTCAAAATCTGCCTTGATTATGAACGAAATTGCAGCATCAAACTTTTGGGTATTTAGTCGGTGTGGTAATAGAAGCATGATAAACAACAGAAAGTGACATAATATGAAACGAAGAAGTTTTTTAATACTGGGGTCATTGATCGGACTCTCTTCTACTATAAAAGCAAAATCACCTGATAGTTTTGGGAAAAGTTTTAAAGAAGTGGAAGCAACAATACGTGCAGTACAGGAACACATGTTCCCTTCTGGCACAGAATTGCCTTCCGCCAGAGAAATGAACGTAACAAAATTTCTTTTTGAAACGATATCTGACAGAACATACGACAAGGATATACGGGCTTTCGTAATTGAGGGGGCAAAGGAACTGCAGGTAAGGGAAAAAGGAAGATTTGCTTCGATGAGTCCCAGGGAAAAAGAGAAGGCCTTGCGTCGCTACGAGGAAAGCAGCTACGGACAGAACTGGCTTTCACGCATACTGACACTTACAATGGAAGGTATGTTCGGGGATCCTGTCTACGGATCCAATGTAAAAGAATACGGCTGGAAAGCACTGCATGCCTTTGGCGGACAGCCAAGACCCAAAAACAGGTATATAGAATTATGAATGAAACAGTTTTCGATGTAGTCATTGTAGGCTCCGGTGCGAGCGGTGGGGCAGTGGCATATACACTTTGTAATGCCGGATATAAAGTGGCTGTTCTTGAAAAGGGCAGACTGATCAACAGAGAAGAGTTCTCCAAAGATGAGATCGCCTATGCACGAAGAGATATTGTGACTCCCAGCCTTTTCGACGAGTACCATACCATCGAAGAAAAAGTGGATGGTCAGTGGATCGCAACCCCTACCTATGAATCAGGTTGGAGTTTCTGGAACGGTAATATAGTAGGAGGTTCTTCCAATTTCATGAGTGGTATGCTGCACCGTATGCACCCCGATGACTTCCGTCTGAAAAGCAAATATGGCGCGATCGATGGTGCCAATGTAGCGGACTGGCCAATTTCATATGAGGATCTTGAGCCTTATTATGCCAAAGCGGAAGAGATCATAGGTATCTCGGGCCACTTTGAAGCCCATCCTTTTGAGCCGCCGCGGAGCAGAAAAAACTTTACGCAGCCTCCGACAAAAGAAAATATGGTTGTCAAACTGCTTGACAAAAGCTGTCAATCATTGGGTGTTAAATCACTGGTGACCCCGCGTGCGGTTCTCTCCCGGGATAAAGGAGACCGGAATGCCTGTTACTACTCCAACTTCTGCGGCAGCTACGGGTGTTCTTCCGGTGCCAAGGGAAGTGCCAGAGAAGCATTGCTCAAACCGGCTTTGGCTACCGGTAACCTGACCCTCATGAGCAACAGTTATGTCAAAAAACTGCATGCCGGAAAAAAAGACGAGGTGGAGTATGCCATCGTTATTGATGCGATCACAGGGAAAGAGAAAAAGGTCCGGGGCAGGTTTTTTGTTGTTGCGGCACAGGCGCATGAAAGTGCCAGGCTGCTTCTCAATTCTGCCAACAGGCATCATCCTGACGGTCTTGCCAACAGCAGCGGCACACTGGGGAAGAACCTGATATTCTCTGCGGGTGGTTCAGGGCAGGGAGAACTGCATAAAGATGCGCTCAAGGAGATCAAGTTCGAGGAATTGATGCAGACGGGGCTTTTTGTCAACCGCTCTATTCTTGACTGGTATTTTATAGATCACTGGTGGGATGGAAAATTCAAAGGGGGGCTGGTAGAATTTATGTTCGAGCATCAGAATATTATTTCACGCGCCCGAAAGAACAATGAGGAAGAAGGAAAACTGGTCTGGGGCAAGGCACTTGGTGAAAAACTTGTCAAGCGGTTTACTCTGCAGAAAAGTATCCGGTTCGAGATCTTTAATGACTGGTTGCCCAATGACAACTGTTTTGTCTCTTTGGATCCGACATATAAAGACAAATATGGTATGCCTGTGGGCAAACTTCGTGTTGAGGGACACCCCCATGACTTGAAGGTGGGAAACTATATTTCCAAAAAATGTGTCAAAATCCTTGAAGAGATGGGAGCAAAGAACATTGATGCTTCTGTTTCGGCTGCTCCGCCTCAGAACCTGGTTGCCGGGGGCTGCCGGTTCGGTACAGACCCTTCTATATCCGTATTGAATGCCGAATGCCGTGCACATGATGTAAAGAATCTTTATGTTGCAGATGCCTCCTTCATGCCTACAGGAGGTTCTGTTCCCTATACCTGGACCATTTATGCCAATGCCTTCCGAGTGGCTGATCATATTCTTAAAGCATTATGATCATATTATAAAATAAACTATGATAATTTTATATTATTTAAGTTCATTTTAAACCTGTGTTTATGATTCATTAATTAAATGCCGTTACAATTCGGGGTATATTTTTTAGTATTAAGCAAATGGATACTGAACTATAAAAGAGGAGGATTTATTGAAAAGGATTTCTACACTACTGTTTATACTGACCTTAGGGACAGCATCACTAAGTGCCGCAGGAAAAACGGCTAAACATACGATAAAGAGCGGAGATACACTTTATTCTATCGCCCACAAGAATCATATTGCTATTGCAAAACTCAGAAAGATCAATCATCTTCCAAAAGGGGCCACCCTGAAGATCGGCAGTGTGCTGAAGGTACCTTCCTCTTCAAAACATAGGAAGAAATCTGCGGCTCTTGCGAAAAAAAGTAAAAAACATTCTATAAAATACTCCAAGAATACCAAGCATCATACCGAAAGAAAACTGGCGCTGGCACTCAAGGGCATCAAATCCCGCAAACTGTCAAAGGTCAGAAATCACAGCAAGTTTGTTCTGTCTGATATCATCTTTAACAAAAGCGGCCGGTCAAGTGTAAAGGGAAAAAAGCTGATTGCCCTTGCCAAACAGAAGCTCGGCAGAAGGTATGTATGGGGAGCAACCGGACAGAAAAATACGTTTGACTGTTCAGGGCTTACTTCGTATGTATGCAAGAAAAACGGTATCAATATTCCAAGAAGAGCAATTGCACAATCAAAATATGGTAAATATGTAAGCCGAAGCCACTTAAAGCCCGGAGATCTTATTTTCTTTGATACTTCCAAACATCGCAGAGGCTATGTGAATCATGTCGGAATCTATATCGGACACAATAAGTTCATCCACGCAAGTTCAGCAAAGAAGAAAGTGATTATCACCAGTTTGAGCAAGCCTTTTTATTCGCAAAGATTCAAACTTGGAAGAAGGGTCGGAGCATAAATTCCAATCCTCTTTTGTCTCCCTGCCTCTGTAACGCGGAGGCAGTTTAACTATTCCTGTTCATACATCTTCCTATCCTTCGTAACTTTCATATCAGGTAGAAATTGTTAATTTTTGATTTACTTATGAAAACAAGTGACCAAAATTATAGTTTAAAGCTATGGCTGCAATACAGCGTTATAATTCTAATAATTTCATATTAAATAACTTTAAATTCTATTAATTTTTTGTTAATTTAAGGTTGGACTTAAGGTTAATTGCTTAAACTGTTTGCACATGTTTTGTTTGGACAAACATAAATTAAAGGAGTTAAACATGAAAAAAATTGTATCTTTGTCAGTAATGGCAGCGGCAGCGACGAGCTTTGCATTTGGTTCTACAGCAGATGATATCGCAAATCTTCAGGCCCAAATCGATAAATTAAAAGTAAAGCAGGGTAAAATCAATGCCCAGTCGGCACATGACAATATTAAATGGAATGTAGATTTTAGAACTGCATATGACAATATCAATTACGATATGGCAAACGGCAGTTCCGTCGGCAATGACGCACTGTTGAGTATGAGACTCTGGCTGAATATGGCTTATTCGCCAGATGAGCGCAATGTATTCAAAGGCCAGCTTTCCATGAACAAAGCGTTCGGTGCTGATTTTGGTACTGCCAATGGTCAGACGAGAGCCCTTAGTATGGGTGGAATGTTTGACTGGACTGCGAATGAAGCGTTGACAGACAATTCCCTTAAAGTAAGACAGGCATACTGGCTGTATCTTGGTGACAAAGCGTTTGGTGCAGATATTCCCTGGACATTCTCTATCGGTAGAAGACCTTCAACAAACGGTTTCCTTGCAAACCTTAGAGAAGACGATGCTGCTCAGTCTCCGCTTGGTCATGTGATCAATGTTGAATTCGACGGTTTGAGTTCCAAGCTTGACCTTTCCAACGTTACCGGTATTCCGGGTATGTCATTCAAAATTTGTCTGGGATACGGTTCAACCAATGCACAGCCATTGTTTACAAATGCAACACCGTATGCAGATACTGAAAATAATATTGACGATATCAAATTAGGCGGATTTATCTTTGAACCCTATAATGACGGTCAGTTCATTGTAAAAACAACCTGGTATAAAGCGTTTGACCTTCCGGGACAGGACCAGCCGACTCCAATTATATCTGGTAACCCTATGAACCCATCTGTCTCACTTGGTATTGACCCAAATTTCCACCAGTATGGTGATATGCAGGGTGCGGCGCTGTCTGTACTCGTTGACGGCATTACCGAAGACGGTTACTTTGCCGATGCCAAAGTATTCGGTTCATTCGCATGGAGCCAGACAGATCCATATGCAGGTTCCCAAATGCTTGGTTCCTCAGACAGCAAGTCAGGTACTTCCTGGTGGGTCGGTACACAGCTCCCTGTAGGCGATGATGCCCAATACGGTGTGTTCGGCCTTGAATATAACCATGGTTCTCAGTACTGGAGACCATTTACCTATGCAGAAGATACAATGATCGGTTCCAAGATCGCTGCACGCGGTGATGCATGGGAAGCATACTTCACATACCAGATCAACGATGCCTTGAGTCTTCAGGCAAGATATACAGACATTTCTTATGACTATACGGGAAGTAACGGATTCTTCGGAGACCTTTCTGGTAATGCTATGAAGATTGATGATATTAAGCAGGGTGCGGCAGCCTTTAGTGCAATGGGTGGTACGGTTGATGCAACAGGTGCTCATAACCTCGGTGTTGTTACAGGTAACTTAATGGCGCAAGGGATGCCTCAGGCGCAGGCGCAGCAGGTTGCAGGTCAAATGGCAGGTGCTGCATTATTTGCTCCACAAGTTGTGGAAAAAGCACAAGACTTCAGATTCTACCTCAGATACAGATTCTAAAACTTTTTTCACGAAGGGATCTTCTCCCTTTGTGAATTGCTTCTTGCACGGCATACGTTAAATACAAATTTTCTTTTTATCTTTCTAAATTTTTTTTATCATTATATCCTGCTTATATAGGCTTTACGGGTTTATACGCCATCTACCCAAAGACCTAAATTTGGATTAAAGAAGTTCGGTTATAATAGTTATACTCAATGGCGGATATGCTTTAAGTACCGTATAATAGGCATTTGTTATGTTTGTCTTTAGCAAAAGTTATATGGTTTTTGAAGTATGTTTTTCATAGAAAACAGACTAAAGGAACACAATGAAAAATCTGATCAAAGGTTTACTGGTAACACTACTTGTAGTGTCAGGATTGATAGCTGGCGAAGCTAATCATGTGAGAGTATTTACAATGGATAACAGCAACGGAAAAATAACTCCGGCGACTATTCAGGCTGCTTTTGAAAAAGAAGGTATGATGGTAGAGGCGAATAACGATATGAATACGCCTTTTAAAAGAGACTTTAAAGTGACATACTATGATGTATACAATCTGATGGTTCTTTGGGATAAAGATACCTTTAGAAAGCTGGCAGTCAAATATCCGAAGATTGCACTTTTTACACCGCTGAGCATGTCTATCTATACCAAAAAAGGTGATAAAACTATTTCTGTTGCTTCTCTTTCTCCTGCAGGGATTGCTGCTATGACCGGTATCCCCGCGAATGAGCCTGCCCTGGTTGCACTTGGAAAAAAGATCGAAAAAGCGCTGAAAACAGCAATGCCAAAAGGTAAATTCGTCAATATGCCATATAAAATGGTTAAGGCAGAAGGGCCTCTGATCCATGAAGCAAGCTTCAAAGTAGGTAAAGAGTGGGAAGATGAAAAAGATGACCTTGAAATGGCATTTGAAGGTGAATTGGCACCCAATGGTTTTGTCAGTCCTGCATTTGTAGATCTTAACTATGATCTTGATGAACATGACATTGATGCCTATCAATTCTTTGATGCCTATTCTATCTGTAAAATCAAAGTGATCTATACTGTATCACAAAAACACCCTGAAGCGGGAGCTCTTGCACCATGTACAATGTATCTTTACCTGAAAAAGGATGATAACACGATTCATATGGCATTCCCGACAGTATATAAATGGTTTAGTGCACTGGATATCAAAGATAAAGCATCAAGAGATGTACTTTTGGATGCACAGAAAAAATTTGAAGCTATTTTAAAGAAGATTACCAAATAGTTTTCCTTCAAACGTTCTCTCCTTTCCGGAGAGGATTTCTTTTATTGCCCTCTTTTTTAACCAGGAATGTATTTCCACTTTATAACAGGCTGAGGTTTATCCTCTGTATCAATGCTGTATGACAAGGCAGGAAATGAAAAAAACAGGATGAAGGCAAAGCATCTTCTGCCTTCCGGGAGCCATATCGTTTGGAAGCAGAAGAATGATTTGATGTAAAAAGACGTATACGGAAGCCTACTCTGCTTCGAGCACTGCTCCGTGACTTGCATTGGTCACTAATGCTCTGTATTGTCTGAGCCATTTACTTTTCAGCGGTTTAACGATCGGTTTGAATTTGTCTTTTCTTTCTGCAATCTCTTCAAATGTGAGTTTTGCTTCCAGGATATAATTGTCTACATCAAGATGAATTTCATCGCCGTCTTCCAGCAGACCTATCAGGCCACCTTCCGCTGCTTCAGGGCTTACGTGCCCGATACTTGCGCCTCTGGTCGCCCCCGAGAATCTGCCATCGGTGATCAGTGCGACCTTGTCCCCGAGACCCATACCCATGATCAGGCTGGTTGGGCTGAGCATCTCCTGCATTCCAGGACCTCCCTTTGGACCTTCATAGCGGATCACTACGACATTGCCGGCTTTTACTTTTCCGCTCAAAATACCCTCAATAGCATCATCCTGGGAGTCAAAACAGACAGCGGTCCCTGTAAAGACCCTGTCTCCTATGATCCCTGCGGTTTTAATGACGGCTCCCTGTTCTGCCAGGTTTCCGTAGAGGATCGCCAAACCGCCTACTTCGGAGTAGGGGTTGTCAATGGTATGGATGATGTTCGTATCGAGGATCTTGGTATCTCTGATACGTTCGTAAAGAGTCTCTCCCGTCACAGTGAGATTATCCATAAGAATGTCATTTCCGCGTTTATGCATTTCATGCATAACAGCACTGACACCTCCGGCTGTATTGATGTCTTCCATATGCACAGTTGTCAGTGATGGAGAGATCTTTGCAATATGTGAAACCCTTTGTGAAATGGCATTGACATCTTCAAGGTTGAAGTCCACTTCTGCCTCTTTTGCAATGGCAAGCATATGCAGGACTGTATTGGAAGAACCGCCCATTGCCATATCTACAGCAAAAGCATTACGCACAGCATTTTCATTCAAAATATTTTTCATACGGAATTTTTCACGCTGTGCCGCTTCAGATTTTGCGATTTCACAGATGCGTTTTGCCGCTTTTTTGTAAAGCGCTGTCCTCTCCGGAGTCAAAGCGAGGATAGTGCCGTTGCCCGGCAGTGCGATCCCCATGGCTTCCATCAGCGTATTCATGGAATTTGCAGTGAACATTCCAGAGCATGACCCGCCGCTCGGGCAGGCATTGCATTCCATTTCAGTCAGTGTTTCCTGTGTGATCTCGCCTGCTTCAAATTCGCCTACCCCCTCAAAGACAGTAGCAAGATCGATAGGTGTACCGTCATCCATATGTCCTGCCGCCATCGGACCGCCGGAAACAAATACGGTAGGAACATCTACGCGCAGCGCGCCCATGATCATTCCCGGAACGATCTTGTCACAGTTGGGAATCGCGATCATGGCATCAAGCTTGTGTGCATTCATGACTGTTTCTATGGAATTGGCGATGATCTCCCGGCTTGGCAGTGAATAAAGCATTCCGTCATGGCCCATGGCAATACCGTCATCGACACCGATCGTATTGAACTCGAAAGGGACACATCCGTTGGCGCGTATCTCCGCCTTGATGACTTCCGCTACTTTGTTTAGAAAATAGTGTCCCGGGATCAATTCAATAAAAGAGTTGGCGACACCAATGAATGGCTTGTCAAAATCTTCATCTCTCAAGCCGGTTGCACGCAGCAGACTTCTATGCGGGGCACGGTTGTACCCTTTTTTTATTTCATCACTTCTCATGGGAAAGCCTTTGTTATGATTTTAATTAGTGTAAAGATTATAGCACTTTCGTATTCAAAAAAAGATAAGATGTTTCCTCTAAATCTTAAATCTCTGCAAAAATCTTTCTTTTCTCTTTACATTCAATCCTTTTTTAGCTATAATCTCACTCCAATTTTAGCTTAAACTCTATTATTGTATGGATATGCGGGCGTAGCTCAGCGGTAGAGCATAACCTTGCCAAGGTTAGGGTCGACGGTTCGATCCCGTTCGCCCGCTCCAAAAAAAATAAAAAAATAAAATGTTTAATAAACATGGTACCTGCAATGCCCGGGTGGTGGAATGGTAGACACAGGGGACTTAAAATCCCCCGGTCATTGTGACCGTGCCGGTTCAAGTCCGGCTCCGGGTACCATTTGACGGTACATCAAATGGTACACGATTGTTCTGCTTCGCGCAGGGCTCAAACGGTTAGCCGTTTTTTAGTGTACCTGATTTGATGTGCTGTCAAATCATTTTCTATGGAACCATCGCCAAGTTGGTAAGGCTGCAGCCTGCAAAGCTGCCATTCGCCGGTTCGAGTCCGGCTGGTTCCTCCATAAATGTCATTTTTATCTTTTTAAGATAGAATTGCATACTTCTTTTTACTGTCGGGAGATGTCAGAGCGGTTGAATGTGCCGGTCTTGAAAACCGGTGAGGGTAATACCTCCGGGGGTTCGAATCCCCCTCTCCCGGCCATCCATTTTAAACAATCCAAACTAAGTCCCAATACAGTGTAACTTGAGAGCATTTAAGCTATTTTACTATTCTCGTTCTCCCCACGTATTCTCCACATCAAAGTACAATCCAGAGCATGGAGTGAAAACAAAAGATATTTCAACAGATACTCTTAGAAAGATACTGCACCGCCTTCATGATAGAGGGATCATTACAATCGCTGGAAGAGGGGGGAGTTTAAGTGTATAGAGCCTTTTAGAGAGATGCTTTTTGTTTACGGCTCTCTCAAAAAAGGCTTTGACAACAACCATCATCTGTTAAACAAATATGCCAAAATCACCCGACCCCTTATTCTTAATTTATACTCTTATACAGCTATTTCGCCTAATCCAAACTCTACTTTAAATTCGGTTGCTTTCACCTCAGGTATCACTCTGTTTTTTTCTTTATGCAACGCTACAATGCCATATCTCTCCAATGTCTTCAGCGTACGAGACAAATTAGACTTTTTTCTGCCTGTCATCTCCTCAAGTTCTGCAAGAGAAGCAGGTTTCTTATCTAAAATTGTTCTAAGAAGCCGTCTGTTCTCATTACTGAGGATCTGAGACATAGACTTCAGAGACTCGAACCAAATTTTCGGTTCATTCTTCTTTGGCGTGTATTCGCCTCTTGCTATAGCCATCGTTCTTTGCTTGTATGCCTCTTTAGACATAATCCCTATATAGATTGTTTTAGCTCTCATATTCACTCCTAATTGTGTTCCATATACTGTTCAACGCTGTTCCAAAAATCTTCTATAAGCTGCACTGCCGACTCAAACTCATAAGGGAAAGTTTCCATTCTTTTATGCAGATGATCCCAGGTCTCTTTCTTTGCACCATATTTACCTTTTCTTGGCTTGAAACTGTGTGCATTGTCATAACCTATAACCCTATGATTACTTTTGTCGTGCAAAGTAAGAGAGTACCTGATACCATGAGGTATTTCTTTACTGACCTCTACCTTTTTGGCTTCAAACTTGACCCAGTATTGATTATCCATAGGAAATATCTCACCGTCAAGCATCAGCAAGTTTTCAAGATCATTCACTAGAGTCCTTTTAGTTATCATGGGATGATAACATGTTTTGTATGCTTTGTCAATAATTTTAATACTCCCAAATTGATTTTGCTTCACTCTGATCACTAAAGTACAGGATATGGCATAGCCTTCTTTTCGGGAAGTTGCGAGATCTAATACCTGTTTAAGGTTGTTTTCATATAATAAATCAACATATATGATAAAGGATAAATATGAATACTATATCTATCTCAGAAATACAGAGAAATCTTCATAAATTGGACAATTTTGATATTGTTGAAGTGGTAGACAAGAAGCGTCATCAGGTAAAAGGATATTTTCTCGATAAAAAATACCATGATGTCGTAGAAGCGCTTTTCCAGGAAAAAATGAATAAAAACCGGAAAAAACTTGATGCATTGGAAAGTTTGGGAACTTATGCTTTGGGCGGCAATGATATAGATGAGATCAAAGAGCAGATGTATGATGATAAGTAAGATTTTTTTTGATGCAAATATCATTCTGGATCTGATTGACAGCGACAGGGGAAACATCGAAGATGCGCGTACTTTGGTCTATAAAGCACTGACAAAAGGCATAACACTTTACACTTCATGTGATATTTTGAGTAATGTCTATTATGTTGCCAGACGAAAGATAAAAAAGGCCTCGCTTGTAGAAGAGATGTTGAGATTGATCGAGATTTTTGAAATTATACCGATAGATGGATCTGCAGCGGAAAATGCATTACTGGAAAATCAAAAAAACAGTGCTTTGGATTTTGAAGATCTTTTGCAAAGAGGGTGTTCCGAAAGGGCACAATGCGAAATGATAGTGAGCAACGATAAAAAATTTGTATCAGGCACGATCAAAGTGTTTTCTACAAAAAAGGCTTTGGAACATCTGTAATAATTTGATGTATTAGCCAATTGTACGGCAATTGACCCAGAGTCTCCTATGCTACAGCCTGCAGTCGTATTCCAAAGGCATTTAGTACTTTTATAACAGTTTCAAATTTGGGTTTTGCCCCTGCACGGAATGTCTTATAGAGACTCTCCCGTCCCAGGCCGGTTTCTTTCGCTATCTGCGTCATACCCTTTGCTTTGGCAATATGGCCTATGGCTCTCAAAAACTCCTCATTGTCGCCGTCTTCCAACACTTGAGAAAGATATTCGGCTATTGCTTCATCGCTGTCAAGATACTTCGCAATATCAAAAGGTATCAATTCATTGCTCATTGTCATACTCCTTTAGCAATACGTCCTTTCATATCTTTAAGTTTTAACAGCCACTTAGAGAAAAGATCTGTTTCTTTTATCTTATACATAATTAGTGTATCCTAAAAGATACAATTTGTCAAGGTAAATGATATGCATATATTTCTCCGTATTTAAATAAGATTATTTTAGCTGTTCATTTCTGGAAGTATTTAAAATATGACACATTGTCATATTTTATGATGATAAGTATGGTTTTGGAACATTTTGAAATAATCCGGTATGGATTTTAGACCATAGTATTGTGATTCTTACCCTTTCAGGTCGATAATCCATGCATCCGGAACGGCATAGGCAATGACCTCCCGGGCCAGGTTGCACCAGTGTGCTGTGCGGTCGAGTATGGCGGAGTCACAGCTGACGACGATGTGTCTGCTCTCTGTCAGCAGTGCATCGGTGCGGTCTGTCGTTTCGGTGGTGAAGGGCCAGTTGTGTGTATCGCCCACCTGTTGAACCATTCCGGCAAGCCTGCCGCTGTTGGAAACGGGCCTGTCAAAAAGCCAGTTGACCTGCTTTGGATGATGTTCGGCCAGCAGATTGCCGATGAGTTCAATGGCGGGGAGCGTCTCTTCGACCGGCCTGTAACTGCCGTAAACGGAGGAAAGGTCACGGTAGCAGCCATCCAGACAGTCAAATACGGCACCGCCTCCAAGAGCGGTTTCGATGGTAATGATGAGATTGAACCCGTCAATGAGGATCTCACGCCCCTTCAGCGCCTCCAGGCCGACACGCTTCGACTGCCGCGCCGCGATCTTGCCATCCGCACAGGCTATCCGCCCGACGGCAAGTCTCTGACGCGTACTGAGCTGATGATGGTCACCCACCAGTGTCAATGCGGCTTTCATACTGTATCTCCGGCCAAGCAGCCATGACAGCTCTTCGACAGCCGTCGCAAGTTTCGGCAGCTGGCTTTTGGCAAAATACTCAGTATCTTTGGGATGGACACCGCGATGGCGCAGGGGCATGTATATTCCTTTTTAGAGGTTCTTCTTTGGTTTATTCTATCATATCCTTTTGGAGAAAGTGTTTTTTAATATAGCCCCTTTTGATAGTATCACCAGACCCCTTGCCTCCATTTTCAGTTTCGGTATCAGGATTAAAGTTATTTTAATGTGATACCGTATATAATACCATTATGGCAAATATTGTAATAGACACAAATGTATTACTCGCTGCTGTTTTTTCAAATAGAGGAGCTAGTTATAAATTATTATCTATCATAGACAGTGAAAAATTTACAGTAAATATTTCTATTACTCTTTTATATGAATATGAAGAGATATTAAAATTAAAATCTAAGTTGGGTACATCCTATGTAAATGCCATTTTAGATTATATTTGTTTAATTGGGAAGAAAAACAGTATCTTCTATCTTTGGAGACCCAAGTTAAAAGATGTGGATGATGACTTTTTATTGGAACTTGCAGTCAAATCAAACTCCATTATAGTTACACTCAATGGTAAAGATTTTAAACCTGCTTCAGAGTTTGGTATTAAAGTTATGACACCTAAAGAATTTTTACAACATATAGGAGAAATATCATGAAAACAATGAGTTTAAGAATGCCTGACTATTTAAAAAATGCTGTCAATGATGTCTGTGCAAATGAAAAAATCTCACTCAATCAATTTATAGTCAATGCTTTAAGTGAAAAAGTTTCTGCTTTACAGACTTTAGACATCATAGAAAAAAGAGCTGAAAGGGCTTCAAAAGAGTCATTTTTAGAGGCTTTAAGTAAAGTACCAAGTGTTGAACCTGATGAAAGAGATAAATTATAGAATCAGAGTATTCCTTGCTTCTTATCTGATGCAAGAAGGTGGAGTAAGTGTTTATCTAATAGTGAAACGATAAATTTAATCTAGCCTGTCCCCATTTGCTTTGCCTTTGTCCCCATTTGCTGTAATCAAATTGCACTTTTGGGTTACATTACGGGTGCGAAAGGATCTAAAATGTTTGTACGAAGTCCCGCGTTTGAAAATGGCGATCAGATACCTTCCGAATATGGCTGTCACGGGAGTGATGTTTCGATCCCTCTGATCTTTGAAAATGTGCCGGAGGGTACGCGTTCTCTGGCTTTGATCATGGATGATCCGGATGCTCCGGCAGGTATCTTTGTGCATTGGGTAGCATACAATATACCCTCTGACCTGCAGGGGTTACCGGAAAATATCCCCGGTGCACCGCTGCTGGCTGACGGCATCAGACAGGGTATCAATGATTTTGGCACCATAGGATATGGCGGCCCGTGCCCTCCTGACAGGCCTCACAGATATTTCATCAAACTTTACGCGCTCGATGTTCCTCTTGAGTTAGATCCGGGCCTCAGCAAAGAGCAGCTGCTTTGGGTTATGAGAGGACATGTGATAGAAGAGGCTGAACTGATGGGGATCTATGCCCGCTAAGGCATATGTCGGTACCTCTTTTCCACTAAAAATATTTGGGTCATGACAATGTATCAAACTGTTTATATTGCATATGATTTTTGAAGTATTATTATTTCAAGTTTGCTGTAGAAGGGTTGATAAGGCGAGTTATCATTATCACTGACCCTTAAATTTTTAAATTCAGGTGGTGGTGAAGAGGGGTAGGAGATGAGTTGTCATTGTCACCTGGCACCTTTTTTCTTCACTTGACCCCTTTGCCCTTTGACTCATTTCATTTCACTTGACCAAATGTGTACCCTGCAAAAAGCTCTCTTACCTTCATCCTCTGCTCGGTGATCTCTTGAAGCGTTGCTCAGTACGTTTTGGATTTTTAAAAATCTCGGTGACACGTTTTGGTGTGTAATCTTTGTCTATTTATGCTAATTAGATATAATTTATTACTGTAGTTGTAAATAGCTAATGATACCACACCATCAAATGAAAGTATCATCAAGGAAAGTGGGTGTATTTTGAAAAAAAACGAGAAAATAACCAAAGTTGATTATGCGTTTGAACGTATTAAGAAAGTATTGAAGGTCGGTACATATAAATCATGCTTGGAATATCTTGGCATAAAAAGAGGGACATTTGATACATGGAAAAGCCGCGGCGAGATACCTGACTCAAAACTTTACAAAATAGCATCAAAGCTTGGTGTTAGTAAAGAATGGCTTGAATTTGATGATGGTGTAATGCTTGCAGGAGAAGGACAAGGCGCAGTGAGAGATCAAGGGAGGTGGTATGGACACAAGGAGATCGTTTTACCTTACTATTCTGAAAACTATGCCAGTGCCTGCGGCAGTGCATTCAACGGGTTTGATGCGAGTTCGCCTGTGAGCATCAGCCGCGATTTGCTACAATCGTACTTCGGGATATCTGCTGCGAAAGGGCAGCACCCCATCACCAAAGAGTACACGTTTATATGCGACAACCCGGACGTAGCCGACATCACATTCATCATCGACGAGAGCAGCGACTGCAAGTTCATTGGCCGTGTGGTCGGCAGTATGGGAGTGGTGTGATAATGGTTCAGATAGATCTGCTTGACGCGCTACGTCCTGTGCGACTAAATGTACCAGATAGAGATGGCAGGTTTTTTGTGCTTGTGGAAGCGAGTGACGGCTGCATATACCAGGTCAAGTTCAATACACCAAACACTACTTCAAACCAAAATGAATTTATAGGGTACATGATTGCCAAAGAGTGTGGTGTTCCTGCTATAGACGGAGCATTGCTTAAAATCGACAAGACAGTATTTGATAGCATTATTAATAGGGTGTCCAAATATAAAGTTGTGCCGCCTGTTGATATTTATAGACAAAATATCATGTTTGGTGTTTTATGGAAAGATGTGAGTGTTACACCGCAGACGAATGAACAGCTGTCGGTGATGATTGATGGTTGCAGAAACAAGCAATCCTTTTACTCCATATTCCCCTATGATCAATACCTTAGAAACTATGATAGGCAGCCTTTTAATCACTTGATACTTCTGGAGGGAGCAAACAGAAAACCGACATTCTACGCTGCTATAGATACAGACAGGATATTCGGTAACCTAAACTGGGATCGCGCAGCTTATGAAAAAGAGCTTTACGACTGTTTCCACGAGTCTTTTCATGATTTTCTCTACAGTCTCATAGATGATAGCTCTTTTACAAATATCTTTCGTAGTGCCGGGAAAATAGACTGTATACCGGATGACTACTTGCACAACATTGTAGATACAGTTGATAGACTCTATGTCTGCGATAATGATAAACTTGCTATAATTAGAGAGTTTCTTGTTGATCGGAAAGTTCAGATCATTGACAAATGCGCAAAAGCTTTGTGCTTTAAAAATGTGCGCCAAAAGGGGCTTTAAATGTTGGATTTTATTAATGACAAAACGACAAATACATTAAGAACAATCCTTTACGCCCCTATACGCCTACACATAACAGGTACAGGCGAAACTATCAATATAGGCGTGTCTTTGACTGATGGAGACGAGTATGTATTCAAAACGATTCCATCATTCGACACGATAGACAAATGTGTACATATAGAAAATACCAGAGCATTCGATTTTGTTCTAAAGCAGATTAACGAAAAATACCATCACCCAGATGTTGCGTCACGTGTGCATGTTTCAAAAACAATATATATAGATGAAGCCGTACCGTACATGGCGTCCGATGATCTTCATGCCACAGCAGAGAAACTCTTTGAACAGATGGTTACAATCTATGAGCCACGTACAATAAAAAATAATGATAGATCATCTAATGCTATCGTGTCGCATATTAAAATGATAGCCTCGGATCGATTCAATGACCATATTGTTTTTAGAAAACATATTCAGGAAGCATTTAACAAGCAGATAGATACCGTGGTTGAAAACGATGAGCGCAATCCTATAGTGCTTGGAGAGGTGTGCTCCCCCGTGGTTTCCTCTTTTCATCATGATGTTGCAACATCTATTATGGCGCTTGAAATGTCCATGCGTATGGTTGCCTCAACCCTACTGTATATGCCGGCATACAGAGGGTTGAAGTCGTCAGTTGTAGACACTTACCGGTATGCCATGCAAACAGCAAGAGAGAAAAGAATAGAGGTGATAGATACGACTGATGCTGATGAGTTTGCTGGGATAATTGCAGACGTCGCGGCCGCTAATGGAGTCATCATTGAGACTGGCCAATAGTATGATGACTGTTAGTTTGTCTGTGGTGGCTGAATGAAAAAGATAACATATGCAGTCATAGTCAGTTCTCTTGTTGGCATTCTTACAGGGCTTGCTTTTATACTCTATTTTTACGATATGGATACGAAATCGCTGATTATTGCTAAAATTGTATTTTCAACTTTTATTGTCCTGTCCATTTTCATTGCGGCGATGCAGTTCAGGCTAAACAGGAAACAGGCAGAAATTACAAACAAATGGAACAAAAAGCAGTCAGCCATTACGCAGATGCATGCAAGCAGAAAGGTAATGAAAGAAGCCATAATAAAGCTACACAGCACATTTGGAATTCTTGAACGCAAAGATCCTTATGAACTGTATGAAATACATGACATTTACGGGGTGATGCTCAAAAACGGTAAATTCTGTTTTCACGGGGAGCAGACAGAAGAAGACATAAAGCAGCTGCCAGATACACAGACAGACGATGAATATAGATGTATTAGCTTCAGGAATGACATAAACGGAAGAGAGATGAAAGATGCAGTTATAAATTACCTGAGCGAATACGAGTATATCTGTTCTGCAGTAAATAATGATATTTTTGATGACAAGACGGTAAAAAGCTTATTGAAAGGGAGCATTGTTGGTAAATACAAGCTGTTTGAAAAATATATTAAACATCAACAGGAATCAACAGGAAATGAAACTTATTTTGCAGAATTTGCGTCTGTAGCTAAAAGATATGCGGAGGAATAAATGCGGATAAGATCCCGCATTTTATTTATATGGGTATTGGTTAAACGTCAACCCACTCGTTAATTTGTGTTCTCATATTTTACCCTTCTATGATATTATATACTACTCAATGTTCATGAAAGCGAACACTGAAACTCATTAATATTCCTTTTTTGCGTCACTAAATCTAACACAAAAAGTAAAATAAGTCAATTAAAATACATCAATTTTCATTCAATTTTTAAAAATCTCCGTTTTTGGCACACTTTAGGGCAGAGGTGTCTGGTGACAACTAACAACTTTCTCAGTCACAACTTCCGGCAATAACCGGAAGAAAAGGAGAAAAGGGATACGAGGTGATAATGATAGCTCAGTTTCAGCTGCTTTTGAAGTGCCCAATACTTTTCTATTTCTATGCTGAGAATAGCCCTTGTTCATTGGTATTTATGATTTATTTGTTACGCTCTTTTATGGTCTGTGCATCTGAAAAAACATCTTTTGTAATTTTTACACACAGGATTTTTATCTATGTTGCAAGCCTTTATCAGAGAAGATATTTTTTTGAGTTTGTGAAGGATGCTGATATAAGCTTTCCTGTAAAATATTTTCTTGATCCCTTCAATATCTTTATCTTTACCAAAATTTTGTACGACCCAAGCATTTGCAAATGATCTGGTAGGTTTTTTGTGAATCTTGATTTGATAAAAATGAGACGTATTGTCCGTTGTTTTATTGTCTTCGATTAGAGTAAAATTTATTATGACAGATGAAGAACAAGAACTATTAAACAAACTTGCAAAAAGAATAAAATATCAAAGAAATAAACTTGGTATTTCTCAAGAGAAATTAGCGGAAAAATGTGAATTTGATAGAACATATATAAGTTTGCTGGAAAGAGCAAAGCGGAATCCATCTTATTTAAGCTTGAAAAAATTATGTCATGGTTTAGAAATTGAATTAAGCGATTTATTGAAAGAATCTATAATAGATGACTAGAGCTTATTATTCAAATACTATAAAGAATTTTTTACATGATAGTAATAATGATATTTTAGGACAACTCGCAAGACATCATAATCATGCATTAGAAGACTTACAGAGAAATGCGTGGTTAAAACAAATCGATATTTTAAAAAATACATTACAATATTTTGAAAAAGATGGATATATATTTTTTGAATTTGCAATTCCTAGAATGGGGAAAAGAGTTGATAATATTATCATCATAGATGATTCAGTTTTTATTATTGAATTTAAAGTTGGATCAATTACATATGATAATTATGCTATTGAACAAGTTTTAGATTATGCAGTAGATTTAAAAAATTTTCATGAAGGAAGTCATGATAATAAACTCTTTCCTTTTCTCATAGCTACAGAAGCTAATCCTGTAAATAATAAAGTTGAAATTTTAGATGAAAAGCTATTTAATCCATTACTTGTAAATAAAGACACAATACTTGAAAACATTAAAGCTTGCTTGACATATAGTAATACAAATAAAATTGATCCACTTCTTTGGGCTAATGCAATTTATAAACCTACACCAACAATTATCGAAGCAGCACAAGCTTTATATAAAGGGCATAACGTCAAAGAAATATCTCGTTCAGATGCTGGAGCTATAAATTTATCTATTACAACTGAGAAAATTAATGAAATTATAGAATATTCAAAAAGCAATAATTTGAAATCTATATGTTTTATAACGGGTGTTCCTGGTGCAGGTAAAACACTTGCTGGTTTAAATATTGCAAATGAAAGAATGAATATCGATGAAAATGAACATGCAGTGTTTTTATCAGGGAATGGCCCATTGGTTGAGGTTTTACGAGAGGCATTAACAAGGGATGAAGTTTCAAATGCAAAAGAAAATGGAAAAAGGTTAACAAAAAGAGAAGCTGCAATTAAATCTCATGCTTTCATTCAAAATATACATCATTTTAGAGATGATGCATTAATCAATGACAAGGCTCCTATAGAAAAAGTCGTAGTATTTGATGAAGCCCAAAGAGCATGGGACAAAAAACAGACAAGCAATTTTATGCAAAGAAAAAAAGGTCAAGATAACTTCAATGTCTCAGAACCCTATTTTTTAATAGAAGTTATGAATAGGCATGCTGATTGGTGTACAATTATATGTTTAATTGGTGGCGGGCAAGAGATTAATGTAGGTGAAGCAGGTTTAGAAGAATGGATAAGTTCATTAAAAAATAATTTTTTTGAATGGAATGTATTTTACTCAAATTTAATTATAGAAGATAAAAATTATTTGAAAAATAATGATTTAAAACAATGGCTAAAAGAGAATGCTAAAGCTGAAGAAAACTTACATTTATCAGTATCTGTCCGTTCCTTTAGATCTGAAAAATTATCTGAATTCATACACTCTGTACTTGATATAAACTTACTAAAATCTAAAGAAATATATAAGCAGTATATAAAAAATCATTATCCAATTAAAATTACTAGAAATTTTGAGAAGGCAAAACAATGGATAAAAGGAAAAACACTTGGAAGTGAAAGAAATGGTGTGGTTGCATCTTCTGGTGCATATAGATTAAGACCTTATGCAATTAATGTAAAAAGTAAAATAGATGCACCTATTTGGTTTTTGAATGGTAAAAATGATGTTCGTTCTTCATGTTTTCATGAAGAAATAGCAACAGAGTTTGATATTCAAGGCTTAGAATTAGACTGGATATGTGTATGTTGGGATGGTGACTTTTATCTAAAAAATAATGAATGGATATATAGGAAGTTTAAAGGTACCAAATGGCAAAACATACATAAAGAGATTACAAAAAACTATTTATTAAATGCTTATAGAGTATTGTTAACTAGAGCAAGACAAGGAATGATAATATTTATTCCCTATGGATCAAAAGAGGATAAAACTAGACTACCTGAGTATTATGATGCTACATTTAAGTACTTAAAGGAAATTGGAATTGAAGAGGTTTGAAACAACTTAATATGTGCCATTTTATATTCAATTTTGGGAAAATATATAAAAAGGAAATCAATGGTTTTTAAGAAGATTGATGACAAAAGTCAAGAGATATCTATTCTCAAAAATTTACTGAAAGAAAGTAATAGTGAAAAGCAAAAATCTTTTATACAAAAAGATATTACATCATTGGAAAATGGCTACAAAGCAGAAAAAGAAAATGCTTATTATCTTGATTTTCATTTTGAAAGCAAAGATAGACTTGTGTTATTACATGATATAAGAATAGAGCACAAGGGAAGAACCGCACAGTTTGACCATATACTCATTGCACCACTGGGCATAACTATTTTGGAAAGTAAAAGTTTTCAAGGTGAATTGACGATAAAAGATGATAACTCATTGGTTGTGAAATACGGGAAATACACTAAAACATTTCCAAACCCTATAGAACAGAATATCCGTCATGAAAAAGTTTTATATGATTTCATTCATGATGCTTTGGAAATACCTGTACGATTTAAATTGATGGGAGGTATCCCTATAGATAATAAAGTACTTATTCATCCAAATACAACAGTGACCAATAATCATCTGCCAGAAGGTTTTGAGAGAAGTGATGCTTTTGCATCAAGAAGAAATCAAGACATAGACAAAATGGGAGTAACTAAGACCTTATTGTCGACTGTAACATTTATAACAAAAGATTTTACCAAAGAAATTGCAGATGATTTAATCAAAGCACATACCCCTGTAAAATTTAATTATACTACCAAGTATAGAGTAAGTCAAAAAGAGTCTCAAATGCCTAAGCAGCCTGTTGGAGCAAAAGAAAATGTGGAAGAGAAAATTTGCCCCCGATGTAAAGAGGGTAGGTTGGTTAAGAGAAAACGTAAATCTAAAAAGTTTGGTACTCAGTATGCTTCTGATGAATTTTATGGGTGCAATAGATTTCCAAAGTGTCGATATACTGAGGAAATTTAATGGCACAAAAAGACTGGGAAGAAGTTATAGGGATTATCGAAGATAAATCACCCGGACTTTTTAAAAAATTTCTAATATCGGAACAAAGTTTCTTGCCAAACGAAACTTTTCCCAATCCTTTCAATGAGGAACACTCAAACTTCAGTGCTTCTGACCTTGGTAAGGGGAAACCGGGACAATGGATCCCGGTATATTACACCAAAGACATTCCTGAATATTTTCGGGAAAACAGTGTAGTACCTGTAAGAGCAGGGCCGGCGGAATTCTTTTTTTATAAGGGTGAAGTTTTTTTCGATCTGAAGAGCGTCGATTTTGAGAAGATAGACACAGATAGGATCAACCCTATAGAAAGTTATATCCCCGTTACGCTCAAGGCAAAGTTTCAGAGAAATGAAAATGCCTACCTGAACAAAGCCATTGCACTTGGGTACATCAATCATTTTGTAGATGATGTCGGGCTTGCCGTATTTGAACATGAGATAGAAACAAAGACTCATAAACGCCTGCTTTATGGACAATTCGGGAAGATAAAAATAACCAACCCTCTACAGTTTAAAACAAGCAAAGGAAGCAAAACCCTTCACCCCGGATTTCAGTTTGAAATAGACCTTGTTCTTGAAAACAGGGATGAGATCATTATCTTCGAAGCCAAGACAGGAAGCAAACCCTTCGACAACTTCTCCATCCTCCAACTCTACTACCCCTTGATCTACCTGCGATCGATCATCGACGAACCAAAGCCGATACGTACCATCTTCATGGACATCACCGCAACCGAAAAAAAAGAAGCCTACCGCCTGCTGGAAGTCCGTTTTAATGAAGACCTGTTTGATGAGCTTGAAGTTCTATCTGCGTGTAAGTATGTGAAATAGTGAAAATATTACAATATGTCATACTTTTCACTATGTCTGCTTTTTTGTTCTAAAATCAAATTATAAAATTTGAATATTTGACAAAAGTTATCAAATATGATATCATCCAAAGGTAGACAAAATGTCGTGGGAAGTTACTTTTTATAGTGAACGGGTTGAGAAAGAGATACTGGGCTTTCTTGCCGGGATATTGGCTGATCTTTTACATATATTGGAAATGATTGGACGATCCTTTTTTGCAATAGTCGTTAATGATGAGATCGTTATCTTGCATTCTTTTGTAAAGAAATCCCAAAAAACACCTAAAAAAGAACTTGACAAAGCACGAAAAAGACTCAAGGAGTTACAATGAGCAGAACATCATTAAAAGAATTTAAAGAGAAAGCGTTTCTCAATAGAGCAGTAGAAAAAGAATACAATGCTTTAAAACCGGAATACATCATTAAGAAAAAACTTATTGCAATGCGCAAAGAGGCAGGACTGACCCAGGAAAAACTGGCTGAACTCATGGGGACAAAAAAGAGCAATATTTCAAGACTTGAGAGCTTTAAAAACAATATATCTCCACGGATCGATACTTTAATGAGCTATGCCAAAGCTACAGGACATGAGCTGAAAGTAGATTTTGTGTGATACTCCCCCTGATCTACCTGCGATCGATCATCGACGAACCAAAGCCGATCCGTACCATCTTCATAGATATCACCGCAACCGAGAAAAAAGAAGCCTACCGCCTATTTGACAAAATAGGTTTTATAACCTATAATATAGGTATTAAAAACTATATTTAAGGTTTTAAAATGTTGGAAGCGATTTTTGGATCTAAAAACCGTGAACGTGTATTGCAGTTTATTCTTGCCAATGATGAAGGATATGCTAAAGAGATAGCCGATTTTTACGGTACCAGTTTAGACCCGATTCAAAAGCAGTTGGAAAAACTGGAGTTGGGCGGTGTCTTGGTCAGTAAAAATGTAGGGCGTACACGACTTTTTATGTTCAATCCGCGCTATGCTTTTCTAAATGAACTGAAAGCCCTTTTGGAAAAAGCAAGAAGTTACTATAGTGCAGAAGAGATAGAAAAACTGACAATGAGGCGAAAACGCCCAAGAAGAACAAAAAAACCTATGGTAAAGTCTTCATGAAAAGTATTAAAGAGATGAGTATGGAAGAGCTGGCAGCTTACATATGCAGAGAACTTGAAAAGGAAGGAATAGAAACTGTCCTTTCAGGCGGTTCCTGTGTACAGATCTATTCTCAGGGAAAATATACTTCAGATGACATAGATCTCATTGACAGGTATAACGGAGGTCATACTAAAATTAAAAATGTAATGCTAAGACTTGGTTTTAAAGAATATAATCGTTATTTTGTACATGATGACACATCGTTATTTATTGAATTCCCACGTGGCCCTTTAGGGGTAGGAGATGCACCAGTAAGTGAGGTGGCATCAAAAGAAGAGGAGACTGGTATATTGAAGTTACTTACTCCGACTGACTGCATAAAAGACAGACTTGCAGCATATTTTCACTGGGATGACCTGCAGAGTCTGGAGCAGGCAGTTTGGGTAGCAGAACAAAATGAGTACGATATGAAATCTGTTCAAAAATGGGCAAAGAACGAAAAAGAGATTGAAAAATTTGAGATTTTCAGGAGTCGATTGAAAAAATAACTGAAAGTAAAACCCACCACCTTCTGGAAGTCTGTTTCAAAAATGATATGTTTGATGAGGTTGAGGTTGTTTCTGCGTGCAAGTATGTGAAAAGTATTACAGATTGGCACCGCAAATTTTTCCAAGACCAGAGCATTACCATATGCATTTACAGAGCAGGGTGTCTATATGCATTTGACACTCATCTGGTATTATTGTATCATTATGTATATACTGAAAGGACCTATCATGACAGTATCCATAAAAAAATGGGGTAATTCTTTAGCCTTGCGAATACCGAAAGACATAGCCAGAACATTGCACATAGAAAATAATTCTATTCTTGAATTAAACATACGGAATGGAGCACTTGTCCTGGAACCACAAAATGAAACATTATTGGAAAGTTTAGTATCTCGTATAGATTCTGACAACCTGCATGCTGAAGTAGACACAGGTAAGGCAGTGGGTAATGAAGAGTGGTGATTATGTACCCGACAGAGGTGATATAGTCTGGTTAAACTTCACACCACAAACAGGACATGAGCAAAGAGGCAAACGCCCAGCGCTTATACTGTCACCTAAAATTTATAATGAAAAGACTTCGTTATGTATTTGCTTACCTATTACCTCAAGAGTAAAAGGCTACCCATTTGAAGTACCATTGCCAAAAGATTCAGAAGTAACAGGTGTTATACTCTCAGATCAAGTCAAAAACCTGGATTATGTAGCAAGGAAAGTATCTTATATATGTGAAGTACCTCATGATGTGTTAGTCCATGTTCAGAAGAATGTATTGGCTTTGCTGGGGTAGCTGCCGCCTGCAGGAAGTCCGTTTTAATGAAGACCTGTTTGATGAGGTGGAGGTTGTATCTGCGTGTGAGTATGTGAAATATTATTTAAAGCAGCCTATAATGCAGACAGTTATTTGCCTGAGTTTAGCGTGTGACGACCGGATGAAGTAAAAAAATACTCGTGGGATGCAAAGTTTTAGGCAAACTTTGAATAAAATGAGAGACATAATAAAGGGTACCTATGATTAGAAGTCCCCTAAAGGAAACCCATGACTCCTACACTCTATTTTGTTGATGTGGAATCAACAGGTGTCGATCTTAAAAATGACAGACTGATACAGTTAGCCTTCTTGAAAGTGCAGGGCGATAACATCGAAGCGTTCAATGACCTCTGTTATACCGATATCGAGATGAACGATACGGTGGTCAATATTCACCATATCACCAATGCCATGCTGGAAGACAAATACTGGCCGTATGAGACGGATGCCTTCATAGAACTTGAAAAAGGGAACAGCCCTTCCAACTATTTCATCGCACACGGTAACGAACTGGATGTTGCCATGCTGGAGCATGAAGAACTCAGCCTGGAGATGCAGAAGATCGATACAGACAAGTGTTCCAGGCTGCTGTTCAAAGAAGCCGGCAGTTATAAGCTGGAAGACCTCATTACCCGGTATCAACTGACCCAAAAAGCGGAAACGGTAGCAAAACAGATCGGCTTAAAAGACATCGATGCCCACGATGCCCTGAGTGATGCGTTATGGCACTATGTATTGTTTGAAGCACTTCTGGAAAGAGCGGAGGGTGACATTGACGCTTTGGTCACACTGACCGCTGAACCCATGATGCTGGAAAAAATTACGTTTGGCAAATACAAGGGGAAAAGCTTCGAAGAGGTATTCCAAAAAAGCCCTCTTGATCTGGTCTGGATGTATGCCAATATGGCACAGGACTGGCCCGATCTGGATTTTACGCTTGCTTACTGGTTAAAACAAAAAGCATTTTTCTGGCAGAAGGCGCAGGATGAAAGGAAGGAAGCGGAACAGCTTCGGTTTTGAGTGAGCGTTGTTAAGCACAGACATCGCATACTTCTATTTCGAGATCCGGGAATATTGACAAACTAATCATTTTAGTGTATAACCCGTATAAAGAGTCAGTAGTATACTATTTACTCGGATTTTGATATAATAAAATATATTAATAATGGATATATAATAAAGGAGAAAGATTGATCCCGTTTACAGATGAAGAGTTGGAACCGGCAGTCAGCGATGTGATAGAGAAGGTGCGGCCTTCTATTAAACTCGACGGTGGAGATATCGATCTGATCGCTATCAGGGACGGAGTGGTGTATGTACAGCTTCAGGGTGCCTGTGTCGGGTGCGGAAGTGCGGGTACGACCATCAAGTTCGGTGTGGAGCGGCAGCTGAAAACACTGATACACCCGGAAATAACAGTGATGAGTGTTCCAAGCGGATGGGAAGACAAACTGGATCAATTAGGTTAAAATGAGTAAAATAAGTCAAGACATATTATTGAAAAGAGCTGAAAAAGCATTTCTTGAGGGTAAATATACGGCAGCACTGCGTTCGTACGGGTTGATTTTGAAAGATTACCCTTCCCTTGACGAAGCGAAAGTAGGAGCATACCTGAGTGACCTCGGACTTGAAAGCGAAGAGGAAGCCCAGGCCCTGTTCGACTATTACCTGATGATCAAAGACAACAAGAAAAATGCGGTTGAGATCATCCATTCGCTGATAGAATCGCTCGATACAACCAAAGAAAGTATTCGCCAGCTTCTGACTTCTCCCGAAGAAGAGGAAGTAGAATACGGAGATGGTATCCGTTATGCGGACTTTCTTGCTCTGGTCGAGAGCAGAGGCAGCTTCAAGCAGGCATTTGAGGACATTATGTTCTCTACCAAAGTAGTGATCACGGATAAAGATGAATTCATCGACTTTGTGACCAAGCTTGCCGATGAAGGATTTGACGAAATGGCACTGGGATACCTGGATGCTACGGCAAGTCTTTTCGGCAATGACCAGGAAGTACTGGCACTCTATAATGTCGTGCAGGGAATCAAAAAGTGAAAATCAATTTTGACCTGGAAGGTTTTGCCTTTATTACCGACAATACCGCTAAACTTGACAGTGAAACCCTTTTTCTTAAAACGGCACAAAATACACCCTATTTTGAAAAACTTGAAAAGAAGCCGGATTTCATTACCCCGGAAGCGCTGATCGCTCTCTGGGAACTGGAAAAGATGAAAGTAGTGGGCGTAACGGGTACAAACGGCAAAACAACTGTAACGGCAGCCATCTACTCTTTTCTGCTTGACCTCGGCGAAAAGCCGGCACTTCAGGGTACGCGGGGACTTTTTGCAGAAGAACAGCGCCTAGAAGAAAAAAGTATGACAACCCCATCGATACTCGAAACGCTGCACAATATGAAGCAGACAGCCGACAGGGGATGCAATTACTTTATTATGGAGGTCAGTTCGCATGCGATCGATCAACAGCGTATAGAAGGACTTGTATTTGCGCTGAAAGTGCATACCAATGTTACCAGTGACCATCTGGACTACCATGGAACAGTCGAAGAGTATAGGCGTGTCAAGAGCCTTTTCTTTGCCGATGATACGATGAAACTGCTCAACAAAGATGATATTAAACATATTAGCTATAACCCGAAGCATGCGTACAGTTACGGCGTAGACGAACCGGCAACCTATAAAGTGCAGGCATTTTCTCTGCTGCACGGCATTACCGCGGGGATCAAGTATATGCAGGAAGAAGCGACATTCCATTCACCGATGATGGGCCTCTTCAATCTCTTTAACCTGATGGCTGCGATAGGGGCAGTACACTTGCTGACCAAGCGCCCCATTCAGGAGATCTGCGATGTGGTTGAAAACTTTGCCGGTGTAGCCGGACGGATGGAAGTCGTGAGCCGTGAGCCGCTTGTCATCGTCGACTTTGCCCATACGGATGACGGGATACATGCCGTACTGGAGTCCATGAAAGACAGAGATATCTCTGTAGTCTTCGGTGCCGGCGGCAACCGAGACAGAGAGAAGCGTCCCCGTATGGGAGCCGCGGCAGGCAGATATGCAAACAAGATCTATGTGACTTCCGACAACCCGCGCAATGAAGTGCCGGAGATGATACTTGAAGACATTCTTGTGGGGTTGCATGGCAAAGAACATGTGACGGCGACACCGGACAGACGACTTGCGATAAAAATGGCATTGGAGGCATTGGAGCCGAATGAAGTGCTGCTTATTCTGGGTAAGGGTGATGAGGATTACCAGGAGATCAGAGGAGTGAAACATCATTTTGATGACAGGGAAGTTGTTCGGGAGTTGCTGGCTGAACGACAGAGTTGACCTAACCCTCTATCGCGCAGGGTAATGTACCCTTAATGGTGACTTTCTCATTCTTTTGTGTCAAAATTCTGCGGAGCAATGCGCAACACTATGCCTGCGGCATATTCATTTCAAATTTTTCTCCTGTCTCCTGTGTATGTCTGTAGAGTTTCCATGCATGAATGATCTGATAGGCCATCCATGCGAAAGACAGTATGGTCAAGAGACCGGCAAAATAGATGAAGGGTGCAATAAAAAGTGACACTGTAAATGTGACAAGTGTTGTCAGGTGGATGTAAAGATGTTTGTTGGCTGTTTTGGGATGAATGACTTCATGCATCATGGGAGCAGTAAAGTAGCCCTGACTGTTGAGGTGGAACCAGGTAAGGAACGGGATGATCTTGTAGAACATGGCAAAGACAATGCTCAATGCAAAAAAGGCAAAGAAAAGATAGCTGAGTGCTTTGATGCTTTCTATGTCAACAAACCGCGAAAATACCAGTGCGGCCATGGAGAGAAGAAGCGAGGCAAGCCCCGTTCTCCAGAACCATACGGTTGCGTCGGACAGGGGACGTTTTTTCTGTGTCAACCTCAAAAGTGTCAACAGTGCATAGGCGCTTAACACCAGTGCCAGCACTATATCTGCAATGACCCATGCCGCAGGGAAGAAAAGTCCCGTAATGAAAGTGATGATGAGCAATCCCAGAATACCCATGGGCAAATAGTAGCTGACAGCCTTCGGGTAGGGCGGTGTGACATAGAACATTTCTATGACCTGGAAAGAGATGGAGATGATCAGCAGGCTGATCCATCCGAAGAGTCCGAAAGAATAGTGTCCTTCTTTCATTTGGACGAAATAGCTTCCTGCGATCGTTCCCGAGAGTGCCGCAGTCAGGTAGAGTGCCAGGATGACGAGTATGGCGAGAGATAGAAGCGCCATGACCATGCCTTTTGAAGACGCACTGTGGTAGGTCAGTTCAAAAAGATTTTTGAGCATCACTGCGACAATATAGAAAATGCTGCTGCCCAACAGGAGGGAAGCCAGTGCATAGAGCCAGGGCAGTGATGTCTGAAAAGCGGCAAGCAGGGCAAAAATACCGGCAGTAAAAGGATACTGAAGCAGGTTGGCTTTCTGCTGAGGTGCAGCGAGTCTGACCCCCGCAATGACAGGCAGCATCTGGAAGAGGGCTGCAAACATAAAGGAAAGCATGACCCCGAGGGTCAGTGTATGAGTCAGAATGACGGCCTGCATGCTCTGTGCATCAAATATGGCCGTACCGAAAAAGAGGATGAATATGCCGGCGAGAATACCAAAAAGCGCACCGGAAAAAAAGAAACGCAGAACGACCGAGATTGGAGGTGCCTGGTCGAGAGAGAGTCCGTTCTGGTTAAACACGCAGGAGTTCCTCAAGTTCTATGGCCGGGTTTCTGGCCACAAGTACGTGCCAGTTCCCCTCATCGTCTTCCCTGCTGAGTGACTGGAAGCCCTGTTCCTTGGCAAGGTCGAGCAGGGGGACGGGGTTTTTTCGGTGAAGCATATAGAAATAACTGTCATCATCGAGCTTTTGGAGTGCCCTTATGGCGTGTTCAAGCGGTTTTGGGTGTTCCAGTTCTCTTGCATCGAGATCAATTTTTTTCAATTCCGACATGATCAGAGCACTACCTCTTTCATTTTCCCAAGTGTTTCCGTTTTGATTTCAGGCGGCAGTACTCTGTCACACATGGCATAGAGCATTTGTTCCTCCTTCATATTGTGCTGCTGCAGAAGGATCATCATGGATTCACACAGAGAAAGGTAGGCATCTCTGTCTTCTGATTCAAGGGCTTCGGCCAGTTTGCCTATGAGGCCTCTGACCTGTTCATGTTCATAGCGCATAACCTGCGTCGGACCTTCTGCACTGCCTGTCTGGGCTTCAAAAGCAGGGAAAAGTTCATCTTCTTCCCGTTTAAAATGCCTGAGTGTATCATCGGCAAAGTGTAAAAAAGCTTTTTCCGCCTCTTCCCATTTCCCTTCTGCCGCCAACTGTTCTGCCTGTGCAAACTCCGTATCGCAGTCTCTGTGTTCCTGTGTCATGAATTGTGAAATGATCATGTTTAGATCCTTGAAAGTTTTTTATTATTTAATGGTGATCATTTGATCCCAAAGTGCTGCAGAGAGGAGGATCTTCTCTACACGTGCCTGCCACAGCTGTCCGAACTTTTTGCGTTCTCCTGCAGATGCGAGCCCCTGAAGACTTTTTCCCATCAGCGGCTGCATGGCAGGATCAGCCGGGATAATGGAAGGGTTGTAGCTCAGTGTTACACTGCGGTTCGTGTCAGTCCTTGTCAGTGTGACTTCTCCTTCCATAGGAACATCGTAATGCAGAAGATTGTTCCTGGAAAAGTGGCCGCCGATCCCTTTGAAACCGCCGATCCCGTTCGCTCCTGCGATAAATGCAATGACATTGCCGATCACTCCGGTCACGCCTTCTGCTTCATTTTCATGCAGGGAAACACGAATGGAACCGCGCCGCGGCAGTTCGTTGCCATACAGTGCCGCAAGTCCTTTTTTGGCCATGAGGTAGGCACCTGCCACTGTAGGGCAGGAGTGCCCTGCCAGTTTGACACAGTCAAGATAAGTGATCTCCATCAAGCCTTCTTCAAAAGCTCCGAGAAAGTTACTGAGGGGGTCTTCCAACTCTATGGGTTCGACCTGGTCAAAAAAATCAGGATATGTCATGGGCGTCCTTCCGACTGTTGTATTGAAAGAGATTATAGAATAAAAAAGTAAATCACAGCTTGATATTTATCAAGAATTAAGTAATTAAGAGTAAAATACTCCTAATTAAATATTAAAGGATTACCCATGATGCAAGGTGTACCACAACCAGCGTTCTATATTTTCAAATGTCAGCAGTCGGCACCTCCGGGCATGCCAAAACCAAGCTGTGTAAGCCAGAATGACCCTGAATCACAGCAGCTCTTCCAGCATTTGGCACAAAGTCTTATGATGAAGGGGATCATCGGGACTGTCCAGCCGATACAGACAGGATGTCTCAACCGATGCCAGCAGGGGCCTGTGATGCTTGTAGAGCCTGGCCATACCATGTATGTCGGCTTGACCAAAGAGAAGATCGACAGGATCATTGATGAGCATATTATCGGAGGAAATGTTGTAGAAGAATATGTCATTCCGCCTGAAATGTGGGGCGAGCCCGTACCTCCGTCGGAAATGATCCGATAATTATTTTCATGTATCGGGGCCCCTGTGCTCCTGCATGATTACAATTTCTTCATAATTACAGTATAATACAATGATAAGATTTTAAGATTTCGGTATAATGCCGTCAATTTAACAGAATCAGGTAGGACTATTATGAATATTACCATGCTTTATTCTAAGCTGCATAGAGCGACCGTTACCGATGCCAACCTTAACTATGTCGGTTCCATTACCATAGACCAGGACCTTCTCGATGCCGCGAATATGCGTGTGGGACAGAAGATCGATATCGTCAATATCAATAACGGTGAGAGATTTTCCACCTATATTATCTCCGGCGAAAGAGGCAAGGGAGATATTTGTCTGAACGGTGCGGCGGCACGAAAAGTGCATAAAGGCGACAAGATCATCATTATTGCGTATGCAACGATGAGCGAAGCGGAAGCGGACAGTCACAGTCCGAAGATCGTGATCCTGGATGACGAGAACGGTATCGCACAGGAATTTGAGGGATTGGAGTAAGCCTATGTTTGAAGGATTGGATCTCGGTAATATGGGAAAGATGATGGAGCAGATGCAGGAGAAAGCAAAAGAGCTTCAGGAACAGGCAAAAAATGTTGAGTTTACGTCCAAGGCAGGGGGCGGTCTTGTTGAAGTAACCGCGAACGGTGCGGGTGAAGTGATCGATCTGAATATTGATGATTCGCTGCTTGAAGACAAAGAGTCTTTACAGATACTGCTGATCTCGGCGATGAATGATGTGAATAAAATGATAGAAGACAATAAAAAATCCCAGGCTATGGGTATGATGGGCGGCATGAACCCTTTTGGTTCATAAGTCAGCGGTTCAGATCGACAAGATAGTTGAACTCTCTGGAGTGCTTCAGTTTTAGAATGCGTTTGGCACTGATGGAGGATTTACCCTCTTTTTGGCGGATGTTCTGCATGGTTTTACTCAGTTTCATCTTTTCTCCTTTCTTGGTTGGTAGTCTGTCCTTATCGGACGGTGCAACTATAGCGGCCGGATATAACACAATGGTAACAAGGAGTTACAATGAATGAGCTCACACAAGCGATAGAAAATGATTCGATCGCCAAACTCAAGTCTCTGCTTCAGGCAGGGACAGACCTGAATAAGCCTATTCTCATAGGCGAAGAGTACGATCTTGAGGAATATGATGAGATCAGTCCGCTCTTTTATGCTATCAGAAAGTATGCTTCTCTTGAAATGATAGAGCTGATGCTTGAAAACGGTGTAGATCTCTACGCGACAGACAGTGACGGCATATCGGCACTGGATATGGCGATCAAATTCAAACGAAAAGAGATCATACGGTACTGCATTGACAAAGGGATGGAACTGAACAGTACCAAACGAAAAAGCGGTATTCTTCCGGTTATGCTGGCTGCCTGTTTTTCTGATACCGAACTGGTCCAGATGCTGCTGGACCATGGGGCAGATATCAACGCGACGGATGCTTCCGGAATGAGTGCCAAAGACTATGCCAAAAAGCTCGGGCAGAAAAAGATGGTCGCCTATCTTTCCGAAAAAGGCGCCAGGCATAACCTTTATCCCGAAGAAGCATGATCTTCTTCATCGGGCATTTTCTCTGCGCATAACATACTTGAATTATCTTTCTTTCTGCGTGTAATCGTTCTGTAACTATTTTTTTCTATACTTCCGCCATCTTAAACAAAACAAGGAAGATAAACATGAAAAAAATCGTACTTTCATCCGTCGCAATTGCAACACTGGCTTTGACAGGGGCAAATGCAGACAGTACAAGTGATATTGCCGAAATGAAGGCGATGATGAAGCAGATGAACCAGCGTCTGGCGAAGCTTGAGACAGAGAACAGGCAGCTTAAAACAAAAGTAGCACAGAATAAAAAAGCAATGACTCACAAAAAGAAGTCTACGCATGTAGCGGCCAAACCGGCACATCATAAAGAAGCAACAGCTGAAGAAGAGAATGTCATGCAGAAGTTCGCGAAAGCGACACCGACATTTGCAAAAGCATCCAAGCTGAAATTCTCCGGTGTCCATTACCTTGGGTTCGTACATGGCAACAATAAAGACCATTTGACAGGAAAATCAAACAGTTATAATGATTTTGAATCAAGACGAAACTATATCCAGGTCAAGGCATATTTATTTGATGATCCAAAGAGTTACGCAAGAATTACACTTGATACCCACCAGGTAGGGAACGGTAAAGATGTCAATAACGGTGATGTTGTCAAAGGCGGCAATACGGGAGACTGGGAAGTACGTCTCAAATATGCATACCTGTATATTAATGACATTCTTCCGTATACGGGCGTAGAGTTTGGCCAGGCGCACAGACCATGGATCGATTATGAAGAGCACCATGGATGGCTGTACAGATCTATCTCAAAAACCTTTGTTGAGAAGGGACAGGATGCCGACTTTACCAATTCTGCTGACCTTGGGGTGAACTTCAAGACAAAAACAGAATACTTTTCTTCTGAAATCGGTCTCTTTAACGGAGAAGGGTATCATGGCCTTCTTGACAAAGACAGCAATAACGGTTTGAGTTTTGAGTGGAGACTGACAGGAAACCTGCTCGGAACCGGTGAAAAACATGTACATAAGTCAGACACTTATGCGGATGTTTCTTTTTACGGACAGTACAATACCAGTATGACGAAAAAAGGTGAATTCAACCCGGATACAGGAAAATTTGATGGTGATTTTGTATGGTACGGGTTCAATGCGGTATACAACCAGCCCGAATTCCTGATTGCCGGAAACTATTTGAAGTCCACCAAAGCGAGTCCTTCCTATAAAGGTAACGGCTGGTCAGTCAATGGTGAGTTGAGACTGCTGACCTTTGATGAAAATCTTGATGACTGGAATATTATCGGTAGATATGACAAATGGGATCTTGACAGCGGTGAGTCCAGAAAAACGTGGATTGCCGGTCTCGGTTATACATGGAATAAAAATGTTGAATTCATTCTGAACTATGAGGATGATACCGATACACGTACTGTGGCGATCGACAATGAAACACAAAGAGTGCTCTTTACTGCAGATGTGAAGTGGTAATTTTTATATCTCTCTGTCCTCCCCATGCGGACTGACGGGGGTATCGTCTGATGATATCTCGGCCAGCCTGCTCTTGAAATATGTTTGAATACCCTTTCCCTTGTTGCACTTCAGGCAATATCTTTGCTATTCCATGCTATTATTAGAGGTGTCCTTACTCTGTCAGGGGTTGCTACAGGTATGAGTGTGTGAAGAAAGAGGGAAATAATGAAACGCTTCGGAGTGAGAATTTTAACGGTTTCGTATATGGTTTTTTCCGGTGTGCCGTTGTCTGCTGCTGCGAATATACTTGAAAATACTGCTGTTAAAAAGCATCAAATACCCAACGTTCCTTCTTTTGATCTTTCCCACAAGGGAGAGGCTCTCCGATGCTACCCTTCTTCACTTGTTGAAACAAATAGCAAAAAGAAACTGGTAGAATTTGTCTGTGTGCAGCGGAACCTGGCAGAAAAACTCGTGTCTGATGCCGATGATATCTCTTCCGAGGAGGACAGGGGACGTCAGGAGACAAAGCGTTTCCAGCAGCTCTTGAAAGACAAGAAGGAAATCGGAGCCATCTATCATGTCAAGATACCGGCAGGAGATGCACGCTACCCGGGGATTGCCGCACATGAGGCAAAGCAGATGCTTCAGAACAACCATTACTTCGGCAAGTACATTCGCTGGCTTCTGCCTGCCAAATTCTATATCAGCCTGCGACCGCAATATGCGGAAATGGCCGGAAGCAAAGAAGGCAAACATTTTCATAATGCCGGTTCAAGGGCAGGGTTCTTTTATGCTTACAAATTCAATAGCGGCATCAATATTACAATGCAGTATGAGGGCAATATCAACAAGGAAAACAAGGGAAATTTTATTAACCTTTCTGAACAGTCCGATTCAAATCGAAGGTTAAGTTATCTTGCTGCGGAGTACAAGGGTATTACTTTGTTGGGAGGGAAATACTGGTCGGCCTATTACGATATAGCGGGGATAACCGATTATTTTATGGCATACGGTGCACAGGCGAGCGGAGTATACAACAATTCCGGAGACGGTTCTGTTTCCGGGACAGGCCGGGCGGACAAGGTTTTGCAGGTGCATTTCGCTATCGATGATTTTGAAAGTACCCTGCAGTATCAGTACGGGCATGCCAGTCCTGAAGGTATCGATGGTGAATTTGGCTACAGAATGGGTGCCAGTCTTGTCTACAAGGGGTGGAAAAAGGACGGATGGAAAGCAGGAGCGGCTTTTGCCTATGGGAAGTATGATGAAATAACCGCCATGATGCGGCAAATGGGGATCACGGGAAATGACCAGGCCTATATTGCAGGTTTGTCATTTAAAAAAAACTGTTTCCTGGTGAACGGGAACCTCTCCTATACCCGGAACCATATGAATGATGACCAGGGTGTCTATTTTGACGGAGTAGGTGTAGAAATTTATGCCCGATATGATGTGAGCAGCCAGATCCGTACGGTAGCAGGTATCAACTGGCTGAAACCCACAGGGGGCTATCGGGGGCAATACGAAATAAAAAAAGGTATCCTCTCTTTTCAATATACATTCGGCAAAAGAACATTCGATGATGTGGTCTATCTGGAGATCGCACTGCCGCACGGCTCCTTTGCTTCCGGAGTCCGGGGCAATACGAGTGTAGCCATAGGGTTACGCTATCTCATCGACATTTAGTCATACATTATGAAGGATAATATGTAACACTTTTTGTACATAAATAAATTTTTTATTATATTTATGAATAAATATATTTTACAAATATAATTTTACTGTTACAAATAGTCACATATATTTAACCAAATATTAAAAATTACAAATAGTTACACTTTTAGTAATACTTTTGTAACTATTTGCTCCTATATTGTTTCCAAATCAAATACAGAGAAGAGACAAGATGAAAAAAATCATATTATCAATGGCAGCAATAGCAACAGTATCCATGGGTGCGTCAGATGTCAAACACCCACATGAACGAATAGAGACAAAAAAACAGAAAATACTAGAAACTGAAACCCAAGTACCCGTAGCTGAAAAAAGTATTTTAGACAGATTTCATTTCAAAGGTGATTTAAGATTACGGTATGAGAGTATCGAGAGAGATGACGCTGATAATAAGTATAGAAATAGATATCGTTTAAGACTAGGCTTAACGACTGTTATAACAGATAATCTTGAATTTAAGGTTGGTATGAGATCTGGTTTTGCAAACCCAACTTCAGGAAACCAAACATTCCTTGATGACGAGCCTTTGCGTGACTACTTTTTTCAGTCGCTTAGATTCAATGTTCTAGGTTTCAAGTATAAGTCTGATAGCTCTACTTACGAAATAGGTAGACTACCATACATGATGTATAGACCTATAAAAACACAACTTATTTGGGATAATGATGTTTCACTGAACGGGGTAAACTATCAGTATAAAGATGACACAAAGATTATCACTTTAGGTGTAAACCAACCAACTTTGGAAGAAGCAGCTTCAAACGATGCAAATGTTGTTAACCTCATTATAGCACAATATGTACATAAGTCTGAATTAGATTTTGCAAAACTTTACTTGGGTACCGGTCTCTATTATTATGATGGACTCAAAGGCAACATACCGCTTTTTGGTAAAGGAAAAGGTAACACCTTGGATGAAAATGGTTTGTATGTAAATAATTATCATCTTATAGAAGGATTTGGTGAGCTGCAGTTTAACGATGTATTTGGTATGCCGCTAAAAGTCGCAGCAGGGGTTGTGTATAACTTTGGGGCAGACGACAATAACTTTGGGTACGACTTGGCAGTAATGCTGGGTAAGGCGAAACATGTTGGCGACTGGCAGGTAAAATACTCCTACACAGATCTTCAAGCGGATGCGGCATTTGGTGCATATTCCGATTCGGATAACTTTGGTGGGGGTACTGCCGCAAAAGGTTCTGCAATCAGAGCAAAATACAAAATGGGCAAAAACCTCTACCTTGCCGGCAACTTCTTCTTCGATACACTCTATGCAAGCAAAAGTAAAACAGGTGCAGAAGCAGACTACGAGCGTGTACAGCTGGATGCAATCATCAAGTTCTAACATATACATTTCATAGATGGGCTTTGGCCCGTCTTTCTTCCATTTTTTTCACACTTTACATTTCTTTTTTTATTTGATTACAATTTGGTAACAAAATTGTAATACTTTTTTCCTATACTCCCGAAATTTTATACTTCAGGGGATAATGATGAACAATACGATCAAACTTCTACTCGGTGCCGCTTTTGCTGCAGCAGTGGCTTTTTACGCCAGCAGTATCATAGGACACGGCGTCCATGCGGGCTTTATGGTACTTGCTGCGGTGTTCGGTGCCTATATGGCCATGAACATCGGTGCGAACGATGTTGCGAACAATGTGGGGCCGGCTTACGGTTCCGGAGCGATCTCCATGGGCGGGGTTATTGTCATTGCGGCGATCTTTGAAGCGACGGGTGCGCTGGTTGCCGGCGGTGATGTGGTCGGTACCATTAAAAAGGGTATTATCGATCCGGCAGCGTTCGGGAACGATCCGATGCTGTTCGTGTATGCCATGTCTGCCGCACTGCTTGCCGCAGCGCTCTGGCTTAACCTTGCTACCTGGCTTAAGGCGCCGGTCTCCACGACGCACTCCATTGTCGGCGGTGTTGTCGGTGCAGGAATCGCAGCAGGCGGATTTGCCATCGTTTCCTGGGGAACTATGGGCAAGATTGTAGCGTCATGGGTGATCTCTCCGGTCCTTGGCGGTGTGATCGCAGCGATTTTTCTCTATATCATCAAGTCCCAGATCCTTTACCGGAAAGATATGCGCACGGCAGCCAAAAAAGTGGTTCCGGTCCTTGTGGCGGTTATGGCAGCGGCATTTCTGACCTACCTGACGCTCAAAGGGCTCAAGCATGTGTGGAAAGACTTTACTGAAGTGTTCAGCTTTTTGCCGCAGACGAAAAAACCGACCTTTCTGGCAGCTCTGATCATTGGTCTGATCGGCGGATTTATCACTTATCTGATCGTGAAACCCAGAACCCTCAAACGTGTGGAGAATGGGCTTGGTGAGAGCAGGGCTGACATCAATATACTGTTCGGTATTCCACTTGTTTTTGCTGCCATATTCCTCAGTTTCGCCCACGGGGCGAATGACGTTGCCAATGCCGTCGGTCCATTGGCCGCAGTGTACGATGCCCTGGCACATGCTGTCATCGCGAAAAAAGCGGCCATTCCTCTGTGGGTCATGGTGGTAGGCGGGGTGGGTATCTCTATCGGTCTTGCCCTGTATGGACCGAGGCTCATCAGAACCGTTGGTTCGGAAATTACGGAACTCGATGAGATGAGAGCTTTTTCCATCATGATGGCCGCGGCGATCACCGTGATCATTGCGTCACAGCTCGGTCTTCCTGTATCTTCAACCCATATTGCGGTCGGTGCGGTATTCGGTGTCGGGTTCCTTCGCGAATGGCTTGACAGCAAGAATATGGACGAGAAGCAGAAAAAACTGCAGATCGAAGTGGAAAAACTTGATGCAATCAAACGTGAACTTGAAGCGCTCAAAAGCGAAGAGGATTACAAAAAGCAGGTTGAGCTTATCGGTGCACAGAAAAGTCAGAAGAAAAAGGTAAAAAGTCTTAAGCGTTCACTGCGTGAGAACTATGTCAAACGCGGTATGGTAAAAAAAATTATTGCTGCGTGGGTCATTACCGTACCTGCGGCAGCCTTCCTCTCTGCGATCATTTTCTATGTGATCAAAGGGTTTGCTTCTTGACCACGGAATCTGTTCTGACGGAGTTCCGTCGGAATATTGCATCCACTTCCCCCTGCACAGAACGGTAATAGAAATGTTATCAATACATATTATGATACTGTTATGCAAAAGAAAAATATAGAAATTGTTATCATTGAAGATGAGGCTGATATACTGGAACTGCTTGAGTATCATCTTGCCAAAGAAGGCTATGATACAACAGGATTCCTTTCTACCGAAAATGTGGAACAGTTCCTCGAAGAAGAGAATCCTGCACTGATGATCGTAGACCGTAACCTTCCCGGTATCGAGGGAAGTGCGTTCGTCAGGCAGATGCGGGAGATCGGGTATGATGTTCCTGTGATCTTTCTGACGGCAAGGGACAAAGATGGGGATGTGGAAGAAGGGTTTTTGGCCGGAGGTGATGACTATATGACCAAACCTTTCAATGCCAGGGAGCTGTTGCTTCGTATTCAGGCCATTTTAAAAAGAAAAGGCGGGGGCAGTACCGACAAAATAAAATACAGAGATATCCTGCTTGACTTGAAGAGCCGTGAAATCTATGTAGAAGAACAGCTCGTAGAGTTGACCAACCTCGAATTCAAACTGCTGCATACGTTCATCAAAAATCCCCACCAGCCTCTTGACAGAGATTTTTTGAGAGATGAAGTGTGGGGCGATGATTCTGTAGGTTTTCATGACAAAACCATTAATGTGGCTATGAACCGGCTTAAAAAGAAAATAGACCCCAGTGGGGAAAAAGAGTATTTTGCTCCTGTGTGGGGTGTAGGATATAGACTGGTATGACTCCCTTATTTTTTTAAAACACTTTCTTTTCTCTTTGTTTTGGCAAATCCTGCACCTTTTTTTGTTTTTGCTTTGAGTTCTAGATTCTCAATTATTTTACGATAATCAATCCCTTCATTTTGCATGTGTGCAAAACAAGTAACCGCAACTGCTATGGCATTGGGAACTTCACCTTTTTTCTTATAGGATTGAAGGTTTTTTTCACTTACCTGTATCAATTTTGAAAATTTAGGCAGACTTATTTCTGCATCTAAAAGCTTTTTTTTAAACTCTATAAAAGTCATTTTTCACCTTTTTGTTACAAAATGTTACGAGATGATAACATAGATTTCTTTTTATATTTGACAATAAAGTATTTTTTATATACAATACCTATATTATATTACTAATAGTAATGTATAATACCAAAAATTAAAGGAGCCCAACATGGCAAAAACTGTAAAAAAAGCGACCAAGAAGCCCACAGCAAAAAAAGTACTTAAGAAAAAAGTAGTAAAGGGTGTTGTGAAAAAAGCAACAAAAAAAGCAGTAGCGAAAAAAGTGGTCAAAAAGAAAAATGCTAAAGCAGTAGCAAAAAAAGTGACTAAAGTAGTTCTTAAAAAAGCACCTGCCAAGAAAAAAGCAGCAAAAAAAGCAGCAAAAAAAGCGATTAAAAAAGCGGCATAATGCCATCAACAAATATAGAGGCGTTTTCACCTCTATATTTATCTCTCCTCTTTATTTTAATGTGTTAAACTTCCTTCATATGCTTACCTAACGTAATTAAAAGGATTAATAACGTGTTTCATTCATTAGACAAGCGCTGCATATGAAGAATGTGAAATGCATATCGTAGGACATAAAATTTTTGTACGTCTTAAAGATATACCGATGTATTTGTCTAAAAAGACACGAGACAGCATTCGTAACAGATATAGCCACTCTATAGAAG
>NZ_WGDD01000004.1 GCF_015493435.1 Sulfurovum sp.
CTTTTAAGGTTCAGGTGCGGCGGTAGTTCAGTTGGTTAGAATACCTGCCTGTCACGCAGGGGGTCGCGAGTTCGAGTCTCGTCCGCCGCGCCACTTCTTTTAAATATAACTATAAAATCCAATGATATAACGCGGACATGGCGGAATTGGTAGACGCGCTAGATTCAGGTTCTAGTGGGAGCAATCCCGTGGAGGTTCGAGTCCTCTTGTCCGCACCATTCCCAAAAAAACATTCAAACTTCAAGAATCCCTTACTAAGTATTTTTAGAGTACGATATAGTATTAAAGGGAAATTATGAAAATATTGATTATTGCAATGATCCTTTCTGCGGCTTTCAGTGTATGGGTTTTTTGGCCATGTAATGATGGCATAGATTCTCACTCTTATCCTACCCAGCCACTATTTACACAATCTGAACCACCTATCTCAAACCAAGTTTCAAATACACATGAAATAGATCGAAAACTTTTTCGGTGTGACGGTAGACAATACTGCAGTCAAATGGGTTCCTATGAAGAAGCAAAATATTTTCTAGATCATTGCGGCCCAGTAAAAATGGATGGGGATGGGGATGGCATCCCTTGTGAAAGACAATTTGGACACCATTGAGATAAAACAAATATTTACTTAATTTGCAAGTCTTATTCTCACACTTTCTTCGTGTGCAGTCAATCCTTCTGTGTTGGCTATCATAGCACATTGTTCTCCTATCTCGTCCATTCCCTGCTTGCTCATCATAATGATTGAAGATTTTTTTAGAAAATTCTCTACACTCAACGGGGAATAGAACTTCGCAGTTCCGCCTGTGGGAAGGGTGTGGTTCGGTCCTGCAATGTAGTCACCGATAGGCTCCGGAGTATTTTCCCCAAGGAAGATCGCCCCGGCATGTTTGATCTGGTTCAAAAGAGACATCGGGTCTTTCGTGACCACCTCCAGGTGTTCCGGCGCAATCTCGTTCATCAGGCCGATCGCTTCATCCATATCTTTCGTCACAATAATAGCACCACGCTCCTCTATGGATTTTCTGGCAATCTCTTCACGGGAAAGTGTTTCAAGAAAAATTTCTACTTTGTCACTGACCCTGTTCGCCAATTCACTGTCTGTAGTGATGAGAATGGAACTTGCCATTTCGTCATGTTCTGCCTGGGAAAGAAGATCAATCGCAAGATAGTCCTCTCTCGCTGTTTCATCTGCCAAAATACCTATCTCTGAGGGTCCGGCGATCATATCTATATTCACTTCACCGTAAACCAGCTTTTTCGCTGTTGCCACAAAAATATTTCCCGGACCGGTAATGACATCTACCTTTGGAATGGTTTCTGTACCGTATGCCATTGCACCGATTGCCGAAGCACCACCGACTTTGAATACTTTGGTCACTTTACAAAGATGGCATGCTGCCAAAAGCAGCTCATTGAGTTCATTGTCAGGTGCAGGGGTACAGACAACGATTTCTTCTACACCGGCAACCTGTGCAGGAATAACATTCATTAGAAGAGAGCTCGGGTACGCCGCTTTCCCTCCCGGAATATACAGCCCGGCTCTGTCTACGGCTGTGACTTTTTGCCCCAGGATCGTTCCGTTGGCTTCTTTGTCCATCCAAGTCTCAGGCATAAGTTTTTGATGATAACTCTCAATTCTATCATAGGCAAGGTGTAATGCTTCACGAAGCATGGGATCAATATTCTCATACGCTTTAGCCATATCATCTGTTGAAACTAAAAGTTCATCATCACTTTTTGGTTCCCATCTGTCAAATTTTGCTATTTGTGCTTTGAGTGCAGTATTCCCTTCAGTTTGTATCTCTTTGAGTAACGTAGAGACGATGCTTGTCACACCCTCTATATCCATCTTGCCACGTTTTAAAAGTTCATTGAAGTTTGCTTCAAAAGTGTCATCACTGCTGTAAAATATTTTCATTTTTAGTCCTATTATCGGTGTTGTAAGGGTATAAGTATCTAAAATACCATGCAAGCGAAGCACTCAATGTTGAGTCGTGCAACACCCTACCTACCATATTTTCGTTCATATCTTGGAAGCATACTCTCATTGCCCAACACACCACCCTGATGAATGTAAAGTGCAGGCTTTGAAAAGACTTCAGGATGAGCCAATAATACACGCCATCCCAAAGGATCATAAAGGAGATCGAACTCCACTCCCGTTTGTTGCTGTAATTTTAACCAAATTTTATAGTTTTCTTTATAAAGTTTGGCAAAATGATGTTTTTTCTCCAGGCTTATAATGATAGGATGATAATTTGCATCTTCTTCTAGCTCAAAAAACTGCTTTTTTAAATATTCACTATCACCAACACAAGGGCATGTATACACCGTAGGATGTTGTACCCCCACAACACCTTCAATATTTAATGATTTTTGTAAAAACAAAGCCGTAGTCCCTGTTCCTGAAGGCAAAAAGATATTTAATTCTGCTATATTATTTTCTTTTTGCCAATCCATAATCTCTTGTGCCAATATTTTGAGACCGTACTCTGCTTCTTTTTGCCGTCCACCCTCTTCTATATATAAAATATTTTGATTTGTCGGGGTGGGGACCCCCCGACCTACATGAATTTTCATTCCATTATCAATTGCTGATTTATAATTGCCATGAGGATTTTCCAGTAAATAGTCTGCAATATGCTCTACATAATACTCAAACTCCCACCCTTTCATTTTGGCAAGAACCGAGAGTGAATACATTGCATTGGATTGAGCAGAACCATGGGAAACTACTTTAGTGATATGTGGAAAATCATTTTCTAGGAAATAATGAAACTTACGGGCTTTATTGCCAGAAAAGTCTGGATGAATAAGGTCATCACGCTTCACATAAAAAGAATGACCTTCAAAAGCAATAGTTTCAACAGGAGAAGTAAAAATCATCATTATCTCTCATCAAATCACACATACGTGTGTTTTGTCGTGGCGAACACCCGTGTAAGCAAAGCGACTTGAGAGGCCACGACGACTTTTGCTTACTTTTCTAGAAAAGTAAGCAGAATAACAACGCCACGATTAATATATAAGGAAAGTACTCAAAAATAGTTAAAACAAAACTTTAATTACGCCCAATACAATTCAGATCATCAAATGCCTGTTCAAGCCTTTTAACCATGGAAAGTTCACCTTCTCTAAGCCATTTTCTCGGGTCATAGTAGCTTTTATTCGGTTTGTCTTCACCCTCAGGGTTGCCAATCTGTCCCTGTAAATAGTCATGGTATTTTGCTTCATATTGACGTACACCGTCCCAAAAAGCCCATTGGGTATCGGTATCGATATTCATTTTGATCACACCGTATCCGATAGCTTCACGAATATCTGAAAGTTCGGAACCTGAACCACCGTGAAAAACAAAATTCACCGGCTTTTTTTCGGTACTGAACTTTTCTTCAATATATACCTGTGAATTATCAAGTATTTTCGGTGTCAGCTGGACATTCCCCGGTTTATAAACACCGTGTACATTGCCGAACGAAGCGGCGATCGTAAACTTGTCAGAAACTTTCATCAACTCTTCATAGGCATACGCCACTTCTTCCGGCTGCGTATAAAGAAGAGAATTGTCAATATCGGTATTGTCCACACCGTCCTCTTCTCCGCCGGTGACACCCAGTTCTATCTCCAATGTCATGCCGATCTTGCTCATACGTTCAAGATAGGCTTTGCAGGTAGCTATATTTTCTTCTATAGGTTCTTCCGAGAGATCGATCATATGTGAAGAAAAAAGCGGTGTTCCATGTGTTTTGAAGTGTATTTCACTCGCATCCAAAAGAGCATCGATCCACGGAAGCAGTTTTTTTGCAGCATGATCGGTATGAAGGACCACCGGCACACCATAGGCTTTTGCCATAGTATGAACATGCTGCGCTCCGGAGATCGTACCGAGGACAGCTGCTGTATCAGAAGGCAATCCTTTGCCTCCATAATAAGCGCCTCCGCCGTTGGAAAATTGTACGATCACAGGAGAATCCACTTTTTTTGCCGCTTCAAGAACAGCATTGATGGATGAAGTACTGACCACATTCACAGCCGGAATGGCAAATCCTTCTTCTTTGGCGATCTTGAAAAGTTTTTGAAGATCATCCCCTGTTACAACACCCGCTTCAATCATATCCAGTACTTTTGTAGACATCTCTATGCTCTCCGATAATTTTATTTGAGTTTGATCTTTGCATTTTTCATCAATGCACCAACCACTTTTTCCTGAGCCATTTTCATCTTGATACTTTTTTCTGCTGCTTCAAAAGGAGGAAATGCTTTCTTCGGATTTGCTTTTTTGGCTGCCGCTTTCAATTTTTCATAGGTTTTTTTCGCTTCTTCATCAGAAATTTTCGTCTCTAACATCTTTTTCTGCATCCAAAGGTTGCTCAACGCAATATTTTTCTCTTCCGGAGACAATTCCTTTTTCGCTTTGACTGCTGCCAGTTTACTCGGTGCGATCATTCTGAGTACCTGCTCTTTCTGCTGCTGAGAAATCTTATCCCAGGTTGCCTGTCCTCTGCTGACCACATTAAGTGCTTTGTTCGCTTCAGCAACGGAAATTTTCATACCGTTTACTGTACCCGCAGTTTCTGCAGATAATGTCAATGTTGTCAATGCGAGAGCAAGTCCGATCTTTGTGAGTGTTTTTTTCATTTTATACCTTGGTAATTTATTTTATATTATGTCTGTTTCAGTACTATTGTTTAAATGGCATTTTTTGCGGTTTCCGTATCATCATTGGCGGCATTGCCATTGGTACAGACACTTCTATTTCGGCATTTTTCATCAGGCCGTCCATAATCTTTTTTTCGATCATCTGGCTTTTCATTTTGTTTTTAATGCTGTCAAACGGAGGAATAATATTTTTCGAAGGATTGCGTTCTGCAGCTTTTTGTTTCAGCTGATCATACAGCGTATGTAATTCTGCATTGGAGACAGATACGGAGGAAGCTTTTTTTCTCAACCACATATTGACATAGGCAGCGTCTTGCTCCTGTGAAGAAAGCTCTTTTTTGGCTGCATCTGCAATAAGAAGAGGCAGGGCAAGTTCTTTCACCAGTCTTTTCTGCTGCTTTGGGGGAAGAAGATCAAAGTCTGCAACCTTCCCTTTTGTTCTTGACTTCAAGTACGCATCTGCCTGTTTTTTACGGATCTTATGTCCGTTCACAATAGCAATCACCGTATTTGAAGGTCGTGACTTTTTCATTTGGGACGCACCGGGGCTGTCAAGCCTGCTTAAATCGACCATGCCGGGCATGGTGTCTTTTTTATGCATCATATCGGCCAGACAGTTTTTTAAATGGTCTGCCGGCAGAGAGCTGACAAGTATTCCCATTGAAATACCTGCCGCTGCAACAATTCTCCTCATATTTTCCTCCCCTTTGCGTACATGACTGATTTATTTTTTAGTCGTATTTGCCTCTGTTGTATTGTCAACAATTTTTGCTTTGCTTTTCAATTCTTTAGCCATTGCTGCGACTTTCTTGGCAAACTGCTGCTGCTTCAGAGAAGCGATGATTCTGTCTTTGACTTTATCATAGGGAACAGGTTTTGCTTCTGATTTGCCTTCAAGATAGATAACGTGATATCCAAACTGGGTTTTCACCGGCTTTGTCGTGATTTCGCCTACTTTCAGTCCCCATACTGCTTTTGAGAACGCCGGTACCATCTGACCTTTGCTGAAATTTCCGAGATCTCCGCCTTTAGGGGCAGACGGTCCTACGGATTTTGCTTTTGCCAATGCAATGAATTTCGCTTTAAGGGCTTCTCCTTTCAGCGGTTTGAGCTGATTGATGATATCTTCTGCCGTCTTTTTATCTTTGACCAGAATATGTCTTGCATGTACACTTTCTTTCTGTACGAATTTCGCTTTGTTCTTTTCATAGAACTCTTTGGCTTCACTGTTACTGACGATTGCGTTGTCAAGCTGTTTTTTCATCCAGAGATTAACGGCAAGCTCATCTTTGATCTTACTTAACGCTTTGTTAAATTCCGGTTCCTTCTCGATGCCCTCTTTTTTTGCCAATTCTGTAAAAAGTGCTTTTTCGATCAGTCTTTGTTTGATCATATTCTGCTGTACAGGCGTCAATTGTGAAAAATGTGCATTCGGAGATGTTGCTCTTACAAATGCTTCAGCATCCTGTTTTGTAATGTTTGTACCGTCAACTGTTGCCAGAATATCCGATGCTGCGAGTGATGATGCCATAAGTGCTACAGCTACAAGCGAAGTTTTTGCGATTTTTACCATATCTATATGTCCTTATATATGAAAATTTACAGTGAAGTATATCTCTCTTAGGTAAATCATTCATTAATGTGTTAAGATTGCGATATTCATTATAGCAAAAAGGTGTTGTATTTATGGCAAAAGTGAAAAAAGCGACAAGAAAAGAGACAGAAGAGATCAAGGCACTCTTTTTGGAGCACTACCCTGACTCAGTCACGGAACTTGAATACAAAAACATTTATGAACTTTTGATCGCCGTTATGCTCTCTGCACAATGTACAGACAAAAGGGTCAACATTATCACTCCCGCACTCTTTGAAAAATACCCGGATCCTGTTTCCCTTGCCAATGCCGATCTGAATGAAGTCAAATCCTATCTCAATACCTGTTCTTTTTTCAACAACAAAGCCAAAAACCTTATTAAAATGGCGCAAAGTGTCATTGAAAACTACCAGGGTGAGATACCGCTGGAGAGAGATGAACTGGTAAAACTGGCAGGTGTAGGACAAAAAACGGCCAATGTGGTGATGATCGAATATACCGGAGCCAACCTGATGGCGGTTGACACCCATGTTTTCAGAGTTGCACACCGTCTGGGTCTGAGTGAGGCAAAAACGGCACTCAAATGTGAAGAAGAATTAAGCAAAAAATTCAAAACTGACCTGCACCGTCTGCATCAGGCGATGGTACTCTTCGGACGCTACCGCTGTAAAGCGGTCAAACCAGACTGCGATGACTGTTTCATGGCAGCGCACTGCAAAACAAAAGAGAGCTTCAAAGTTTAATTTTTGTCCTTTTTGACAGATTCTTCTGAGTGTGATCTTCTATGATAACGCTCAACCACATCCGGGTCATGATGCAAGTTGATCTTCGCATTTTCTTTGCCTTCGTAAGGGATCTGTGACAGTACATAGCGGATCGACTCCAGCCTTGCATTTTTTTTGTCATTACTGTCCACGATGATCCACGGAGCATATCCTGTATGGGTACGGCTGAACATTTCTTCTTTATAGTAGGTCACCTTGTCCCACATTTCCTGTGCCTTCTGGTCTACAGGACTCAGTTTCCAGTGTTTAAGCGGATTGGTCATACGCTCTTTAAAACGCTTCTGCTGGTTGTCTTTGGTAATACTGAACCAGAACTTGATCAGAATGATCCCGTCGTCTATCAGCGAATGTTCGATCTCCGGTACCTGACGCATGAAACGCTCGTACTGCTCCGGCGTACAGAAATTGAATACAGGCTCTACGATCGCACGGTTATACCAGCTTCTGTCAAAGAATGTTATTTCTCCCGGATTGGGAAGATGTTGGAAATAGCGCTGAAAATAGAACTGTCCCGCCTCTACTTCTGTTGGTTTCTGAAGCGCAACGACTCTGAATTTTCTGGGGTTGAGATATTGGGTAAAGCGCTTGATGGCACCCCCTTTCCCCGCTGCATCACGGCCCTCAAAAATAATCATGACACGTTTATTGTTATCATAGATCCAGTTCTGAAGCTTGATTAGTTCCACCTGCAAGTCCTGAAGCTCCTGCTCATACACTACATTTTTGATGATCTTTGCAAGCTTCTTTTTTTTAAGCAGCTGTGAGAGTCCGCTCTTTGTTCTTAAAAGCTTGAAGTTATGCTCAAGTTCTTTGATATAGCCTTTTGCATCCTCGTCTTTAGTATGTTCTTTAAGATATCCCAGATCCTGAAAGATCGTTTTCATGTGTTCCCCTTTGAAAATGATGTGTATTTTTTAATTTTACTCCTCTTTCTCTTAAGTCATATTAATATTTATCATCATTTAGACTGATTGTATGATTTTATCCAGAACTACAAAAGTTTTCTCGACTGAATCCAACTTCACCCTCTCCCTGGTCGAATGTGGAAAGCGTATGGTAGGACCGATGGAAGCAAATTTCATTTTCGGATACTTCTCTGCGATCACACCACATTCCAAACCGGCATGGATCGCCATAAGTCTGCTTTTTCCAAAAACCTCCTTCATCTTCCTCTCCACCAGTTTCGTAAAGTCTGTTACATCCGGTTTCCATGCAGGGTACTTGTCTTCCACTTTGCTCTCGAAACCGTACTTTTCAAAGAAGGAAACGGTCTCCTCTGTCAATGCTTCGAGAGCATCCGCATCCATCGCTCTGGCACTGGTTTCAATAGTGACTCCCCCCTGTTCATCGGTATTGATGATGGCAAGATTGATGCTCACATCGGGGATGCCCAGTTCTCTGTTCTCTTTTCTCACACCATGCCTGAAGGCATCGATGAACGCAATAAGCTTGTCCCCCTCGCCCAGGACCATTGGAGATTCCCTGAGTTTACGGACAGTCACTTCACCTTCGTTTTCCAACATACTTTCGCTCCGGACGATCGCCACGGCATTGGCGGGAATGGAATTCCTGCGCTCCCCGGCATAAATGCCTGCCAGCTGTGTTACACCCTTTTCTGCCAGATAACGGCCCAGTACTTTGATGGCGGAAGGAATATTTTTATCAATATCTACCCCGGAATGTCCCCCGGCAAGCCCTTTGACCGCCACTTCATAACAGTCTCCTTTCCCCTCCGTACAACTGTCCTGCCTGAACGCTGTAATATCCGCTCCGCCGGCACAGCCTATGTAGACTTCCGCCTCATCTTCACTGTCAAGATTGAGCATATAGGCTGCCTTCAGATCAAACGCCACTGCATTCGCACCGATCAGCCCGATCTCTTCGTCGGAGGTCAGGAGGAACTCCAGTACCCTCCCCTCATCCATCAGCTGCATCATCATCGCTATTGCCATACCGTTATCCGCACCCAGAGACGAATCCTTTGCCTTCATCCAACCCTCTTCTTCATAAGTCTCTATGTTCGGTGCCTTCCCCATACAGACCATGTCATAATGTGCCTGAAGGCAGAGTACCGGTGCTCCCTTACGGATATAAATGTTCTTCACCTCATCCACCTCAACCTCGTACCCTCTTTCTTGGGCAAAATTCACCAGAAAATCACACAGTTTATCCGCTTCTTTGGAACAATGCGGTATCTGCGTGATTGTTTTAAAATATTTTATGATCTTTGACATAAAATTCCTTTTTCAATAAAAATGGTCTTGTTACTTTTTAAAAAAAATAGAAAGAAAAATCCAAACTGAAATAAAAATCAGTTATAACAGAAGGAAGTATAATACAATCACACAAAAAGAAGGATTACATCTTGTGCCTCATCGTCACTCTCATCATGCTCGTCCTCTCCATCCAGAATCTCATGGAGGGCTACTACAACATTGGTATCCTGCAACTTGTGGTCTCACTTGCTTTCGCGTTCATGCTCTGGAGGAACATCCAAAAGGTACGCTGTGACAGAAACGGGAACTGCAATAGCTGCATGCTTCCGGACTGGCTGACAAAATGGTTTAGCAAAAAGGAGGACTGATGGAACACTTTTTTACCTGCCCCTACTGCTGGGAGCAGATCTCGATGATACTCGACCCCAGTGAAGAAGAGAGTGAATACATAGAAGACTGCGAAGTCTGCTGCCGCCCCATTGAACTCTTTTTCAAGTTCTCAGATGAGAGGCTTGTCTATTTCGAAGCGAAAAGAATGGAAGGAATATAGAGAAAATACTGTGCATTTTTGATGATGGAAAGTATTGTAACCGTAGGGTGCTGTCTCCTGATGGCACCACTCATAAAAGGTTTTGACAAAAACGGTGCTGTGAGGCACAGCACCCCTACGCATATAAGAACTGAAATCTATCTACCGTCTCCCCGTTCACTTCCACTTTCCCGATGAACATCTCATACGGCCGTACCCAGACACCGTAATCACCATAGAGCGCACGGTAGACCACCATCCACTCTTCTGTTTCCGAATGGCGTGCTGTCATCAACACTTCATACTCGCTTCCCTTGTAATGCCGGTAAATGCCTTTTTGTATTTCCATATTTGCTTCCTGTTCTTTTTTTCAAGAAGTGTATCACAAAACAGTGGATCAACCCAATGCCTTCTCGGTTGCGATCAATGCGACGACTCCATCGTACATATCCTGAACGGCCTGTACTTCGGTAATGCCGAGGCGGCGGCGGTTGCTGATGTCATACACACCGCCTTCACTCTCCGAATGTTCCCCGTGTATGCCGCGTATTTGAAGGTGATACCTGTCCGTAATGGCTTTGAACGCCGCCATGTCCTGTGAAAGTTTCGGCAGGGCGATGTGGACACTCGCTCGCATGGCCGTACCGAGGTTCGTAGGACAGGAAGTAATGAAGCCCAGATGGTAGCTGTAGGAGAAGGGTATCTTCATCTCGATGCTTTTGACCGCATTGACCAGGCGCGTAAAGACTGCTTTGATGTCTCCGCCTTTCTGCATGGAGATGATACGAAGCTGATCTTCTTCGTTCACCCATACAAGAAAAGTCTTGTCATTATTATGATAGATCCCCCTGCCTTCCGGCCAGTCGCGGTTCAGTCCCGCAGCATCAAGGAAACGGTCACCCTCTTTGAAAAGAAAATGATCCCGTATCAATGCATCCTGTACCTCTTTTGACATCCCCGGAAGCGGATAATATCTGCCTGCCAGTTCACCTTCAAGTCTTTGTAGGGCTTCAATCACATCGGCTTCTACTTTATTTCTCTGTTCTCTTGTTATCGCAGGGCCCAGAGGCATATTGTCTACATTCCGTCCCACTCTGATTCGGGTAGAAAGAATGAATTTACCTTCCGGGTCCGGATTGGGGGCCTTCAAAAGTTCCGGCTCCATATTGCTATGGTGTGCATCCTCTTTGGTAAAGCCGTGATATTCTTCGATGATCGGATCGAACAGAAGACTAAAAACCCTGTATGATTCTTTATCGCCGGCATAGACACCAATGCTGCTGTCAGGATTCTTTACACCTGAATTGATCGCCTGCTCCAGAGTAAATCCGTTGGATGTCTTCCTGTCTTTCAGTGCTTCAAATACTTCAGGTGTAAGATATTTGCAGAGTAACGATCTGCAATTCTCGGGAAATTTCGGATAGTGCATACATAGCCCCCTTGCTGTTGAAAATATATAATTTTTACTTCTGACTATTATAACCAAAGCATGCTTTTGCACAGCTCGCTCCATTCAGTCACACAAAAACTCTTTTAATGTACAATATTTCATCTATTAGCACAAAAAGGAGTTTTTATGGCAACCAATATTTTCAACTGTCCGCTGCCTGATGAAAAAGGGTATTTTGGAGAATATGGAGGAGCTTTTATTCCACCCGAACTTCAAAGTATCATGGACGAGATCACCGCTTCCTATGAAGAGATCAGAGAAGATCCGGAATTTCTTGATGAATTGGCAGATCTCTATCAGCATTATGTCGGCCGTCCAAGCCCGATCTTCCATGCCAAACATCTTTCAAAAAAGTATGGTACTGATATTTACCTCAAAAGAGAAGACCTCAACCATACAGGTGCACACAAGATCAACCACTGTCTCGGTGAAGCACTGCTTGCCAAGAAAATGGGAAAGAAGAAAATCATTGCCGAAACAGGCGCGGGTCAGCACGGTGTGGCACTGGCAACTGCCGCTGCTCTTGTCGGACTTGAATGTGACATTTACATGGGTGAGGTCGATATGGCCAAAGAGCATCCCAATGTGGTCAGAATGCACATCCTCGGAGCCAATGTCATTCCGGCAACACATGGCAGACGTACCCTGAAAGAAGCTGTCGATACGGCATTTGAAAATTATCTCAAAGATCCGGTCTCACAGCTTTACGCCATAGGTTCGGTTGTCGGACCGCATCCCTTCCCCCGTATGGTAAGGGATTTTCAGTCTATTGTCGGAGTGGAAGCCAAAGAGCAGTTTCGTCAAATGACAGGGGAACTGCCGGACAACCTCGTTGCCTGTGTCGGAGGCGGATCAAACGCACTCGGTCTTTTTACCGCTTTTCTTAACGAGGAAGAGGTTGCAATGCACGGGGTAGAACCTTCAGGCCGGAGCCTTGACATTCCGGGGGAAAATGCTGCCACTATGACACTGGGGAAACCGGGCGTTATGCATGGCTTCAAATCCTATATGCTGCAGGATGAGCATGGTGAACCTGAAGAGGTCTACTCAGTTGCAAGCGGACTGGACTACCCGTCTGTCGGCCCGCAGCATGCCTATCTTAAAGATATACACCGTGTCAACTACGCAACCATCAGTGACAAAGAAGCGATTGATGCATTCTTTGAGCTCTCCAGAGAAGAAGGGATCATCCCTGCGATAGAATCAGCACACGCAGTAGCCTATGCACTCAAACTGGCACAGGAACCTGATGTCGGAACGATACTGGTCAACCTCTCTGGACGCGGTGACAAAGATATAGACTTCGTGGTAGAAAATTACGGGAAAGACTACGGGATCCCGCAAGATTGACCCAAATGGCGAAAATCAATAGCACTTTTGCTATACTTCGTCCAATATTTCAATATTGGACGATAGATGATACAACTCACAAACCTCTCCAAAAGCTTCGGCGGGCAGACACTTTTCAGACAATTAAACCTTAAGGTAACTCCAAACCAGAAGATCGGTCTCATCGGACGCAACGGTACAGGAAAATCCACACTCTTCAAACTCATTCTGGGTGAAGAAAGCTATGATGAGGGTGAGATCAGCATTCCGAAGCATTACCGCATCGGTACCCTCAGACAGCACCTCGAGTTCACCAAACCCACCGTAGAAGAGGAGTGTGCACAGATACTCCCCGAAGATGAACAGTACAACTTTTACAAGATCGAAAAGATCCTTTTCGGGCTGGGATTTACCGCAGAAGATCTGCAGAAAGACCCTTTGAGCTTTTCGGGAGGCTACCAGATACGCATCAACCTGGCAAAACTGCTGGCAACCGAACCCAATATGCTCCTGCTCGATGAACCGACCAACTACCTCGACCTTCTCTCTTTACGCTGGCTGAAGCAGTTCATCCGGGAGTTTGACGGAGAAGTCATACTCATTACCCACGACCGTGAATTTATGGATGCTGTGACCACACATACCATGGGCATACAGCGCAAAGGGCTTTTTATGGTCCAGGGAGGCACGAAGAAATATTATGAAACCCTCGCGCTTCAGGATGAAACCTATGAGAAAACACGTTTGAACCAGGAGAAGAAACGCAAAGAACTTGAAGAGTTCATTGCGCGCAACAAGGCCAGAGCTTCCACGGCTGCACTGGCACAGTCGAAAGTGAAAATACTCGAAAAGATGGAAGAGATGGATACGCTGGAGAGTGAATCATCTCTTTCGTTCAAGTTCAACTACAAAGAAACACCTGCCAAAGTACTGTTCCGTGCCGAAGAGCTCGGTTTCGGCTATGCCGAAGGAGAACCGTTGTTTGAACATCTCACTTTTGCCATGGAAAACGGTAAAACACTGGCGATCATAGGGAAGAACGGTAAAGGTAAATCTACGTTGCTCAACTACATCGCAGGAGAACTGCCCCGGCAGCAGGGTACCCTCTCTTTTCACCCCTCCACCACCATGGCGCACTTCGGTCAAACCAACATTGAACGGCTCAACACCCAGCATACCGTCATAGACGAAATTGCTTCGGTAGATAAAAAAATAGGCATGGCCGAAGTACGCTCTATCTGCGGAACCATGATGTTCTCCGGAGAACTCGCAGACAAGAAGATAGAAGTACTCTCAGGAGGAGAAAGAAGCCGTGTCATGCTCGGAAAGATCATTGCCACACCTGCCAACCTGCTTCTGCTCGATGAGCCTACAAACCATCTCGATATGCAGTCCATCGATTCACTCTGCGATGCCATAGATATGTTTAAAGGGTCAACGATCATGGTCACCCACTCGGAAATGCTACTGCACAGACTGGCAGATGCTCTCATTATTTTCCATAAAGGCGGAGCGGAATATTTTGACGGGACTTACGATGATTTTCTTGTCAAAATAGGCTGGGAAGAGGAAGACGGAGCGGTCAAACCAAAGAAAACCAAACCGAAACTCGACAAGAAAGAACGCAAAAGACGCCGGACAGCCATTATAGAAGAAAAAGCCAAAGAGGCAAAACCCTACAGGGAAGAAGTCAAACAGTGCGAAAAGCGTATGGAAGAACTCGAAGGGTTGGAAGAGGAACAGAATGCTGCGCTAAAAGCAGCCTCAGAGACAGCTGACAATGCCGCCATGATCAAATATGCAAAAGCCGCAGCTCAAACCCAGGCAGAAATAGAAGTCCTCTTTGAAAGATTGGAGACTGCTACAGAAGCCCTTGAGGAGATAGATGTAAAATACGATATGAAACTGTCAGCGCTGGATTGAACCTATCCGCTCTCTTCCCTGACTTTTTTCAAAGTACGCCAAAAGTATTTTACCCTGACGTATACTGTTCAAGTTTTTTTAAAATGAAGTAGCCGCCAATGGTTGAAATGATAATGTTGAATAAAATAAGCATCATATCTGACTCAGTCGGCATAATGAGCAAATCTTTACCCAGCTTATCGGAACTGTAAAAATGAAAAAACATAAAAACAGTATCTACCGCCATATACAAAACATAAACGATAACGTTATAGTAAATAAACTTGGCAAATTTACCCATGTATCACTCTTAGTCTATTGTTTCATATACTTCTACAGCGGGTCTTCCGTCAAACCACTCACGCGAAGGCATATTTTCATGTGATTTTTTGAACGCTTCACTCTGTGTATAGGCCATAAAATTTTGCATATCTTTCCAGCGTGTTTCAATGACAAACTGATTGTTCTCAGGCATATGGGGAACAGATTGGGGAGCCAGCAGATTCATATCTATGAAACCTGCCTGTTTTTCTATTTCATGTTTTGTAACAGCCTCTTTTAAATGTGCACAATACTCTTCTTGAAATTCATTTTTAATTGGAAACTTTGTTAAAACAACAACCATCATCAATCCTATTATTTTTTTGGAGATATTTATCTCACACGAATTATAGCACGCAACATTAACTCAATGTAAACATAGGAGGGTATTAAGGGGAAAATGATAGATTGGGTCGACTAATGCAGCATTTGCAAAACAAACCCTATCAGGTAGAATGCTATGATTGCACCTA
>NZ_WGDD01000005.1 GCF_015493435.1 Sulfurovum sp.
AGTAATAGAGGCAAAACGAAAACCCTCTTTACCAAACGGAGAGATGGCACTCAATGCCTTTGGCGAAATAGCACATTTTGAAGATAGAGGAATTATTCCCCGTGTCATTCTTGGTCTTGGTCGAGAAGATGTTGCCATCGATGGATTGACATCACAAATTGATGTCGATATTTTGGGCGGTAGCAGCGATCATCTGATTTTAGATGCTAAACAAAGTGAACTTAAAGTAGGAGATACTGTTACTTTTTCTCTAAACTATGCTGCACTTCTTTCTGCTATGACTTCACCGTTTATACATAAAAAATTTATAAGAAAAAATGCATGGAAGTGTTGCTAATAGGAAAAGGAGGCCGTGCGCACGCGATAGCATGGAAAATTGTCGCCATGACGATATTTGGAGCAAAAATCTTGTTGAGCGTATCACTAGCAAAATGGGTGAGAAAGCAATACTTTGCGAAAAACAAATCGATGAAGCATCAGCCTATACAGCTTTTAACGAGCTGCAAAAGGGAACACAGATCACCATTGGAATGCTCAAACGAAGAAGCGATGAATTGATTTTTTCATACAGCACCATTGATCATCATCTGGACAAAGGGGATGTACTGGTTGTTGTTGGAAAGATAAAGAATCTTAAATATTTTCAGGAACACTATAGTAGTCCAAGGGTAGTATAGACAATACGACAGGGATCTTGACTTTTGGTTATTTACGCACATGGGATAAAAAATCATCTTTCAATACACTCTGCTATAATAACATCAATTAAATTTCAGATTTTGAAATAAATTCAGAATGACGAGAAAATGGATAAAAAACATGACATTAGAAGAATTAGACAAAAAATATATACTGCAAACCTATGCACGTGACTATACGAATTTTGTAAAAGGTGTAGGCTCTACGCTGTACGATGAGAATGGACGGGACTACATTGATTTTGCTTCGGGGATCGCGGTGAACTCTGTGGGGCACGGGAATGAGAAACTGACCTCTGCTATTTGCGAGCAGGCGAAAAAGATCATCCATATTTCGAACCTGCAGGTGATCGAACCTCAGGCAAAGCTGGCGCAGAGAATGGTGGAGCTTTCCGGGTATGACATGGGCGTATTTTTTGCGAATTCCGGTGCAGAGGCGAATGAAGGCGCCATCAAGATTGCGCGTAAGTACGGCGAAACGAAGTTCGACAAGAAGCGTTACAAAGTCATTACGCTTGAACACTCGTTCCATGGCCGGACCATCACTACGGTGAAAGCGACTGGACAGGAAAGTTTTCATACACCGAATTTTTCACCGTATCCTGCCGGGTTCTCATATGAAAAATCAATAGAAGATGTCTACAAGGCCATCGATGATGAAACGGTAGCGGTGCTCATTGAACTTGTGCAGGGTGAAGGCGGTGTACAGCCTTTTGAAAAAAAGGAAATACAGAAACTTGCTGCATATCTCAAAGAGCGTAATGTGCTGCTTATCGTTGATGAGGTGCAAACCGGTGTCTACAGAACGGGTGAATTTCTGGCATCGAACCTGTATGAGATCGAACCGGACATTGTTACCCTTGCCAAAGGGCTTGGCGGGGGTGTCCCTATCGGTGCCGTAATGACAACACACAAAGATGTACTCAGTGCCGGAGACCACGGCAGTACTTTTGGCGGAAACTATCTGAGTACGGCAGCAGGTCTTGCTGTGCTCGATATTCTTTCCGAACTCTATGAGAGCGGTGCTCTGGATGAAACACTGCTTTATTTTGAACAGAAACTTCAGGATATTGCTGCCAAGTACGAAAACCTTTTCGAAAAAGAGGTGGGACTTGGTCTGATGCGTGGTCTGCGTGCAAAAAATGCCGATATTCAGGGCAGTGTGATAAAGAACAGTTTGAAAGAAGGCCTGGTTGTTCTGAAAGCGGGACGCAATACAGTACGTTTTCTGCCAAGTCTGACGATCAGCAAAAATGAGATAGATGAAGGGTTCAAGCGTTTTGAAGCGGCTGTATCTTCTTTGTAGCTTTCTGTGTCTTTCATCTCTTGGTGCAGATGAACTCGGGGAGATTCTTTCACCTACCAAAGCATCGCTTTTTGACTATCAGTATAGAGGAAATGAACTCCAGAGCGATATACTTTCCAAAAGCTGGGTCAATCCGGTGACTGTGCGGTATGGGAAAGACTATACGACACGTTTCAAAACGGGAACCATTGATACCAGCAGTTTATCCGTCTATATCGATCAGCCTATCTTTAAATCAGGCGGGATCTACTACGCCATCAAGTACTCCGGAGCTTTGCGGAGTGCAAACAGAACAGATATCACGCTTCAGAGACGCAAAATGATCGGTGATGCGGTTTCTATTCTTTTTAATCTTAAACGCATCAAGCTTGAGAAGAAAAAAATGCGATACCAGATCAGGAACGATGTTATCGACATACAGCAGAAACGTGACAGTTATGAAGCCGGACTCATAGACAGCAGTTTTCTTGACCAGGCTATCCTTAAAAAAAGCCAGGATGAAACTGCATTGCTTGAAATGCGGTTGAATGAGATGGAGCTTAAACAGCGTTTTGCCATTTTAAGTGACAAAAGGCCTGAAGAGCTGAGGCTTCCAAAACTGAAACTTATAGATAAACTGCACTATAGAAGAGAAAACCTTGAACTGAAAAGAGACACACAGCGTGCACTTGAAATGGATTATAAAGAGAAAATGACCTGGGCAAAATATCTGCCTATGGTTTCATTGCAGGGACAATACACCGACGGTGATCTCAATCCGCTTTTTCCCAGTCCCAACCTGAATGGCAGTTACTACAATTACGGTTTTACCGTATCGATGCCGATCGATATCAACGCCCTCAGCGATATTGAGTTGAGCAAGGTAGAGAAACTCCAGGCTGCAACCGAAGTGATCGACAGGAAACACAAGGTGAGTGAAGAATATGACTGGATACGCAACAGTCTCCATATTCTGGACAAAAAAATCTCCCTGGCCAGAAAAGACGAGAAGATTTACGGCAACCTGTACAAAGTGACAAAAAACCTTGCCGAGGCGGGTGAAAAAACATTATACGATGCCAATGTGATGAAGAATTCACAGCAGATAAGAAGACTCGATCAGCGCATTTACAGTATTGACAAGCAGATACAGCTTCTCAAACTCTATATAAGGGTGGAAAATGTACTTTAACGAATATATGAATGAATGGCTTTACGGAGAGAATGGGTATTACAGGAATTTTAAAGCCATCGGGAAGTCGGGAGATTTCTATACGGCTGTCAGTACCAGCAGCTTTTTCGGGGCGAGTATTGCCAACTATTTTTTTAAAATGCTCAAAGAAGGCAAGGCGGACAGGGACGGCTGGCTTATCGAAGTAGGGGCGCATCAGGGTTATCTGATCTGTGACATGATACAGTGGCTGTACACCTGTGACCCTTTACTGGTAAAAACACTTAAGTTCGGTATTGTCGAGCGTCAGCCTGAAGTGCAGAAGGCACAGACCGAGTATATCAAAGCGCGTTTTGGGGACGATGTGCATATAACACATTTTGAAGACCTCTGCGAAGTGAATGCGGAATATGGTTTTGTCGTTGCCAATGAGATCTTCGATGCCTTCCCCTGTGAATTGCTCAAAGACGGACAGATAGCCGTCGTAGAAGATCATAAGATAGCATGGAAACCGGCCCCTTTAGAAATGCTGGAGTGGGCCAAAGGACATTATCTCAAACAGGGTGAGGTTGCTGTGGGATATGAGGGTTTTGCCAAAGCGATGGCCAGCGGCATAGAGAAGTGTGACTTTGTGAGCTTTGACTACGGCGAGAAGTATGTGCGCAATGATTTTTCCATCCGTGTCTACCGTGCGCATGAAACGTTTCCTTTGTTTGATGAGGCATTGGACCTTTCAGAGTCTTTCCAGAAAGATGACATTACCTATGATGTAAATTTCCGGCAGGTGCTCGAAGCATTTGAAGCATCAGGATTTACAGAAAAGAGTTATGAAACACAGGCAAGAGCACTGATCCGTTTTGGACTCATAGAGATACTTGAACAGTTCGCTTCACAAACGACGCAGGAGAGATATATGCGTGAAGCCGACAAGATCAAAACACTGATCGCCCCGACGATGATGGGAGACAGGTTTAAAATGCTGCATTTGCAGAAAAATTAACTTTTCTGCATTGATTTCAGCAGGGTACACCGTTTGATGGGAGCGCTTTCACTGCCGTACATTTCCGCATATTTGTCAAATTTCTGCTGTCCGATCATTGAAATGCATTCCTCTTTGCTCATGGAAGCTGTTTCCTTCTCAAGCACAGCTTCAGGTTCTGTTTCCTTCTTCTGCACCGGTTTGTCTTTTTTGTATTTGTCATCAGGGTACATATACTCAGGAGAATAGTTGTCATCCTGTACCTCTTGAAGCACTATCTTTTTTTTTGGCGGAGGAGGTACGGCTGCATATCGTTTGCTTGTGTTGGTTTCTTTGGGCTTGACAGTCTGCTTTTTGGGTGTCGGGGCAGTATTGGTACATGCAGAAAAAAAGCATGCGGCTACAGTCAGAAAGATGAGAGAACGGGGGTTCATGGTGAATGACTCCTTTAATGAATATGGTTATCGTATCATATACTTTACCAGGTTAAAGCTGTTTTTTAAAGTCGATCACGGCAATTGCAATGGCAAAACCGCCGTCATGACTGATGGAGATGGAAGAACTTTTGATCCTGAAAACTTTTTGTGCCTCTTTTGTCAGTTTAAAAAAGGGTGCACCCTTATGGTCTTTGGCGATAATAATGTCATGAAACGCAAGTTGTGCACCAATCCCGCATCCAAGGGCTTTGCTTATGGCTTCTTTGGCCGCCCAGAGGCCGGCAAGTGTTTCAAGCTTTCTTGCCATAGCGATCTCTTTTTTGGAAAGGTAGCGCTGCTTGAACTTAATGCCGTACTTTTTAACGAGTTTTTCTATACGTTTGATCTGAATAATGTCTGTTCCAACTTTCATAGGGAAAGTGTAGCATAAATAACATAAGTATATTTGTTGAATGTTTTGCAAAGAGCAAAACAGTTCGTTTAACGACGGGTTATCCGGTAGCCGAGGGTATAGCTGTTCTCGATCAAATGTGGACATGAAGGGAGATACTGCATGATTTTTTTATTGAGACGGTATACAAGCTGGATGAGTTTGTTGTTATGTGAATGATCCGGTATTTCCTCATGCCATATATTGATGATCAGATCATCATTGGAGAGATATTCTTCTATCCTGTTATTGAGCAGCTGGAGCAAATGCCGTTCTTTTTTTGTGAGTTTTATCTGCTCATCTTTATAGCTGAGTGTCAAATGTTTTGTATTCCAGGACAAATCTTCTCTGAGTATGACCGTATCATTCGTCTGCAGCTGCCTGATGAGTTTTGTAATGGTTTTTTTGAACAGCATCATATCAATAGGCTTTAAAAGATACGCTTCTACTTTCAAGCCAATGGCAGAAAGAAGTTTTTCCGTATCGGAGTAGGCACTGAGCATGATGACAGGGGTATTCTGGTCATTGTTGCGTATGCTCTCCACCAGATCCAGCCCGTTCAGCAGAGGCATCCCGATATCCAAAAGAAGTATGTCCGGATGTTTTTCACGATAAAGTGCCAATGCCTCTTTCCCGTTTTTGGCAAGATAGACAGTGTCAAAATATTCATGGAGAATGATAGCAAAATTTTCTCTGGTTTCCTGATCATCTTCAGCATAAAGCAATGTGGGTGTGTACATGCCGGTTCCTTTTGCATAGGGTTGTTTGAGGCCCAAATTGATTCAATCATATTTGTTACATACATAGAACGCATCAAAAAATACAGATAGTATTTATTATAGTATGATTTTATCTGTAAAATATTATATTTTAATTTTTTACATCCATTCAACGACTTTGGAAACTTCATCAGCGATAAAACATTTGATTTCTGTTTCTTCCATCGGTTTATTGGGAATGACCGCTTTGCTGAAACCCTGTGTTTTCATCTCTTTGAGACGCTGTGTCAGACCTGAGATTTCCCGTATTTCCCCGGTAAGACTGACTTCTCCGAGAAAAAGTGTTTCAGAACTGAGTTCTCTGTCCCTGTAACTGCTCAAGATGGCAGCTATAATGGCAAGGTCGGCAGAGGGCTCGTTGATCTTGATGCCTCCTGAGATATTGATGAAGACATCGTAGGTACCCAGAGGAAGGTCGAGTTTTTTTTCAAGAAGGGCAAGAAGCATGCCGAGACGGTTGTTGTCAAATCCTGTGGAACTGCGTTTTGGATGTCCGTAGGCTTCACAGACAAGTGCCTGTACTTCTATGATGATGGGCCTGCTTCCTTCCATAATGACGGTCAGGGCGGAACCGGACTGGAGTTTGTCTTTGTCAAAGAATCGGCCTGCCATACTCTTGGCATCGTTCAGTCCGCTTTTGTTCATTTCGAAAATACCTACTTCATTGGTGGAACCGAAACGGTTTTTAAACCCCCTGAGCAGGCGCAGTTCGGAGTTGGTGTCTCCCTCAAAGTAGAGTACTGTGTCGACCATATGTTCAAGAACTCTCGGTCCGGCGATGGAACCGTCTTTGGTGATATGCCCGATGATGAAGATGGGAATATGCAGGCTTTTGGCCACACGCATCAGTTCAAACGTGATGGTACGTACCTGTGTGACGGAACCGGGCGCCGAAGGCGTTTCGTCGGAATAAAGTGTCTGAATGGAATCTATAACGATGAATTCATAGCGTTCATTGGAAATTTCGGAGAGTACGGTACTCAGGCTGATCTCTGGCAGCAGAAAGAGATTCTCATGATTGGCATCAAGACGATTGGCACGCAGTTTGATCTGTCCGGCGGATTCCTCACCTGAGACATACAGTACTTTTTTTTGCTGTCGGGAAAGATTTCCGGCTATTTTCAGCAGCAGTGTCGATTTGCCAATACCGGGACTGCCGCCTATCAGTGTCAAAGAACCGGGGACAACACCTCCGCCCAGTACAAGATCGAGTTCGGAACTTCCCGAAGAGAAACGGGTAATGTTGTCTTCTTCGATCTGCGTGATAGGTTTCGCTTTGGAGAGTGCGGAACCGGTACTGCTGCTTCTGGATGTTTCATTCAGAAATTTGATCTGGTCTGCCGTAAGCTCGACCATCGTTTCCCACTGATTGCAGGAAGTACATTTTCCCATCCATCTGGGAGACTGGAACCCGCATGCCTGACATTCGAACAGTGTTTTTTTCTTTGCCATAATATATCCCGTTATTTTAATTGTGTATGAAGTATAAACTTTTTTTGAAGGAAGGATATAAAATATGTCATATTGACATATTTTATGCGGCAGGGCAGGCAGGAACTGCCGTCAAATGAATATTTCATCCAGTATGGTATTGATATATTCATTGGCTTTGAACCGGATAAGGTCCTTAGGCTGCTCTCCGGTACCGATGTAGAAAATGGGCATTTGAAGCTCATCGGCAATACTGAGAACGGACCCGCCTTTGGCTGTCCCGTCAAGTTTTGTGATGATAATACCGTCAATACCGATCATAGCATCGAAAGCTTTGGCCTGGTTGATGGAGGAGCTTCCCTGTGTTCCGTCAAGGATAAGCATCTTTCTGTGGGGTGCTCCCTCCATGGATTTTCCTGCTACACGTATCATTTTTTTGAGTTCTTCACTCAGGTTTGTCTGTGTATGCAGACGTCCGGCAGTGTCAATGATGACATGGTCTATTCCTTTTGCCTTGGCAGATTCGATAGTGTCGTAGACTACTGCGGAAGGGTCATGGCCCTGACGTGTGGCAACAATGGGAATGTTCAGTTTCTCCGCCCAGCGGCTCAACTGTTCGATGGCAGCGGCACGAAAAGTATCGCCTGCACCGAGAATAACAGATTTTCCTTCCTGTTGATAGCGGTAGGCAAGTTTGGAGATAGTAGTGGTCTTTCCTGCACCGTTGACACCGATGATCATTTCAACATAAGGTTTGGCACCATGCTCTTTCCAGTCTGCCGTGTACTGGAATACAGAGATCATCGAGTTGAAAGCCTGAAGACGGTTCACTTTTTCAGGCAGTGCCTCAAGCAGCCTTTCTGCCAGTTCATAATTGACATCCGCTTCAAGCAGGATATCTTCAAATTCCTCTTTGCTGATCTCTTTTTTCTTTTCTACAACGACTTCTTTGATGGCATCGTTGGTCTTACCCAATACTTTTTTAAACAGTTTGAACATGTTTGGTTTTTCCTTTACGTTATTCTTTCAATCCCAGTGCTGTTCGGATATCATGATCTATCATTTCCACAGGTACCGCACCTTCATAGTGGGTATAGTATTTGCCGTATCTGTACAGTACGGTCAACGGCAGTGTGAAGTTTTCATCAAGGTTCAATGCTGCACGCACCTTCGCAGTCACATACCGGTTCTTTGGATCATTGGAAATAAAGTAATGCGCATGATAGGTATCTGCAAATGTTTTGAGTTCGGTTGTATTCGCATCATCATTCACCAGGATGCCTGCAATAAAAAGTTCGTTTTTGTATTTTTTCTGCAAATCCTCAAAATAGGGGATCTCTCCCCGGCATGTGGGACACCAGGTACTGAAAAAATTGACAAGCAGAACAGGTGCTTTGACATCGTTGAATATGAACCGGTCCGTTTCAACCAATGCATCGTGCGTTGCCTCGTTGATGCCTTTGAGTATCATGGTATGTTCAAGTGTTTTGCTGTGAGGGCTTGTGTTATTGTCCGGGCATGCTGAAATATTGTTCTCTAAGGGTGCAGTTCTGCATTTTGCAGATGAGGTTTCTTCCTTTCTGCTGCTGCATCCTGCAGAAAGAAGTAAAATAAAGCCCAAAAAAAACAGAAGTTTGATTTTTATCACATGATTCCTTGGCTATAATATCGTTATACGGCAGACTGTCCGTATGACAGAATTTGAAAGATTATACCAAAAGAGCACTAAATGGAAGTTATGCAAAAAAAGATGAGGAAACAGAAGTTCCGCAGGCACTGTCTGGAACAGCTCAAAAAGAGCAGCCGGACAGGTAGATATGCGAAAGACAAAAAGGTGCTTTCCGTATTGCACAGGATTATTTCGGAAATGAATGCACGAACGGTGATGCTCTACCTCCCTCTTGCAACTGAAGTGAACCTCTATCCTCTCGTTAAAGTCCTGAGACGCGAAAAGCGGCAGCTCTATGTACCGTTTATGGAAGGTAAAAGTTTTAGGTTGGTAAAATACAGATACCCGCTGGAAACAAAGCAGTTCGGTATTAAAGAACCAAAAAATTCAAAGCAGTATAGAAATAAAGAAATAGATATAGCTATCGTACCTATTGTAGGTGTAGACCTGACATACAGACGTGTCGGTTTCGGAAAAGGTATGTATGATAGATTTTTTGAAAAAGAGATGAAGAATATAAAAAAAACCGTATTTGTGGCACGTCACCTGTGCTTTAGCAGTCAGATCGTAACGGACAGTTATGATGTCAGAGCCGATATGATCATTGTGCCATAAATAATCAGTATATACGCAGTTTAAATAGTATATGGACATTTCTTTTTCTTGGAAAAGGAAAGAACAAATGTTAGGAACCATTGTAAGTGTCTCCGGTGCAGCCGGAGCAGTCGTGGGGGCAGGCAGCTGTTACCTGTGGTTTAAGAAGAGTACCCAAAAGAAGTTTTCACACCTGGAACAGGAAGCAAAGGCAAAGGCGAAAGCCATCAGCAATGAAGCAGAGCTTCTGCTGCAGGAAACACAGGTGAAGATCAAGGCAAAAGAACTTGAATACGAAGCATTGTTCCAGGAAAAAATGGCACAGGCTGAAACACGGAACCGTATGCTGATGATGGAACAGAAAACACTGAAAAAAGAGGAGGAAAGGCTCTCTCTGGCGGAAAACAGATTGGCAGAAAAAGAGTTGAATCTCGAAAAGCTTGAAGCAAAAAAACAGGCGAAGATAGATGAAGCGGTTGAAAAACTGCAAAATGCCGCTTCCCTGACGGCAGAAGAGGCCAAAACCTATATTCTCGAAAAAACAGAAGAGAAGAGCCGTGCAGAAATAGCATCCATTGTCCGAAAATATGAGCAGACAGCCAAAGAAGAAGGCGAGAAAAAAGCCAATTACATTCTTGCCCAGGCGACGACACGTTATGCCGGTGAGTTTGCCGGTGAAAGACTCATCAATCTTGTCAATCTTCCGAGTGATGAGCATAAAGGGCGTATCATCGGCAAGGAAGGGCGCAATATCAAAACGCTCGAGATGCTTCTGGGGGTGGATATTGTGATCGATGAAACACCCGGAGTCATCCTTGTCAGTTCGTTCAACCTCTACCGCAGGGCTATTGCCACACGTGTGATCGAAATACTGGTCGAAGACGGACGTATCCATCCGGGACGTATTGAAGAAGTACATGAAAAAGTGGAAAAAGAATTTGAAGAGAAAACATATGAGGAGGGTGAAAATGTACTCATTGATCTGGGTCTTTTCCCTATGCACGAAGAACTGGTGAAACTGCTCGGACGCTTGAAATACCGTGCAAGTTATGGACAGAATGCTCTGGCGCATACACTTGAAGTGGCAAAACTGGCATCTGTCATGGCCGCAGAGATGGGGGGAGATGAAAAGCTTGCCCTGCGTGCCGGCCTGCTGCATGACATCGGCAAAGCTTTGACACAGGACAGGGGAGGCTCCCACGTGGAGATCGGGGCAGAACTGTGCCGCCGCTACAATGAGCCCCCCACAGTGATCAATGCCATTTATGCCCACCACGGCTATGAAGAACCGGATTCTGTGGAAAGTGCCGCAGTCTGTGCAGCCGATACTCTCAGTGCGGCGCGTCCCGGAGCCAGACGCGAAGTGCTTGAGAGTTTTACCAAAAGGGTCAAAGAGATCGAAGAGATTGCTGTGTCCAAAGAGAATGTGGAAAAAGCCTATGCTATCAATGCAGGACGGGAGATACGGGTATTTGTCAATGCACACAGGATGAACGACAATGAAGCCGTTCTTCTGAGCAAAGAGATCGCAAAAGAGATAAAAGACAAGGTGCAGTTTCCCGGTGAAATAAAAGTCAATGTTATCCGTGAAACCAGGGCTGTAAGTATTGCCAAATAACAGCAGTATCCCCCTCAAATATTAGGCAAACTAAAATAATAAAAGCGTTATAATTAAAAAATAAAGACAAGGAGTTTATTCTTGTCAATTTTAGAATAAAAGGTAAAATAGTGGACAGATGTGAAGAGATCGTCGCAAATGTAAGAATGGAAGAGCGTTATGCAGGAATGAGTCTGGTATTTGTCGGAGACGAAGCACTCAGAGAAGAGATTGAGAGAGCCATAGACAAAGTAACCAAGCTGACCAGAATGAACCCTCATGTCTTTGACAATTCAAGAGACCACCATGAATCAAAGCAGGCACTTTATATTGAGTTTAACGACGATGTTCAAAGAGACAGCGGTGCATTTTTTGAACTTTTGCTTAAAGAGCTGAAGATCGACAAATGTGCCAATGATGTAGTAGAACACTAAAAAAAGGTAAAGATATGATGTATAAAAAAATACTGATAGGTTTGTTGCTGGTCTGCGGGATCAATCTTTTTGGAGCAGGGAAAAAAGCACCGGTTGTTGTGCTTGAAACGAATGTAGGAAAAATAGAACTCAAGATGTTTCCCAAAGCGGCACCTCTTGCCGTAGAAAATTTTGTGACACACGTAAAGCAGGGATACTATAACGGTTTGATCTTCCATCGCGTGATCAAAGGTTTTATGATCCAGGGCGGTGACCCGACCGGTACAGGAAGAGGCGGTGAATCGATTTGGCACAAAGAATTCAAGAACGAATATGCACCGAACTTGACCTTTGACAGACCTTTCCTGCTTGCGATGGCGAACCACGGCCCCAATACCAACGGAAGCCAGTTCTTCATTACAACAGTACCGACACCGCATCTTAACGGCGGATATACTATTTTCGGAAAAGTAATCCAAGGCAAAAAAGTGGTACAGAAGATCGAAAATGTAACGACATCGGCAGGTGACAGACCGATCTTTGACCAGAAGATCATACGAGCCTATATCAAAAAATAGATGGATATCGATGTACTGCGGCAAGAACGCCGCAAATGGCTGACATGGAAAAATATCGTACCCTATCAGGAAGCGATACAAGCCTTGCCGAAGTACAATGATGCCGAAGTTTCTTTCGGAGATGTTGTCGATATTCACATCACAAACCTCTCTTCAGAAGAGGCTCAACAAATCAGAGAAACTGCTCTTCTGATGAAGCCCTGGAGAAAGGGACCGTTCCAGATCAACGAACTCTTCATCGACTCCGAATGGCAAAGCCAGATCAAATACAACCTTCTCGAACCTCATTTCGATCTTGAAGGAAAAGTGGTGGGAGATATCGGCTGCAACAACGGCTACTATCTTTTCAGAATGCTTTCGCAAAAACCTGAAAAACTCATCGGTTTCGACCCTTCCGCCATCTACTATTCACAGTTTCAGTTCCTTGACCATTTCA
>NZ_WGDD01000006.1 GCF_015493435.1 Sulfurovum sp.
ATACTATCTCGGTACGCTGCCTGCCGGTGCAAAAAAGACACCCTACAACGGTACACCTTACCCCTACAAAAAGGGGCACCTGCATTTCAACCGTGCCTACAACAGTACGAATATTGCAAACATCACCATGCAGTACCGTACAACGCTTCCGAAGTTTTCGGTACATACTGCCGCGACAATCAATCTGCTTCAGAGTATGCTGAACATCCGTCTTAGAAACGAGATACGAGAGAAAAAATCGGGCACCTACGGCATCGGTACCGCCTGCACACTGACACGTGAGACCAACAACACGCTTGTCTGCAGCATCTCGTTTGCAGCCGACCCCAAAAGAAGCGATGCGCTCATAAAAGATGTGCAGACGCAGCTTGCCGCGTTCATCAAAGAGGGGCCCGATGCCAAGACACTCAAGAACGCCAAAAAAGAGTTTTCCGTCGGCTATCGGCAGCTGCTGCGCAAGAATGAATACTGGCTCTCTCTGATGCAGCTGGAAAACCGCTTCGATACGCCGCTGGAGGCGTATTTGAAGCTGGATACCCAAATGGCATCGGTCACGGCAGAGGAACTGAAGCATCTTTCGAAAAAGATTTTTGAAAGTGACAGTGTTATAGCGCAGCAGCAGCCTGATGATAGCAACCAGACAGAGAAGAAACAGTAAGAAGCAAACAATGAAATGTATTGTGATCACACTGATCGTATCGATAGCGACACTGATACTCGGCCTCTATTTCGGCTGGAAGTATATAGGAGCAGGAGAGGTTGCCGCAACGCTGACGGTGATGCAGAAAAAGGCTGCCAGCGAGGGCTATATGAGCGAAGAGAAGTTTGCACAGATGCTTGAAAAGAGCGGAAAAGATCTTCAAAAAGAGTATCCTTCCGTTGCAAAAGCGATACTCTCTACAAAAGGTTCCGCCAAAATCGCACCGGAGAATGCCGGCGTGATCGACGCGCTTACAAAAGAAATGGAAGAAGAATGAAAAAAATTATATATACAGCGCTGCTTGCAGGCACCTGTCTAACAGCGGGGCAGACACTTGAAATGCCGAAGAATGCTAAGCAAATGGAGCAGGCAATTGTTGAAGCGGGTAAAAGACTCGATGCCGACTATGCGAAGTTCGGTGTGTTCGATGCGCGTGTCGCCAATGACTACGCCGCGCTTTCACAGGCTTATTACAAAGCGGGGAATCTCGACAGTGCCATCGAGTATGCGCTGCATGCGCTGAAAGTGGCAATGAAACTCCGCAAAGAGAACGACCCGCTGCTGGCAAAACGCTACTACGATGCGGGCAATCTCTACTATATGCACAAAGAGCATCCCACGGCGATGCTTTACATGCAAAAGGCTGCTGGCATCTACGAAAAGGCGGGCAAGGGATCCGAAGCGGCACTGGCGGACACTTACGAAGCCATCGCAAGCATTTACATCAATCTTGGGGATCTGGAGAAATCAAAAGCGTATGCCCAAAAGACGCTTGCACTGCGCAAAAACATACTTCCAAAGAACGACCCGGCAATCAAACGCACCGAAGAGAACCTGAAGTTTCTTGAATCGGAAATTGCAAAGAAACATAATTAAAAAGGAGGTTACACGGCACTGACTGTTATCGTCATTGTGCTTGTACTGCGCTGGATGCATGTACCGCAGCCTGCACCTATTTTTTCAGGATGAAAAGCAGCTTGTGGTGCCACACTGTCCATCAGTAGTGGACAAAGAGCCCGTAAAGTATCGTGGGAAAAAGGATAATGCCCTGGAAAATCCGGACAATTTTTTGGCCAAATTTATTTCCGCCTCATGTATTGCCTAAATCATGCCGTTTTTTGTATAAAATCAAGATAAATATTCATCAGTTTTTGATAGTTTAGTGATGAATGGAAGCTCTTAAAGTTATGTTTGTGTATAAATGCTTGATAGCGTCAAAAATTTTCTGTAAATTCTTCCTCAGCGTTTCCGGATTGTACCAAATTATCCCAAGAAACATACTTTCGATCCAGCCACTTGGCATTGGTTTCTACAGCCAAGGGCACTAACAGTCTCAGGACGGAATTGTCACCGGGGAAAGCACCTATGACTTTCGTTCTTCTTTTTACCTCTTTGTTAAATCGTTCCAGCACATTAGTTGAGTGGATTTTCCTATGATGTTCTTTTGGAAATACCAGGAAAGTAAGCACATCCATCAGGTTATCTGTCAGGAACTTCACCAATTGTATTACTACTGATCCTTACCTTGATACCATATCCGTAATAATGAGAGAAAAAGTCCCACTAAACCTAAGATAAACAGTAAAAATCCCAAGGGTAATAAAATGCTGTCTTGCAGGACATTGTTTTTATCTATGTAACCATAAAATGTGTTTTGTATAAAGAATGAGATTAGGCCCAAAACAAGTAGAAGTAAGCTTGTTTTGATACCTTTGTATTGAAATAGTTTTTGCATATTTAGCCCTAAAGTATTACCAATATTTTTTGGTACTGATGAGTATAGCACTTTTTCAATATTTAATGGAATTGAGCCAAAATAAAAGATGTAAAAAAATTGCTCGAAAAAAGTGAATTGTTTCTTTCGTGTGTTGATGCAGTTACCTAATCGCAGAAACGCTTGTGTAGAAGAGCGGCAGAATGATTGCTGTCATACGTTTTAAAATGCTTTGAGAAAGGTAAACGTTGGATCTTTTTGCTTCCAAGAAGCCCCTGTGCACCGGCTTGAAAAATAATCTGTGTCATCAGATCATTATTGACACCATACATTGAGTTTTCCGTATTACATATAATAGAGCGAACGAGAGAGCTATTGGCATCGAGATCGTAATAGTAGGTTACGCGATTTTTAATTCCCATGACAATTTTGTAATCACCCTTCTTATCGACTCCCAAACGTGGGAAAAGGTGCATGGCACTGTACCCACGAACAAATAACTCCTGAAAGGGCTTATCCAGAACAGATTTGCCAATAAAGATCAAGAAAAAAAGTATATATAAAATCGATACAAATGTTATTTTGAATTTCTCATATCCGATCCGTTTAGAGAGAAAAGTTGTAGAGAAATAAGTACGGAGAAGGGTAAGCGCCAAAGGAATTGCTGTTAAAATTGCTAGACCATAGAGAAGATATTTCCCAAGAAACATGACTGCATTGTTGTCAATGAGTTCAAAGGGATACCCCGCGTCCATCAACGCAAGGTACTGAAAAGTTATAAATGCAAAAAAAACAAGGCCCAACACAACAAAAATATTTTCAGATACTATCATATAAGTGTCAAGCATAAAGCGTTTCAGAAGACCGGTCCAACCACTGATAAAATAAATTTGATAATCTCGTTCTATTTTATTTGTTTCGCAGCGTTCAAGAATGAGTTCATAGAGTTTATGAAATGTTTGTTCCGCATAGAGGGAATCATTTGGGAAAACAAATAGATCCCAGGTTCCGACATGAACATCAATGATAGTATTCAGGAGTTTATTGAGTCGTCTTTTACTGCGTTTCACTTTATCGAGCTGCAGGCGAACAACATTGTGTACAGTGTCTCCTTCTCGATAAAAGAGATAGACAATGGTGCCATGCGGTATATTTTCAAAACACTGTAAAAATGATACGAAAGGATCCTTTGCTTGCACCAAGGCTTCGACGCTGAGAGGACAGTGGTGCTGAAATGGCAAAAACTGTTCCAGATCTTTGGTGTATTCACACATAAACTTTTCCTCACTGATTCTTTTTTTTGTAGTATAGCCTAATCTCGGGATACATTTACGTATATTTATCATCCTGTTGTGCTGGTGTCTGTTTGCTGCGATATCGTAGCGTTCCCCTCGTAGACTTTGGAGATCAGTGAGAGGTGCGCAGCATTGTGGTCAAGCAGTATTCCGCAGAGGAGTTTCATGCAGTTCCTTTTGGAATAGGGTGCGTTTTACTGGTAGTTGATGTACTTTGGCGGATACTTGATGCGCGCGCCCTGCACACTCTCAATTCCCATGACCTGTCGTGGCGTCATCAGCGGATGGTCCTCTTTGAAGAAGAGTTTGAAGCCGCCGGCAACCCTTTCTGAATGAATTTGACGATAGATAGCGTTATAGATGTCTATTTTGAGTTTTGGAGAGCCGTGCCCGTCGAGGTTCATGACGATCTTGATGTTGTCGTAGTGGCGAACCTTCGCCTTGCCCTTGACCATGCTGTGACGGAACATGTGCACCACAAGGATCTTCTTTTCTGTGATGTTGTGTTCTCTCATGTACCGTTCCATCAGCGCCTGTACCTTGTTGACCCACTCACCTTCAATATGACCTATTTTTTTGCCTGGACGCACATTGAGGTTGCTGACTTCGAACTCCGGGTCGATGGCGATATGGACATTGTGGTACTTGAGATACTTGAGTACATGTTTGACGGCATCCTGTGGGGTATGTTTGCCCAGCTGGATGTCGATGAAGAGGTTGAAACCCTCTTTCTCTGCCGCTTCGATGTAGGGCTGAAGCTTTTTGCTGTTGAGATGGATGATGTAGTCGTGGTGTGCACCAGGTTCTGCGGATGCGAGCCCGTAAATGATGTCAAATGCAGGTACTACCTTTTTGCCGGTAATCTTCGCATATTGTGCGGCACGCTGTTTGATGAGGCGTTTGAGTTCGCCGATGGGGTGTTGGCCGAGCACACCGAGTGCTTTGACGCCCGGGCGTCCATAGTAGGCGACGATGAGTTCGTTCTTCAGTGGCATCTGGTCATTGTTTTTTACACTTTTGTAGAGCGGATGGGAAGCGGCAGAGGTTGCCGTGGCAAATGTTGCTGCAGCCAAAAGTGCGAGTGTCAGTGAGCGTTTGAACATAGTTTGATTCCTTTGTGTGTGGTTTGTAAAATGTGCTAATGATACCGATATTCTTGTTACAGCTTGGCGAAGCGCTGAACGAATTATCATTATGAAAAGTCGGTTTCATCAAAAATGATAATATGCAAAGAGACATTGTCGCTTTTTGGTCGTTTTTTGCTATGCTAAGAGAAAAAAGAGACGTGATGAAACGAAACAGAAAACTATTGACGGCGATACTCTTCCTGCTGCCCCTGTTTGCCCATGCACTGGCGTGCGGGATGGTCGCGCCGGGTATGCAGCCTGAGGTGAACGAAGCCGTTAGGCACTATTCTGCAGAGCACAATGATACGGCTGTCTGGCTGCTTGTCGAAAAAAAGGGTGAAAGGGCCAGGGGTGCTGCGGGCTTTGCCAACAGGCAGAAGCAGCTGCCGGCATCGCGCGACCAGCTGTTTGAGATAGGCAGTGCCAGCAAGATTTTTACCGGTATTGCGATCTTTCAGCTGATCGAGGCGGGGAAACTCTCGCTTGACACAAAACTGAGCCGCTTCTACAAAAAGGGTACCATTGTACAACTGGCAAATTTCAAAGGCAAAAACTACTGGAAAGAGGTAACAGTGGGTATGCTGCTGCGCCACCGCAGTGGCTTTGTAGACTACCTCAATGTTTTTGGCAGCGACGCCAGGACCATCGCACACTTTAACAATAATGAACATGTGTACACTTTTAATGAGATCATTTCCCTTGCCGCATCGCATGGTGAAGCGAACTTCAGACCCGGTGAGAAGTTCCGTTACTGCAACACCGGGTACATCATTCTTGGTGATATTATCGAAAAGGTCAGCGGCATGCCGTGGCGGGAATACATCCGTACCCACATTATGCAAAAAGCAGGTATGGAGCATACCTGGTTTGGTTCACAAATGCCCGAAAAACTGCGCCGTAATATGCCACAGGGCTACGCAGAAGGAAAACCATCCTCCATGCCGCCCACACTTGCGGGAAGCGCCGGAGAGATCGTCTCGACACTTGACGACCTTGCACGTTTCATGAAAGCGTGGGGTGAGGGGAGGTTGTATGCCAAACCAAAAACGATGAAGTTTCAAATGACACAAGGCTTTGTCAAGATGGACCCAACCATTGAAAACCTGACATACGGCTACGCTATTATGCGCATCGAAGGCTTCTACGGACACGGCGGGCAGACCTTCGGTTTTCAGTCCTACCTGGCGTACAACCCGCAGAAAAAAGAGCTCTACATTGTCGGTGTCAACGATGCCTTTGTCTCATCGATGGATCTCTTTTTCGAACTTGCGGGGATTGAACTAAGAACGGTACCTGCAAAGCGTAAAAAGTAGTTTGTGTGTTTACATGGGCCGAGAATGAATTCTCGGTTCCAAGGATACACGGCTTCAGGAAGCGAGAATTTATGCTCGCCCAACTTGTAATAAAGTGTTGTCTTGGGTGATATGTAGCAGCCAAACAAATCTGCTATAATCTCTCCATGAATTTTACCGACGAACCGCTGAAAACCATACTCCCCATACTCGAAACAAAACTGAAGCAGGGAGATACCGTTTCCTTTACAGTACTCACCCCAGACTGTTTGCCAAGCTGAATATCGATGAAAAGATTAAATCCTTCTTGTTCTGCCGCTTTGATGTACGGTGCAAGCGTTTTACTGTTCAAATGTATGATGTAATCTTTGTGTGCTCCTGGTTCTGCTGAGGCGAGTCTATACCGTGGATTATATCAGACATTATTTGGTACAAAATTATCATATTTAAAACTAAAAAAGTCTAAAGATGATATTTACTTTTTAAATCTTTCCTGATAATATATTTATTATAGAACAAGCTAACTCCATTGTGTATCGAGAAGTCGGAGAAAATAGAATGTACGACCCATATAGGAGGAGAAAAAATGGAAATAAGATCTATTTTAAGTGCAGGTTTAGTACTAAGTGTTGCAGCATTCGCGAACCATCCGAGTTTTGACTGCAGCAAAGTCAAAAAAGATTCTTCCGAAGGTGTTATCTGTTCATCGGATAAACTGATGGATATTGACAGGGAACTTGCTTCTGTCTATAAGAAGGCATTGGCGAAAGCATCCAAGGATGATAGGCTCAAAGCCGAACAGCGGGGCTGGATCAAAGGACGTAATGATTGTTGGAAAGCCAAAGACGAGAAACAGTGTATGATTGGTGAATATAAGGTGAGGATCAAAGAGCTCAAGGAGAAGTATCAACTTTCCGGAGACAGCAGTACTGCAAAGCATGCTAATACCGACTCAGGTACGAAATATGCTTTCGACAAAACCCTCAAACTGGAGGGCATTACGTTTCATGTGCAGGCGACCGATAGCAGTTCTTTAAATCAGCTGGTCATCACACCTTCAGGACTCAAAGAGGTGAACCGTGTCATTGGACAGGAGATAGACGGCTCCGTCACCGGTGCCGAAGTGGCGGACCTGAACGGTGACGGTTCTCCGGAGATCTATATTTACGTCACCTCTGCGGGAAGTGGTTCCTACGGGACGCTGGTTGCCTACAGTGCCAATAACAAAAAATCGCTTTCAGAGATCTATCTTCCGCCGATCGGACAGAACAAAAAAATGGCTCAGGGGTATATGGGACATGACGAGTTTTCCATTGCTGAGAATACGTTCGTACGCCGTTTCCCCCTCTACCTGAAGAATGATCCAAACTGCTGTCCCAAAGGCGGTACACGTCAGCTGGAATACAAGCTGGTTCCCGGTGAAGCGACGTGGCAGTTGAAACTTGTCAAGAGTACTACATTTAAGTAAATAAAGAGGTTATATGAAAAAAAGAATACTGTTACCGTTATTGTCAACATTGATGTTTTCGCAGGTACATGCGGAAGATTTCAGAGGTGCCATTGAAGATGTTTATATTAAAGCGGCCAATACACTGCTTTTCTTTACCTCAGAAAATATTATCAGTTCTGGTTCCTATACATTTGGAAATGATGACCAAAAACTTCATACCACCTTTTTACCTCTGACACACCACTTTGAAAGTGACTCGGATTTTTACAATTTTTATGTCAACGGAAGTGTCGGCTACAGCAAATATGAAGAAAACAATATTCTTTTCAGAGGCAGTATAGATGAAATAAAGATAAGAACGTATGCTTTGAAGCTGGGCGGGGGTGTTCGCATGAATATTCTGAAAGATTCAGATATGATGCTCGGCGGATCGTATATCTATTCCAAAGTGAACAGTGATTATTATACACCGAAGCCTTTGGTCTCTACAGACCCGGTTGACAGAGCATTGGATTATGTCTTTAACAGTAACAATCACTTCAATACCTATGAGCTCTACAGTTCCATAGGTTATCATCCGACAATCAAAGAATACAAGCCCTATGTGCGTGCGGATATTCGCTATTTTGACACCAAGATCAATGATACCTATGCTACCATATCGGATACAACATCTACGATCTCAAAACTCAAAGCAGGTGTGATCACACCGCCTGTTGCAAAGATCGTCAATTTGCCGCTTAAATTGGAATTTTACATTTCAGATGTCTTGATCTCAGGTGATATGAGAGAGGCGTTGGATACAAACAATTTTTATGTTTTTGGAACAACCTTTCATTTGGCTACCACTACTTTGAATGACTGGGTCAGTGAAGTTTCTTTTGATGTCAATATTGTCAGAGGTGATAATATAGACGGGTTCAACTTTGGATTCGGATTAAGTTTTTAAATGATAAGACATGTTTCTTATTGTTTTATGTTGGGGAATATACTGTATGCTCAGACAGGGTGGTCACGCACCAGGTACACTTTAAAAAAGGTATGAACGGCGCAACCATGAAAGCAAGCGTCAAGGGGTACGACACTGTACAGTATAAACTTGGTGCTAAAGCAGGTCAGAAGATGCATGTAAGCATCGACTGATGGTGGCCGCTGTCATCGGTGCGGCTTGTTGCCTGTGCGGTATATTCTCCTGCCAAAAATGTTTGATTACCGCAAATAAGTACAGCTTTTGATCTTATTCCGATACATTCACGTATCGGATGCAGTGCTTTGATCCTGTTTTGAAGGGACAGTCTTAAAGCAACTCTTCAAAAGTTGTATTTTCCAGTTTCTTTTTGATTACATGTTCTGCAACCTTCTTCAAAATACCTTCGTCATCCGTTTTCATAGTCTTCACCGCTGCAGCCAAAGCACGTATGTCGTATCGGCTGGGGTAGATCTCCGGGACAGGTTTCTCAAGATTCAGGAAACCATACACGGCCATGATGGCAGAACGTACGGAATACTCAACGGTAAAGACACAATCGTCTTCGATCTCACAGAACTGTCCCAGGAACGCGAGGTTCACGCTTCCTTCGGGGATGACTTCCGGCCTGTCGCCTTTGACCCTCGGCATGAACTGGCTGGTGATGTAAGGCATCATCGCAGGAATGACGATACATTCATCGAGATAGGCCTGCATTTCGCCTTCATCTATGCCGAAATGATACAGCAACTCCTGCAGCAGTTCCCTTCCGGAGCACTCACTCATCTTTTTGTCGATAAAATCCCCCTTGTTGTCGGGGAAGAGGGCATAGGCCCATGCTACGGTAGTGTCTTTGGGCTGGTTCTTGAACTGCGGCTGTCTGTTGACGGTGACACTGAGCAGCCAGTTGGAATCTTTGACAGTGATGATGCCGCCCGTTGCGGTACGGTGGGGAAGGAACTTTCGTTCTGCAAAACTTTCGAGCAGTTCACGCATCTTGCTGCCTTTTGCCGTAATGGTGAAGGACTCCCACTTGGTCTTTGAGATGTCGCTGCAGAAGACCTCTGGCTTCCCAAAAGCATCATCTTTGGCAGCGATCTTCTTCCATAGATGCCACACGGCACCTTCGCTTCTGTCCAGTACCGGGACAGTGTCCGTGTCGCCGAGCGAGGAGTTCTCTGTCATGGAACCGTTCGTGAAAAAGACAAGGTCATCCGAGGCAGTAGGGATGGTCTCTTCTTGGCCCTCTTTGTTGAGGTGGATCGCCGTGACCGTTTTGCTGTCTCCTTCGATCTCGATATCGAGATCCGTCACTGCAGTATTAAAGACAAAATGCACCCCTTTGGACTCAAGATATTTTTTGAGCGGAAGGATCAGGGAGTCGTACTGGTTGTATTTGGTGAAGAGCAAGTCTCTCATGGTACTCATGCCGGGCATCAGATGGATGAAACGCTGCATATAGCGCTTCATCTCCACCACGCTGTGCCAGGTCTCGAAGGCGAACATACTTCTCCAGTAAAGCCACATGTCCGTTTCAAAGAAAGAGCTGTCAAAGAAATCGTCTACGGTCTGTGTACCCAGGTCTTCCTCTTTCGCGAGCAGCAGTTTTGTCAGCTCCTGGGTGTTCTTTTCATGCAAGCCCAGGTCTGTCCTGCGGTGTTTTTCGCCTCTGTTGTAGATGACACGGACTTTGGAGAAGTTGGGGTCGATCTCGTTGAGCTCCCGGAATTCATCCAGTACAGTGCGTCCCTCTTCTTCAATGGAAGGTACCTGGCCGAAGAGGTCCCACAGACACTCGTAATGCGCTTCCATCTCCCTGCCGCCGCGTGCGACAAATCCGTCCTCCGGATTTCCCGCCCCGTCCATGGCTCCTCCGGAGATGTCGTCCTGCTCAAAGATGGTGATCTGGCTTCCCTGCATATGCCCGTCCCGCATCAGGTATTCTGCGGCAGCCAGTGATGCAATGCCCGAGCCGATGAGAAAAGCTCTTTTCTTTTCGATGCCTTCAGGTTTGCGTGTGTTGATTCTTTGGTAGTTGTTCATGGGTGATCCTTTTATATTCTGCTGTGTTAGTCTAAGTAGTATATCAAATCAAGTTTAGGTTATGCGGTAATAACAAAGAAAGAACAAAAGCTGAAACATATTGGAAGTGCTCTTATGTTAAAATATTCCAATTCAAAACAATGGTGAACGATGGCATCAAAAGAGATAACTTACAAAGGACAGGCTTTTCAACTTGCCTATGAACTGGTGAACCCTTCACAGAAAGAGGTGTTGCTGGTACTGCACGGCTGGGGGAGCAACAAAGAGATCATGAAGCAGGCATTCGGAAAAGAGCTGCCTATGTATAGGCATATCTATCTTGATATGCCCGGTTTCGGGAAGAGTACGAACGCTATGGTCCTCGAGACGGCGGATTATGCGGCTATTGCACAGCTTTTTCTCGACACGCTTCATGTCAAGCCCAAGATTGTTATGGGGCATTCTTTCGGCGGAAAGGTATCGACGCTTCTGAACCCTCCCTGTCTGGTTCTGCTCTCTTCATCCGGGATCCTCGTACCCAAACCTTTTGACGTCAAAGCCAAGATCGCCCTGACGAAACTGCTCAAGCCTTTCAAGTTCGGCTGGGTGCGCACACTTTTCGCCTCCAAAGATGTGGAGGGGATGAGCCATGCAATGTATGAGACCTTCAAAAACGTGGTCAATGAGAAGTTTGAACATCATTTCTCCAGTGTTTCAGGCAAAGCGCTGCTTTTCTGGGGAAAGGAAGATACGGCGACACCGCTCTGGACAGCAGAGAAGATAGAGAAGATGATAGGCGATGCCACGCTCTATCCGCTCGAGGGTGACCATTTCTTCTTTCTGAAGCATGCTCCGTTCATCGCGCAGATCATCACAGACCAATGCAAGGACAGCAACTCATGACTATCGTAAACTATCTTTTCTATGCACTCTTTCTTCTGGCAATGGGGTACTACGCCATTACCAACCTTCAGTGGTACAGTTACAAACTCGAACGCGTGATGTTCCACCATACCAAAACTTGGTGGCATTTTGTCTATTTTCTGATACCGTATGTGCTTTACCTGCTGGTAAACTATGCCGTTCCTCAATTTGGTTTTGTTGTCGTGATCGCCTATCTGGCATTGTTCTACCAATGGTACAAGGGGCTGGACAAGCCTCTGGTATGGACGGGACGCGTCAAGCGTTTCTATGTGCTGATGCTGTTTCTGGCACTCTTCATTACCTTTGCCTTCAAGCATTTTGCTGTGGTCATCCCTATTTTCCTGGCGTACTTCATTTCGCTTTTTATAGAAAAGATACTCTTTCACGGCTTCAGGCTCAAAGCACAGAAAAAGATAGACGACATGAAAGACCTGACAGTCATAGGGATCACTGCAAGTTACGGCAAAACCAGCATCAAAAACTACATTGGGCATCTGCTCAAAGCGAAGTATAGAACCTACGCTACGCCGCGCTCGGTCAATACGCTGGGCGGTATCATGAAAGACGTTAACGACGACCTGCCTGAAGATACGGAAGTCTATGTGGTCGAGATGGGAGCAAGAGGCGAGGGTGATATTGCCGAGATCACTACTTTTGTCAACCCGCAGTATGTCGTGGTCGGAAAGATAGGCCCGGCACACATCGAATACTTCAGAACGATGGAGAACATTAGAAATACCAAGATGGAGATACTCCAGAGCGGCCGTCTCAAAGAAGCGTGGATCCACGAAAGCGCCATGGTAAAACCCGAAAAGAACATTCATATCTACGGAACCGGAGAGCATATGGATATGAAGACCAATCTTCCGGCACCCGAATACCTCATAAAAGATGTGGAAGCGACCCTGGACGGTACCTCATTTACTCTGGACGGTGTACGCTACTCGGCCAGCATACTGGGTGCTTTCAATGCTATGAATCTTGCCGCGGCAGTACTGGTGTCCAAAAAGCTTGGGCTCAGCGATGAAGAAATACAACAGGGTCTCTCCACGCTCAAAGCGGTCGACCACAGACTGCAGCGTATCGATGCGGGAGGAAAGGTTATCCTCGATGACTCCTTCAACGGGAACATAGACGGAATGATGGCTTCGTTCGACCTTGCATCGACCTATGCAGGCAGAAAAGTGGTCATCACACCGGGCCTTGTCGAAGTGGACGACGCGCTGAACGTGCAGGTCGCCCAAAGGGCCAATGAAGTCTTCGACCTCGTCGTGGTCACAGGTGATTTGAACTATGCCATTTTCAAAGCGCATGTCGATCCGGAGAAACTGGTGAAGCTTGCAAGCAAGGGGGAAATGGAGAATATGCTGGTGGAGCAGACGTTACCGGGGGATCTGATCCTTTTCGCCAACGACGCCCCTTCTTTTGTCTGATTTTACATCACCTTCACACAAGCGGGCTTTGTTCCGTTTGGTCACTTCTGGCACTGCCCTGAACAAAGTGAGGAAATGCCCTTGGGGTGAAATGCCGATATCCCTGTCGCTAAAGCGTAAGTGGGGTGTACTGTTTAGTAAGCTCCCTCTCTACACTCACGCCGTTCGACCAAATCTACAGCAAACTTACATGAAAGCGTTTTTTGATTTTCCGTTATTTTCACGCAAACTTAGACAAATTTTTCTTCTATTTTTTTTGAGTGATCCTCTTCTTATGGTATTTTGAAATAGTCGGTAATGAAATTGCCGCCGAGTTTTTTAAAGAAAAGCTTATGATGGGGGCTCTGAAGCAGTATGCCTTTTTCTCCCTGCATTTTGGCCTTTTGGATGGTGAATCCTTCCGCGATGGCTGTGTGCAGGCGTGCGCTGACAAAGCGTTTGGTGGAGTTTCTGCATTCGTAGCGGTAGGTTTTGAGTTTTGAGGAATAGATATTGTTCGTATGCAGGGCGAGTTTGCCTTCGATGCGGTTGCATCCGTCGTATCCGTCTATCTTTTTGTGCTTGGAGTTGAAGTCGAGTATGGCTCTTGCCGACGATACCTGGTGGCCGTCCATCGTACGGAGGATCCAGCTTCCGTCAAGACTGCTGAGGGAAACAGCGTTCGCAGCACCGAAAAGAAATGATGATGTCAAAGCAGTAAAAAGCAGTTTTTTGCAGATCATAGGCACATATCCTTTTTTTTTCGATAGTATAATAAAGATCAATTAACGGAGAATGTATGAAAACAATTTTTTTAGGCATTTTACTGAGTGTGACACTCTTCTCGGCAGAAATAGACTTGAGTACAAGACAGGCGAACTACATCGCCCAAAAGGTATGGCAGAATGAAGGAGCGGGTAAGGACAAGTACCTGGTTTGGTGGAACAAGGGAGAGGATTTCGCTTCGGTGGGTATAGGTCATTTCATCTGGTTCCCCAAAGGGCATACGGAACGGTTCCGTGAAGTGTTCCCTATGGTGGTGGCGTTCATGCAGCAAAAAGGTGTGAAGATGCCAAAATGGCTGAATGCAGAGACCGATTTTCCCTGGCAGACAAAGGCAGAGTTCTTTGCCGCCAAAAAGAACAAGACGAAACAGTACAGGGAACTCTTCTCATTTCTCAAACGGACTATGCCGCAACAGGCGGAGTTCATGGCAGAACGTCTCAGGCAGGCACTCCCCCAGATGACAGGTACGATAAACGATCCTAAAAAAGCGGCCATGATAAAACGCCGATTCAATCATATGCTCTACAAAAAGAACGGAAAGATCGATGAAAGGGGGCTCTACATTCTGCTTGACTACACCAATTTTAAAGGCGAAGGCACACTCAAAAGCGAACGCTATAAAGGAAAGGGATGGGGACTGCTGCAAGTACTGGAACATTTCGATGAGAAGAACTCCGACAAGTACAAAGCCTTTGCAGACTCGGCCAAAGCAATGCTTGACCGTCGTATCAAAAATTCACCTCCTGCACGTGGAGAAGAACGCTGGCGCAAAGGTTGGAACGTACGTTTGGATACCTACTGAAGCAGTAAAGTAACCTAATGCTATAATAAATTCTTTTACTGGATATTTTAACTACAATGCGAAAGGTGAAGCACTGTGTTCTGTAGCGGGAAACTTGCTTTAGAATGCAGAATGATATAAACTATGCAAGAATTTCAATTTTCCTATTATCTTGACCGAATTTCCAAATACGCAGGTTTGCTTGCAGCCGTTCTGGTAGTTGCACTCTCTTTGTTGGTGGCTTACGACGCAGGTATGCGCTATCTGTTTTCTTCCGGATCCATTGCGCTGCAGGAAATGGAATGGCACCTGTTTGATATGGTTTTTCTTCTGGGACTCTCCTATGCACTGAAACATGATAAACATGTCAGAGTCGACATTTTTTATGAACGTTACGGACAGGATACAAAGGCGATCGTTCAGGTCGTCTCTATGCTCCTGCTGGTGATCCCTTTTTCATTGATATTTCTCAATGATGCCTTTGATATGACCTGGCAGAGCTATGTGCAGCATGAAGTCTCTTCCGATCCCGGTGGATTGACGAACCGGTGGATCATCAAAGCGGTATTGGTGCTCGGTTTTATCCTGCTGATTCTGCAGGCTGTGAGCGAAATACTGAAAGCCTACCACCGGCTGGAATCCAAAAAACGTTTATGGCGTGTTTTAACAGTCCTCGTACTGCTTGGCGGGCTGATCTATGCGGCATGGTACAACCGCATGGCTTTCTGGTTCGATCCGGTCTTTCTCATGTTTGCTTTGGCACTCTTCCTGCTTATGCTCGGTTTTCAGGTAGCCTTTGTTTTTGCAGGTGTAGCGCTTTTCTTTGCACTGATCTCCGATGAAGTAGGGCTGCATGTGCTGGAAATGCTGCCGTACCGTACCTACGGGATCATGGGTAATGTCACACTGATGGCGGTACCGCTGTTCATTCTGATGGGACTGATACTGGAAAAGTCGAAAATGGCGGAAGAGCTGCTGCATTCAATGGGACAGCTTTTTGGTTCCGTACGCGGCGGGCTGGCGATCTCGGTGGTTCTTGTGGGGGCGATACTGGCGGCAAGTACAGGCATCGTCGGAGCTTCGGTAGTGATGATGGGGCTTATTGCACTGCCCTTGATGCTTAAACAGGGGTATTCTCCGGCATTGGCAAGCGGCAGTATTGCTGCGAGCGGAACACTGGGGCAGCTCATCCCGCCTTCCATTGTACTCATTGTGCTGGGTGACCAGATGCACCTGAGTGTGGGTGATCTTTTTAAAGCAGCAGTGGTTCCCGGGTTACTGCTGATCATACTCTACATCGTGTATATTCTTATTTTTTCTTTTTTGAAAAAAGAAGCGGCACCGGCGATCATTACAGATAAATCCTACGGTGAAGTAGTGCGTTCGGCAGTCAAAGCGATCATCCCGCCGCTCTTCCTCATAGGTGCAGTGTTAGGAAGTATTTTTGCGGGTATCGCGTCACCGACAGAATCTGCAGCTATTGGTGTGCTGGGTGCCATGATACTGGCAGCAGCGAACAAGGTACTCGATAGGGCACTTATACGCTATGCCGCTATAGAAACTGTCAAACTTACTGCAATGATTTTTATGATCCTCATCGGGGCGACAGCATTTTCTCTGGTATTCAACGAACTGGGCGGCGGTGACATGGCCCTGACCTTTTTTACGGGAGACCTTGGCGACAAATGGAGTTTTATTCTCATTGCGATGCTGGTGATATTCCTGCTTGGTTTTTTCATTGACTTCATTGAGATCGCATTTGTGGTCGTGCCGATTTTGGTACCGATCGTAGCATCTTTTGGCATAGACCCTGTCTGGTTCGCTATTCTCATTGCCATGAATCTTCAGGCTTCGTTCCTGACACCGCCGTTCGGGTTTGCACTTTTTTATCTTAAAGGAGCAGCGGGCGATAAAGTGAGTACGGGTGATATCTATAGAGGAGTCTTGCCGTTTATTCTTCTTCAAGTGTTGGCACTGGGGATCATCGTACTCTTTCCTGATTTGATTTACCTCTTTGGAAAGTAAAATAGTTATTTTTTTGGGCCGATTTTACGAAGATTGGGAAAGAAATTACCCGCATGTTCTTTGGGCTTACTATGGTTGATAGCAATATGTCCCGCAGGGAGAACCCTTTGCTCAAAAGGCAAAAGAACTGCCGAGTGACAGTCTTGACCTTGACAGGAAACTGACTGATACGGCCAGGTAATCCGATGTCAGCCAGAGAAGTATTGCCCTCCCTGAGGTTTTCATAATATTACTTTTTCCTGTTCAGTTCGATCAGTGTCGTAATGACCGGCATGACTTTATTGAGTCCGAAGGCTGTACCGCTGGTGAAGGAATCGACACTTTTTTTGACCTTGATGGCACTCTCTTTGAAGTCGCTGACCCCCTGTTTGACATCGTCAATATCGGAAGAGAGCTGCTCCCATGCAAAATTGCGGATATCTTCGATAGCTTTGGCTTCTGCCGCATTCTCCTGGCGTGTGGAGACAAAGAGAAAGAGAAGGGCGACCGCAAAGTTTATGCCTGCCAGAACAGCCGCCGAGACAAGCGGTGTATATGTCTGGGCTAGATAGAGGTAGACAGTAACGTTAAGGAGCACCAACGTGACCAGCACGGCCAGCAGTGCCAGGGCTATCCAGAAAGTCTGGCGGCTCTTTTTTCGTATTTCGAGGCGCAGCATTGCCTTTTCGCTTTTGATCAGCAGTTTCATTTTTGTGTTGAAATCTTCACTCATGATTGTTCCTTTATTTTGATGAGAGGGCATGCCCGAATGCGGCGCCCAGGGCAAAGAGTACGATGGCCGAAGTCGGCGAAAGGTTCTCATAGTCTTTTCTGATAGTCTGCAGCAGATCGTTGAAGACCTCTTTTGCATCAGTTGTTCCCTCTTCGATGCTTTCCATGATCTCTTTGGCTTTCTCCTCTGCTTCCTTTTGCTCCTCTTTTCTGGCTTTTTCAGCCTTGAGTGCTTCCTCTTTTTCTCTCTTTTCCTGTTCTTCTTTCTCTTTGCGCAGTTCTTCCACTTCCTTGCGGAGCATTTCGAGCTCCTGGTGCATAGTCATTTTTGCCATGTTATTCTCCTTTTTTCTTCTTTTTTGTAATCACTGAGCAGCAGTGCGATCCATACGGTGCTGTCAACACGGTAGTCCTTGGCGATCTTCATCATCTTGTCGTAAAAGTAGGTTGATTCCATCAGCATGAACGCCACCATGAAAAAGATGAGGAAGAGGTTGGAAAACTGTTCCTTGGCCTGAGTGGCAAGGTTTTTGAGAATATCCGAGATATTGCTTCCCTCAAGGACGGCATTCACTCTTGTCTCGTCGATATGTATGCCATAGTGGCCGAGTTGGGCAAAGAATGCCTGCAAACTCCCCATAAAGTTGGCTTTGATGGTCGGATAGTTCGCAGCAAAGCTTTTGGCTTCATCAACGACACAGCCTCCAAGCAGAACAATGGGGATCAGCGTCAGCAGAATGACCGCGACCAGTGATATCGGCTTGGGGATGTGCCTGGATTCAAGCCGCGTGAAAAGCGGGGCCAGTACGATCGCAATGGCTACGGCGATAAGAAAGGGAACGATGATCTCTGAAGCCGCTTTGAGCAGAAAGATGCTGATGAGCATGGTTGCTGTCAGTAGAAAGATCTGATTGATGGGCCATATCCCTTCTCTTCTCTGTTTATCCATAAGGTTAGTCAGTGACGATGTCTTTGATCTTGCCGTAGGAGTGCTTAAGCTGTTTGAGGTCGTTGAGCATTTCATTTATTTTATCGGTATTGATGTCCATTTCTTGCCCCTACAATAAAGTTATTTTGGTTATTATAGCATAAGGTTTGAGATCTCATTAGCGTTAAAACGAAATAAATTCCAAAAGTGCAGAGAAAAAAATAGACTGTTATTAATAGTGGTATGTTTCAGTCAATTCGGGCGGTAATTAAATGGAAAACACGCTTTTTCACAGTGGTCTTGTTGTCAAATCTCCTGTTCTCGGCTGTGAAGAGGCGGTGGCCTACTCGGTAGGGTGGGATGCCGAAGTCAGGCAGACGGAAAAGCGCAACAGACTGCTCATGCAGGTTATGGGTTTTCATACACCGCATATCCAGTTTGGTTCGACCTACTACAATGCTGCCTTCATGGTACGGGGTGTCTGCCCCCAAAAGAGTGTGGTGATCACCTATAACCAGACCAAAGGGGTGATCAACTACCGAAACAGAAAATTTGACCGGAATGAACTGCTGGTTCTGACCCGCGATGAAGAGCTGGATCTGGTCATCAGCGGGCGCAATATTACCTTTACCATTGCCATTGATGAAGATTATTTTTATAAAGTCTTTATCGACTACTACGGTATGGATTTTGAAGGTACCGTTAAAAAGAGACTGCTGCTTGAACCTCAGAAGGAAAGCGTTTTCCTTGACTTTCTTCAGTTCTGGATAGATTATTTCCTGACACATAACAAAGAGTATCTGCTGCCAGAGGACTACGAACAGATCGAACAGGAAATCCTGCATACCCTCTTTGCTTTCATTACTGTCAATGGGCAAAAGATAGGAAGCGAGAACCGCATTCTCAAAGAGGCCAGAGGGTTGCTGGAACACAGTCTTGACCTTGACCTCAGGCTGAGTGACATGGCCAAACATCTCGGGGTGAGTCAGCGAACGCTGGAGTATACCTTCAAACATAACCTTGGCATGACACCCAAGAATTACCTGCAGGTACTACGCCTCTATGCCATTCGCGATGAGCTAAAGCTTGCCGACCCGCGGGTGACAAAAGTCTCCGACATTGCACTGAAATACGCCTTTTTTCACATGGGACACTTCGCTTCCGAATACAAAAAACTCTTTGGAGAATCACCTATGGAGACACTTAAAAGTAGCAATTAATTTGTGATAACAACAGACTCCCTGATCGATCTGGATCTTAAAATTTTTTAGAATCACTACCTTCATCTTTCGTTTTTCTGATAACCGTATCGTATATTTTGCACTATAATAATAGTGTTAGATCATAAAAATGAAAGGAGTTTTAGTGATGATAAAAATAATAAAACGAATGTTTACAGGCGTACTTGTGACACTGTTTGCTGCATCATTGCAGCTCAATGCCTCTTCTGCACTTGAGAAAGAGGAGCTCGACCGTATTGCATTGCAAAGCTATATCTATACCTACCCGCTGGTACTGATGGAGGTGACGCGTAAGCAGATGACCAACATGCCTTTGGGTGAGAACCCAAACCGCGGTCCGATGATGCAGTTTACACATATCCGCACTTTCCCCAATGCGAAATTCCGCGAGGTGGTGCGCCCCAACTTTGACACTCTCTACTCACTGGCATGGGTCGATGTAAGCAAAGAGCCTGTCATCCTCAGCGTACCGGAGGTCAAAGACCGTTTCTTTATGCTGCCGATGTACGATATGTGGACGGACACCTTCGCTGTGGTAGGTACCTATGCCAACGGCACCAAGGCGGGGAACTACGCGCTCTGTATGCCGGAGTGGAAAGGTGAACTTCCCAAAGGGGTCGAGCGTATCGATGCGACGACACCGATGTTCTGGATCATCGGCCGTACACAGACCAACGGTCCGAAAGATTACGACTATATCCACAAGATTCAGGACGGTTACAAACTCACGCCATTGAGCTATTTTACAGCGGGCAAGCCTTTTAAACCCGTCTTCAAAAAAGACAAAAGTGTAGATGACGTCACGCCGCCGGTGAAACAGGTAGAAAAGATGGATGCCAAAACCTTCTTTACGATGGCGATGAAGCTTATGAAAACAAATCCGCCGCATGCGACGGACCAGGTCAGACTCGACCGTATGAAACGTATCGGCTTGACGCCTGATGGGTTCTATTACGACAAACTTCCCAAGGAGGTCAAAGCGGCACTTGAGAGAGCCACTGCAAAGAGTCACGATGTCATGCGCGAATACGCATCGAGACTCGGCAGCATCGTCAACGGATGGCAGATACTGACCAAAAGTGTCGGTGTCTACGGTATCGACTACCTCCAAAGGGCGACGACCGCATTCTACGGACTCGGTGCGAACCCCTACTATTGGGCATTCTATCCGCTCAATGTCACCGATAAGAACGGCAAGGTCCCTACGGGAGACAAAAAGTATGTCATCCACTTCGACAAAGAGCCGCCGGTGGATGCTTTCTGGTCCGTTACGATCTACGATAAAGACGGTTTCCCCATAGACAACCCGATGAATCGTTACGCGATAGGCGACCGTGACAATTTGAAGTTCAACGCCGACGGTTCGGTAGATATCTATATCCAAAATACTTCGCCGGGCAAAGAGAAGGAGTCAAACTGGCTGCCAAGCAGCGCTAAAGGGGTCATCAGCCTCGTCATACGTATGTACGGCCCAAAACAGGTGGCGATCGACGGCAAATGGCAGCCGCCTTATCTCGAAGAAGTCAAGTAAAGGAGAAAATGATGACGATAAAACAGACAACACTAAGCCTTGTGGCATCGGTACTTCTGGCAGGCAGTACGCTCTACGGCGCCGAGTGTGACAAAAAATACTACGCCCCGGAATGGGACCATCAGGCACCGACAGTGGATGCCTTTAACTATGTGCGTGCGGAGACGGATGTGCAGTTCAAGGATTATGCAAAGGTCTATGATGCTTTTGGCAAGTTCACCCACAGCCGAAAACCCTACAATGTTGACAAACAGGTCACACACAGCGGTAACCGTGATACCATTTACTCTTTTGGCGTATTTGACCTCTCCAAGTCAGAACTGACCATCGAGATGCCTGAGACGAACGGACGCTATATATCGCTGATGCTGGTCAGTCAGGATCACGATATCTACCCTGCATATTATGCACCAGGTAAGTGGACCTTCACTGAAAAAGAGATCGGTACACGCTATGTGATGTTCGCCATCCGTACTTTTGCAAATCCCAACGATGAAGCGGATATGAAAAAGGCCCATGCGCTTCAGGATGCCGTGAAGGTCATCCAGAAAGACAAAGGTGACCTGAGCGGTCTTCCCGAGTGGAATAAAGAGGAGATGATGAAACTGCGCAAGGCATACAATGTCGTCGGAAGCACCACTACCGATTCTTCCAAATACTTCGGTGTCAAGTGCGACCGTTCCTACCTTGAGAATGCGATGGGTGTTGCTGTAGGCTGGGGCGGTCTTCAGGCGATTGACTCTACCTATGTGCCTGTCACACCCCAAAAGAATGACGGGAAGACAGCCTATGTACTGACCGTGCCGAAAGATGTGCCTGTGGACGGCTTCTGGTCGGTGACAGTGTACGACAAAGACCGCTTCATGGTCAAGAACGACCTAAACCGCTACTCGCTCAACAATGTGACTGCAAAGAAGAACAAAGACGGGTCAACAACCATCCACTTTGGCGGTGACCCTAAGGCGGAGAACTACATTCCCATCGTGCCGGGTTGGCAGTACATCGTCAGACTTTACAGACCGCATAAAGAGATCCTCGAGGGGAAATGGAAGTTCCCGACTGCTGTAGAAGCGAAATAGGGAGGCGCTATGATAATATTGCGTCATTCCATATTTATGGGTAGCGGTATCTCAAGAAAGATTCCGATGGTGGTGTGACGCTCTATTTTGGTATTTTTGCCTCCCTGATCTTTACTGTGGGAAACAGTTTTTAAGTGGCAATACAATGATTGAAAAAGATGTACGTAAATGGTTTCATTTTTGGGAGAAAGGCATAAGCTGTCAGGTAAACAGACGGCTGAAAAATAATCCTTTTCCTGCCAGTTTGTCGATCAGTTCGAAGTAGTAGGTTTCATTCTTCAGGCCCAGTTCCGGGTACTTGAGTTTCCCGCCGGGCATGACCGCGATGGTGAAGGGGACCGAACGTACTTTGAACGCTTCCGCCAGTTTACTGTTCCTTGACACATTACACTTGACCACTTTCACACCATTCTCCTCACCGTACTTCTCCAGTCTTTCGTCTATCAGCTGCATCAGCATCTGGCACGGCCCGCAGGTAGGGGAGTAGAAGTCTATGAAGACAGGCTGTTCATTGTTCTTGATGATCGTTTCATAATTCTTGTCTGTAAGTTCCATAAACGCAGTATAACGGCCTTTGCTTTAACCGTACATGCTATAATTACGATAAAAAAGGAGGATGTCATGGAGATCACAGGCAACTATGTGGATATTTTCAATCGGGAGATCTTCCCTGCGAAGGTGACGGTCAAGGACGGACGGATCGATACGGTAGAACGGATCGAAGCGCGTTGTGAAAGTTTTATACTGCCTGGATTCATCGATGCGCACATACACATTGAGAGTTCCATGCTGCCTCCCAGCGAATTTTCACGTCTTGCCGCCTGCCACGGGACGGTCGCTACGGTATCCGACCCGCATGAGATCGCCAATGTCCTGGGGATCCCCGGTGTCGAATATATGCTGAATAACAGTGAAGAGACACCGTTCAAGTTCTATTTCGGTGCCTCTCCCTGCGTGCCGGCAACGCCTTTCGAGACCAGCGGTGCGGTACTGGGACCCGATGAGGTGGAGACCCTCCTGAAAATGCCTCAGATAAAATATCTCTCCGAAGTGATGAATTTTCCCGGCGTGGTCAATGATGATCCCGATATGCTCGCCAAGATCGCAAAGGCCAAAGCCCTGAACAAGCGCATTGACGGGCATGCTCCGGGGCTGCGCGGGGATGATCTGACGAAATACATCCATGCCGGTATCGAGACGGACCATGAAGCCTTTACGTATGAAGAGGGGCGGGAAAAAGTGCAGAAGGGGATGAAGATACTCATCCGGGAAGGGTCAGCGGCCAGGAATTTCGAAGCCCTTGCCCCGCTCATTGCCGAGTATCCGGAGATGCTGATGTTCTGTTCCGATGACAGGCACCCCAATGATCTTGCAAGGGAACACATCGACGGACATGTCAGGCGTGCTGTTGCCAAGGGTTATGACCTGTTCGATGTGTTGAGGATCGCCTCGGCAAACCCTGTAGAACATTACGGCCTCGAAGTCGGCATGCTCAGGGTAGGGGACCCGGCCGACTTCATCGTGGTGGAGGACCTGAAGGAGTTCAAAGTGCTTCAAACGGTCATAGACGGCAAAACCATCGCCAAAGGGAAAAAGCCGATGATCGATTCTGTCCGTGTGGAAACCCCGAACCGTTTTCATACCAGCGTGAAAAAAACGGAAGATTTTTTCCTGGAACGCTGTGCCCATACAGAGATTATTCATGCTATCGACCATTCTTTGATCACGGAAGAGGAGATCATGGACTTTTCTTCCGGAAAAGCGGGGGATGTATTGAAAATCACAGTCGTCAACCGCTATGAGAATGCCACACCGGCAGTCGCCTATGTGCACGGTTTCGGTTTGAAGAAAGGCGCCATCGCTTCCAGTGTTGCACATGATTCACATAACATCATTGCGGTAGGGTGCAGTGATGCGCTCATTGCCAAGGCAGTCAATACGATCATTGAAAAGAGAGGAGGTATCTGTGCTGTGACCGAAGAGGAGACGGAAGTACTGGACCTTCCCATTGCCGGTCTCATGAGTGACCGGGACGGTTTTGAGGTGGCAGAACGCTATGCAAAACTCGATAAAAGAGTGAAAGAAGAATTCTGCTCGCCTCTGAGTGCTCCTTTCATGACACTCTCTTTTATGGCACTGTTGGTCATTCCCGAACTCAAGCTCAGCGACAAAGGACTTTTTGATGGGCGCAGTTTCCATTTTATAGATAATTGCAGGATAGATTGATGGATCTTTTCAAACTCAAGGAGCATGATACCAATGTCAAAACGGAAGTGATAGCCGGGATCAGTACTTTCCTTGCTATGCTCTATATCATCCCGGTCAATGCAGCGATCATGAGTGAGGCGGGAATGCCTTATGATGCTCTGGTGACAGCAACGGCGCTTATGACGATCATCGCGACACTTCTCAATGTATTCTGGTCTAATACTCCCGTAGCCATGAGTGTCGGGATGGGGCTCAATGCATTCTTTACTTTCGGCCTTGTCAAAGGGATGGGAATGACGTGGCAGACAGCGCTGGGAGTAGAAGTTGTTTCCAGTGTGCTGTATGTCCTTGTAACACTGACACCCTTGCGGCGCTGGCTTGTCGAAACGATGCCTCTGGATTTCAAACGTGCGGTCAGTGCCGGGATCGGTGCTTTCATTTCATTTATCGGTCTGGAACAGCTTCATATCATTGTCAAAAGTGATGCTACACTGGTGACACTCGGAAATCTGAAGGAGACTCCTGTATTGATGGGGATATTTGCACTGCTTCTCTCTCTGCTTCTGTTGCTTCGAAATGTGCGCGGTGCATTTATTGTCTCCATTGCAGTTACGACGGGTCTGGCATGGATTCTGGGGATTTCAGAACTGCCTAAAACTTTTGTCTCTATGCCGGCATCTATATCGCCACTTTTTTTTCAGATGGATATCGTAGCAGTATTGAAGTGGTCAATGATTCCTGTACTCTTGACATTTTTGATTACTGATATCTTCGATACGCTGGGTACCCTGACTGGACTGGGGCTTCGTGCCGGTCTTTTTGAAGGGAACCGCTCCGTAGCACTTGAAAAGAGTATTCAGGCGGATGCAGCAGGTACCTTTCTGAGCGGTTTCGCCGGTGTGACCAGTACTACACCTTTTATAGAAAGTGCAGCGGGTGTAGAGGCAGGCGGCCGTACCGGACTGACGGCACTGGTTACAGCACTGCTTTTCATTTTGCCTCTCTTTGCGCTTCCGTTCTTCAAGTCCATTCCCTCTTTTGCCATCTATCCGGTTCTGATACTTGTAGGAACTATGATGTTTTCCGAACTGCGTGCCATCAATTACGATGACCCGGCTATGCAGTACAGCACTTTCTTTACAGTGATCGGCATGCCGTTAACCTATTCGATCACAGATGGTTTAATGCTTGGTGCATTGGTATATGTAGTAGTGAAAGTAATGAATAATGAGATAAAGGAGACTAGCAAGGGTATGATGGTATTGGCTGGTATTGGTATCCTTCTTTTCTTCTTTTTATAGACAAAGGAAATTAATCATATACTGCTTACTGTGGTAATAGACGGTTATGACAAAGAGAAATATTTGATAGAATAGGGGGATTAATGAGAAGTACAAGAGTGAAAATCATTTGCACTATACTTATGACAGTTGTTTTGTATGTAATATTGTTTGTTTTTTTCGACAGAAGTATCGATCTCTGGATACATCATAATATACCGGGTACAAAAATGGAGTTGATCGGGAAACAGATCTCGGTATTGGCCTCATCCCTCTACGTCAGCCTTGCACTCCTATGTGCTTTTGCCTATATTGTCATTGCTGATCCGGGCATACGGAAACAAAGTACCAAGAAACTTTTTTTTATCGTCATTTCTATGACTGTTGCCATTATGATTGGTGAGGGCTTCAAATACCTGCTTGGGCGCTACAGACCCGTATTTCTCTTCGAACATGGTAAATACGGCCTGCACTTTTTTACTACAAATTGGCTGATGAACTCCTCGCCCTCCGGCCATACCATAAGAGCATTCTCTTTTTTTACTGCTTTGGGATTGCTATTTAAACGCTATATGCCTCTTTTTATCGTTTTGGCATTGATGATTGGGGCAAGTCGGATCCTTCTTACTGCACATTATCCCAGTGATGTACTGTTTGGAGCCTTTATTGGCATTATGACTGCTATATGGATGTACAACTATTTTTTTAATGGGATTGAAGGATGATTGGGCTGGGCGATTTTAGTGAATATTTCAGGAAAGATCTGCATGGACAGGATAAGTACTTCAAGCCCACAATGTACCGCGGTGTTGCTGTACTATTTCACAATCCTAAGGGAAATGATTCTGTTGCTTTAGCCGCGGAATAAGAGAGAAGTTAAACTAACATTTTTTACTTTGTGCCTGTTTATAAATTCATCATCACGGCAACCGTAAAAAGACTGCCTACAAGGGTAATGAAAACCAGCTTTGCAGCCAGTTTGGCATCACAACCATACTGTTTTGCCAGGACAACACTGAGCATGGCTGATGGCATGGCAGCTTCAAGAAGTAAAACCTGAAGCTGCCAGTTTTCCAGAGACATCATGCTTGCAGGGAAAAAGACAAGTACAGGTGCCAAAATAAGTTTGATCATAATGACAAAAAATACTATCCGTATGATATTTCGCATGGATGAGAAATTGAGAAGTACTCCTACGGTCAAGGCTACAAGAAAGGTATTGGCCTTGGCTATAATATGAATGGCTTCAAACATTGGCGTAATCAATATACCGGTAGATCCAAGAGGGGAAAAAGACCAAAGCAATCCCAGTACAATTGAGATGAAAATAGGGGAACTGAAAAAAAGTGCAGCGCCACTGTATAGAGAATTTTTTGTCTGTTTCCCAGTTCCGTAATACATGGCGATCATCACACCAATGGTAAAGAGAGGCAAGCCTACACCAAGCTCCGAGATAAAGGTGGCTTCTGTAAGCGCAGCGGTATTGCCAGGGAATAGCTCCACGATAAGAGGGTAGCCCAGCAGTGCAGAACTTCCAAAAGCTGATACCAGCAAAAAAGTCCCCATTTGATCTCGTTCCAGTTTCAATAACCGGCCAATCATCCATGCAATCATCAGTAGAATGATTTCAGATAAAAAAATGTAAAAAAAGAGAAGAATATATTGCCATTTGACAGAAGACCTTGAAAGCGCATCAAAAATAAGTGCGGGAAGTGTTACGTGTGTGACAAGCTGGGAGAAAAGTGTACCGTTTTCTTGTTGGAGTATCCTTTTTTTGCGTAACACAACAACGAGTAAAATAACACAGGCAACGATAAGAATGGATGTGAGAGTATGTAGATAGGTATGCATAGTTATAGTATAACTTTCTTTACTTTAAGGGGAACCTTATATTTTTATCCCAAATTATGCAATCGAATGAGTGCCATTTTGTTAATAATCTTTTCAGTACTGCCTAAATAAAATGGGGATATACTGTAAATATCACACTATCTGCAATGGGAGGCAGGGATATTGCCCCGGTTAAGCCTGTAAAAGTGCAGGAAGTTGTCTATAGTGATATAACAACCTACGCTTTTACGTAGAGTGTATCGATATTCATAGATTTATGTTCGACTAAATAAAACAGCTATTAGAGGATATGGCCGGATGCGATGAGAAGGTTTTGGGTGATGTGAAAATATCAAGCTGGAATATCGGTGCAGTGTATAAATGTTGATTTTCGAATAGAAGCTGAAAGGATCAATCATGAAGCGATTTCATGTAAAGTGGGTACAGGAGTTTGTTCTATATTTTCTGTTGTTTTCCCTAAGCATTGTTTTTTCCGGATGCAACTCTGCAACTTCACAAAAAGAGAGCCTGACTATTATCGGTACGGCTGACTTGCAGGGATTGATGGAGCCATTTGTACAAGAGTATGAGATCAATGGAACTAAAAAGGAGATAGAAGGCGGCGGTATCAGTAGGATTGCTTCTGTTTTAAAAGAGGCCGGATCAGAAAATCCTTTCGGTACTTTTGTTCTTTCAAGCGGTGATGATCTGATGGGGCGTTATTTCCATACCTTTAAAGGGGAAGCGATCTATTCTCTGATGAGTCAAAGCGGGTATGCACTCTATGCACCGGGAAACCATGAGTTTGACAAGGGTACAGAGATATTCGCACATGCCTTGGACTATGCGTCGTTTGATACGATCTGTTCCGATCTGAGTGTCAAAGATACTTTGCTGGAAGGGAAATGTATCCCCTATAAGATCATTTATGCAAAAGGTGCAACCATAGGCTTTTTCTCTCTGATGACAGAAGACCTGCCTCTCATCAGTACTCCGGGAAAAGTCAAACTTTCCGCGGACAATTTCGCCTCAGCCCGAAAAATGGTTGAAATACTCAAGAATGAACACTGCGATATTATCGTAGCTATTACCCATATAGGGCTGGATCGGGACAAGGCGGTTGCACAAAAAGTCAAAGGGATCGATGTGATCTTTGGCGGCCACTCCCATGAGTATACCCGGCAACTGGTACATGTAGGCGATACACTGATCGTCAATGCCGGCGAACAAGGGTCTTATGTTGTGAAACTGCTTCTTCCTCTTGACACTCAGCATCATATCAGAAAAGATAAAGCAGAATACAGCTTGATTCCGATCATTGCCCCCATTGTCGCAGACAGTGATGTTGAGAAAACGTTGGAAACTTACAAAGCACAACTGCCTGCGACTGTCATTCTGGGAAAAACCACTGTAGAATGGGATCTGACCACAGATGCGCTGAGAAAAAGGGAATCCAATGTCGCAGACCTCATCAATGACCTTTTGCGTCAAAAATTCTCTGTAGATATCGTGATGAACAATGCAGGAGCATTCAGGGGTAAAAAGGTATATCCTCCTGGGGATATTACCGATACCATGCTTCATGAGATTGATGAATTCTCAAACAATGTATACATCATGAAGATCAAAGGAAAATATCTGCGTCAGATACTGGAACACAGTGCAGCTTCATATGGAAGAGGAGGCTTGATGCAGGTTTCGGGTATACATTATACGATGGATCTCAGCAAGCAGGCACAGGTGATAAAATATAACGATAACGGTTCTTGGACCATTGAACAGGCAGGAGAACGGGTCAGCAAGATAGGGATAGTATTGCCGGATGGAACGCTAAAACCCCTGGAAGATGAAAAAAAATATACGCTTTTATCCAATGCCTACCTTGTTACACATGCCGGTGACGGCTATTTCTGGTTCAAACAGTATGGCACCAACCCAAAAAATACCTATACGACATTCTATACGATCATGGCCGGGTATCTGGAAAAACATACTGTGATGAATCC
>NZ_WGDD01000007.1 GCF_015493435.1 Sulfurovum sp.
ATCACATCCATCGCTGTCATTTCATTGGCCACAATCAGTGACGCTTCCCCGCTCAATGACGAAGCGTCTTCACTGACGATCTGGATACCGCGGATAATACCGCTCTTTTTTTCAATGACATACTTCAAAAAGCCTTCGGCCGCTTTGTCTATCTGCGCTCTGGCATCGGTGGCAAAGTCGTACCGTGCCGTCTCTACCTCCATACCCGCCTTTGCAGCATCGGCTTCACTCAACCCTACCGAGGCGATCTGCGGATCGGAAAAGAGTACCCAGCTGAGTTTGCCCATATCGCTTTTATGTTTCATGGGGGCAAAGATGTTGTGAATGGCAATGCCCGCCTGGTAGGTAGCCCAGTGTGCGAATTTCGGCCCGACGGTACAGTCGCCCACTGCATAAATGTTCGGCTGTGTGGTCTGCAATGTTTTATCCACTTTGATGCCGTGTCTGTCAAACGAAACCCCGGCATTCTCCAGTCCTATGCCCTCCACATTGGCAGCACGTCCCGTAGCAATGAGCAAATGAGGAGTGTTGAGGCTTTTGGTTTCACCATCCTGACTGTAGTGGACGGTAAAATCACCTTCTTTGCCGTTAATCTTGCCAAAAGTGACATTCAGCCGAATATCGATACCTGCATCGATCATCTTTTGCTGTACGACCAGTGCACTTTCTTCATCAATATGCTTGAGAATCCGCTCACCGCGCTCGAGCATACGGCAGGTCGTTCCCAGCTTGTTGAACATTTGTACCAGTTCGCAGCTGATCGCTCCGGCACCGATGAACGTAATCTCTTCTGGCAGGTCGCTGTGTTTGAAAACATCAGCATTGGTCCATGCGTGTGCAACCCCCTCGCCTTCAAACGGCGGCAGGTAGGCATTGGCTCCCGTTGCCACAATGGCATAGGCAAACGAAACCTTTTCACCATCGATGTCGAGCGTGTTGGCATCAACAAAGGCAGCACTGCCCTGTTTGAAATGGAGATTCGGAAGCTGTTCCATTTGTTTTAGTGTACCTACGGAACGCTGTTTTACGATTTGGGCTTTGTCCGCAAGCACCGCTTCCCAGTGAATCTGCCCTTTGGCCTCCACATCAATATGAAAGGCTTTCATCTCTTTGAGCATGGCAAAACGGTTGGCAGCGTTTTCCAGCACTTTTGAGGGGATGCATCCTTCAAAGAGACACTCTCCGCCTGGTGCATCGCGTTTGTCGACGAGGAGTACTTTTTTGCCAAACTGTGCGGCAGCCATCGCTGCGGGAGTACCGCCGGGGCCGGCACCAAGCACAACGAGATCGTATTTTTCCATCGTATCCATAGTTTTATCCTTTCAGTATTTGCAATGCTTCTTCAACAGAAACATTTTTGGCCGTAACAGCATAGATAGCATTTGCCATGCGAACAGCTTCTTCAAGCGGACGCTGGTGAATATTACGCCCCGTTCCGTTCCCGCGGCTGCCGCCCTGGTGGATCTGCTCATGCAGTTCCAGCAGAAAGGCTTCGGGAGACGTTTTGTCTCCGCCTTCACAGAGTACACCGGTCCTCCCCGCAGCGGTCGTGACCTCGATGAGACCTTCCGTATCGAGTTTTCCGTCGATATAAGGTACTTTGAGCTTGGCGAAATCCGCCCCGAGCGCCGCGCCCACACCGGCCGCACCGGCGATGAGATGCCTGTCGTGCTGGTCTTTGACGTAATTGCCTTTGGGGTAGATCCACAGTACGGCGATCCAGCCGTTCAAATGCGCCTCATGCACGATGCGTGCCGCTTCGCGCAGCATGGCATGTTCATGTTCGCTTCCCAGGTACAGTGTATAGCCTACACCGCGTATGTCCAGTCCGCTGCTCTTTTGAAAACGTACGACATCCTCCACTTCCAGCCACTGCTGGGAATACGGGTCTTTTTCGCTGTAGGGAATGAGGTTGGTCTTGGCATTGAGTTTCACCAGGTAGGGAATGTCGCTGTAGTCGCGTCCGTAACGTGTTATAAGCCCAAACTGGGTGGCGAAAACACCGATATCTGCCGCTGAAGCGATCTTGAAAAGATGTTCCGGGTCATTGTCTTCAAGCGGAATGCCTTCTCCGTAAAAGTCGTTGTTGAGATGCTCTACCTTTTGGTCGCCGGCAAAGAGCATCAGCCGGCCGCTGCCGCCGGTGGTTTTTTCAAAATTTTCTATATACGCTTTTTCTTTATCGGCAGGTACATCTGCCGGAAGGGTCATTTTCATCCTACACTCCTTATACGTTCATTTTTTCGGCAACGTAGTCAGCAAGTTCAAGCAGACGCTGGGAATAGCCGTATTCATTGTCGTACCATGCCAGTACTTTTACCATACGCTCACCCACGACAGCTGTTGAAAGCCCATCGATAATGCTTGAATGCAGGTTGCCCAGCATATCGGATGACACGACTTCTTCCATTGTGATATCGAGGATACCGTTCATCTCTCCTGCCGCTGCAGCAGTGTATGCCTTATTGACCTCTTCAACCGTTACCGCTTTGTTCAGCAGTGCCACGATCTCGGTCACTGCCCCGTCTGGTACAGGTACACGCAGCGCCATTGCTTCCATCTTTCCCTTGAGTTCAGGGATCACTTCTGTCGTAGCGATCGCAGCACCGGTCGTGGTGGGGATGATGTTCACGGCAGCGGCACGCCCTCTTCTGCGTTTCTTTGCACGCTTGTCCACCGTTGTCTGCGTCGACGTATAAGCATGAGACGTTGTGATCATGGCATTTTCAACACCAAAATTCTCTTCAAGTACTTTCATGGCCGGAGCGAGCGAATTGGTCGTACAGGAGGCATTAGAGAGGATATGCTGCGTCGCAGGATCATATTCGGAGTGGTTGACCCCGAGTACGATCGTTTTGTCCACATTCTTGCCGGGCGCGGAAATGATCACTTTTTTCGCCCCTGCCTCAAGGTGCTGTGCCGCCAGGCTACCTTCCGTGAAGTGCCCGGTACACTCAAGCACGATATCGATATTCATCTCTTTCCAGGGCAGTTCGCGCGGATCATGGCTGCTGACGATCGCGATCTCATGTCCGTCGATAATGAGCTTGTTCTCTTCGGTGCTGATATCAAAATCCGCCCGTCCGTGGACTGAGTCGTATTTGAGCAGGTAGGCTGCGTCTTCTACACTTGAAGTATTGGCAGCGACAATTTCGCAATGTTTCGGCAGTGCGTGTATATAGTGCCTGAGTACCTGGTTTCCTATACGTCCGAGTCCGTTGATAGCAATACGTTTTTTCATGGGATTTTTTCCTTTTTATTTCCAGTAATATTTGGCATCGGTGCCAAGTGCATGTTCGATCTCTATGAGACGGTTGTATTTGGCAAGGCGTTCGCTGCGCGAAGCCGAACCGCTTTTGAGGTGGCCGCTCTGCATCGCAACAGAAAAATCGGCAAGGAACGTGTCGGCCGTTTCTCCCGAACGGTGGGAGAGAAACGCCCTCCAGCCGTTCTCTTCGCAGAGTCTGACTGCATCTACAGTTTCGCTGACCGTACCTATCTGGTTGAGTTTGATCAGAGAGGCATTTGCCGTGTGTTCTTTGATACCACGCGAAATGAATTTGGTATTGGTAACAAAGATATCGTCTCCGACGACTTCGATCTCATTGCCGAGTGCCGCCGTAAACTGGGCAAATCCGTCCCAGTCTTCTTCCGCAAGCGGATCTTCCCAGAGAATAATAGGATATTTGTCAACCCATTTTTTTGCAAGCGCGATCAGTTCGGCACTGTCCATTTTGCCTGCACCGGACCATTTCAAGTCGTAATGACCTGCTTTGTCCGTAGAAAATGAAGTGGCCGCACTGTCAATGGCAATGGAAATATCATCTCCCGGACGGTAGCCGCTTTTTTCTATCGCTTCGACAATGAGTTCGATGGCTTCTTCGTTGCTGCCGAGATTCGGGGCGAACCCGCCTTCATCTCCGACGGAAGTAGCATAGCCTTTCTCATGCAGCAGCTTTTTCAATGTATGAAAAGTTTCCGCTACATAGCGCAGTCCTTCGGAGAAGGAAGGTGCACCGTGCGGTACTGCCATAAACTCCTGAAAATCCACACTGTTGTCCGCATGTTCTCCTCCGTTGAGGATATTCATGCACGGTACCGGCAGACGCAGTGCTTCCGCACCGCCGAGATAGCGGTAAAGCGGCATATGATGGCTTTGTGCCGCTGCTTTGGCTGCTGCCATGGAAACCCCGAGGATCGCATTGGCACCCAGACGGCTTTTGTCGTCCGTACCGTCAAGGGCTATCATGGTACGGTCTATTTTTGCCTGTTCCGACGCATCCATACCGATGAGAGCCGGAGCAATGCTTTTGATGACATTTTCACAGGCTTTTCTTACCCCTTTGCCTCCGTAGCGCTCCGGGTCTCCGTCACGCAGTTCATGCGCTTCGTATTCTCCCGTACTGGCACCGGACGGTACCGAGGCACTCACTTCCGTACCATCTTCAAGTGCCATCAGCACCCTTACCGTCGGATTGCCCCGTGAATCGAGGATCTCCACTGCATCTATAGATTTTATACTGCTCTTTGACATTTTTTATCCTTTTGTTCCGTATTTTGCTATTCGCCCAGTTTCTTTTCAAGTTCAACGATCTTGGGTAGTGTACTCAACACACTGTCCGGATTGAGGCTGATGGAGTCGATGCCGAGTTTGACGAGGTATTCAGCCACTTCGGGGTAGTCAGACGGTGCCTGTCCGCAAATGCCGCTGTGGCGTTTGTTACGCTGGGCACCGTGTACGGCCATCTCTATCATCTTCAGTACTCCCGGGTCGCGCTCGTCATAGTCAAAGGCAACGATCTCGCTGTCCCTGTCCACTCCGAGTGTCAACTGTGTCAGGTCGTTCGAACCGATACTGAAACCGTCAAAGATCTGGCTGAATTCATCGATGGAAATGACATTGTTCGGAATTTCGCACATGACATAGATCTTCAGGCCGTTCTCCCCCTGTTTCAAACCGTATTTTGCCATCGTGTCGATGACACGCTGTCCCTCTTCTACGCGGCGGCAGAAGGGGATCATCAGGATGACATTGTCAAAGCCCATCTCGTCACGTACACGCTTCATGGCGGCACACTCAAGCGCAAATCCCTCTTCATAGGCCGGGTTCGCATAGCGTGCCGCACCCCGGAAACCGATCATCGGGTTGTCTTCTGTCGGCTCAAAGAATTTCCCGCCGAGCAGAGAAGCGTATTCGTTCGATTTGAAGTCACTCATGCGCACCACGCAGGGTTTAGGGTACACGGTGGCTGCAATGGTGGCAACGCCTTCGGAGAGACGTTTGACAAAGAAGCTTTCAAAATCGTCATATCCGTCTGTCAGTTCTTCCAGCGCTTTTCTTGTGGCATCATCAGTCTTTTCCGGATGTTTCAGCGCCATAGGGTGTGCTTTGATATCGTTGTTGATAATGAACTCCATACGCGCCAGGCCGATCCCGTCCACCGGCAGAGAAGCCAGTGAGAACGCGATATCCGGGTCGCCGAGGTTCATCATGATCTCCGTTTTGGTTTTCGGCAGAGCGCTGAGGTCTGTCTTCTGGATCTCAAATGCCAGTTTGCCCTCATAGACATAGCCTGTTTCACCTTCTGCACAGCTCACGGTCACTTCCTGGCCGTTTTTGAGTACTTCGGTGGCATTAACAGAACCTACCACAGCAGGCAATCCAAGCTCACGGCTCACGATCGCTGCATGACAGGTACGTCCGCCTTTGTTCGTCACGATGGCCGAAGCGATCTTCATGACCGGTTCCCAGTCCGGTGTCGTAATATCGGCAACAAGGACTTCACCCGCTTTGAAGGTATCCATTTCTTTAACATCATTGATGATATGTACTTTCCCCGCACCGATCTTGGTACCGACGGCACGGCCGGTTGTAAGGACATCGCCATGCTCCTTAAGATGATAGAGCTTCAGAATGGAGCCGCTCTGCTGTGACTCGACGGTTTCGGGACGCGCCTGTACCATGTAAAGGTGTCCGTCACTGCCGTCTTTGGCCCATTCCATATCCATTGGCTTATGGAAACCTGCTTTTTGCGAATAATGGTTTTCCACTTTGATAGCATAGTCAGCCAGCACCATCACTTCGTCATCGCTGAGACAGAAGCCGTTGCGCTCCTGTGGCGTGGTATCGATGTTCTTTGTATATTCGACAGCCATATTGCTGACATTGGCTTCTTTGGTAAAGACCATTTTAAGTTCTTTGCTTCCCAATCGGCGTTTGAGCACGGCACGGTGTCCTTTGTTGAACGTCGGTTTGTGCACATAGAAGCTGTCGGGGTCGATGGTACCGAGTACGACATTTTCTCCCAGCCCGTATGCGGCGTTGATGAAGACGACATCTCTGAAACCGGTTTCCGTATCAAGGCTGAACATCACTCCGCTCGCACCGATGTCGCTGCGTACCATTTTCATGATAACCGCAGAGAGGTAAACTTTGTAGTAGTCAAATCCGTTATCGTACTTGTAGTGCAGGGAACGGTCGGTAAAATTGGAGGCAAGACAGCGCATATAGGCATCGAGCAGTTCTTCTTCATTCTGAATATGCAGGTAGGTTTCATTCTGACCGGCAAAAGAGGCTTCGGGCGAATCTTCCGCAGTGGCAGACGAGCGTACCGCAACAGAAAGTGATTCACCGTACTCTTTTTTAAGCTTCGCATAGTTTTCGAGAATCTCGTTCTGCACATCGTCAGGAAGCTTGCAGTGGTAAACGATGTCACGGCACGCTGCCCCGCGTTTCTGCAAGTCTTTGACATCATTGACATTCATAGGGTCAAGCTGTTCATGCAGTTTTTCCCAGGCATTGTTATAGTCAAGGATGGCTTTATAAGCCGTCGCTGTAACGGCAAAACCGTTCGGAACACGTACCCCTTCGGAAATCAGGTTTTGATACATCTCACCAAGTGAAGCATTTTTGCCCCCAACCTCTGCGACATCCTCGATGCCGATCTCACTGAACCATTTGATATTACTCATCTTTTTCCCTTTTATATTCTGATTTTTACCGCACCGCCGCCGCTGTTATAATACTAAAAGCAGCTGCCTGTTTCTTTACTGTTTTTTCGTACCTTTATGGAACTTTTCGGACAGGGTATGAAAATAGCTTTTTGCTTTGTCGTAGTCTTTGGAGACAATATTTCCTTTTTCCGCTTTCTCTTTGAGTTTTTTGATTTCAGAAGAGAGGGTTTTGTATTCTGTACTGTCTGCTGATATGTAGCCTTCATATTGTGCAAGAACAAGCTGTCCCTGTGCAAGATCCAGTAATTTTACCGTTTTCTTTTTTTCTTTGTTTCCAAGCTTTTCTGCATCTGAAACTACTTTCTGTGCCATCAGTAGAGGAAGGGGAATAACAACCTGGGTATTGACGATCGTACTCAATCCGTCAATCAATGTTGCAAGTGCGACTTTCGTATCTTTTCCTTTTTTAAGCTCTTCGAGTGCAGTATGTGTTGCTTTCGGATAAAGATCCATAGGCAGATAAGCTGTGGTAATGGTAATTTGGTCTACCAGTGCGGACAGAAGGGCTATGGTTTCCTGAGGCTGGTTGTTTTTCAGTGTTTTCATGGCATCTTTTTTAATCTCTTTTGCCTGATCCGGTGTAATTACATTGGCAATGACATTAACATCTTCATCGACAGGAACCAATTTCAGCGCTGCATCTTTTTTCAGTGCCGCATCAAACTGTTTTGTTGCTTCTGTCAAATATGTTTCTGCCGATTTTTTATCTTTTTTCTCCAGTGCCGCCATTGCCTTGACCGTTGCACTTAATCCGTGCAGTACTTCAGCCGGAGCTTTTCCGTGTTTTGCCGTAACCTTTGCAATCTCTTTTGAGATCATCTGATGCTTGTCGATCAAGCCCATCGATTTAAAATAGGCAAGCTGTTTTTTTGTCACATGGTCCTTAGAGGGGCCAAATGCCCAAAATGAATGAATTGGTGCATCTGTCTTGACAGTAGCCTGTAAATCGGCCTTATTCTCCGAAGTTGCATAAAGTGATGTTCCCGCAAGAACAAATGCTGCTGTTAACGAAAGAAAAATATTTTTTTTCATTTGAGATCCTTTATATGTAAATGAAATTTGTACGACACCGCTCAGTGTGTATTTGTATTGTAATACCTAATTATTAACTGATGATTAATATTTGATATTATAATAATTGTTAAGGCATATCCTTTTATTTTTTGTATTTATATCTGAATACCAAGATAATGGTGTACAAAATAGCCTATGGCAAAAGAGATCAGTGCGACTCCAAATGTGATCAAGAGCATTTGTGATGTTCTTTAGTAGAACGACTGTTCTTTGGCAACAGAGATATAGAAGTTGTAAAGCACTATGGCGATGAGTGCCGCAATGAACATGCTGAGAAGTGCCGCTTTGATAGATGCTATCAGGAAAAAGGGAAGTACAAGAAATAACGTTGTCAAAATATAGGAAATACCGGTATAGGCAGCATATATTCCCGGGCTTATACCTTCTACGGGGCTCTCTTTGGCTTCAAGATAGGAAGAGCCTGCCATGGACATGGATGCAGCAATCCCCATGATGGCGCCGGTCACACCGACCACTATACTCTTGTCAAAAGCCAGAGCAATACCGCTAAGCGTACCTGTCAGTTCGACCAGCGCATCGTTCATACCCAGCACGATGGCACCCGCATACAGCAGTTTTTTGTCATGCAGCATGTCGATGAGCTCTTTTTCATGTTTCATTTCCTGCGCGTAGATTTCTTTTGCCTGGGGATACGTATCAAAAAGTGAGAGATAAAATACTTCAGCACCTTTTTCTCTTTTCTCCGCAAGCTTCAGTGCAAAAGAAGTTCCAAGCAGAGAAGCAAGAAAAATATACCATCCGATCAGAAAATGATTTGCCTTTATTGATTTTCCGGTGATCCCTTTCCAAAACTCATAATGGGTTTTTTCTTCCTGTGCTATATCTTCATAGACACTTTTATTGTGAGGGTCTTTTTCTCTGTGTGCCAAAGCACTGTAGAGTGCATAATCGTTTATTTCGTTCTGCTGCTGAATAAGTGCTTTTTTGATATCCATAAACTGTCCCTGGTTAAAGTATGATCATACTGGCAAGAAGAAGTCCGCCGATAAAGGCTACAAAAAGAGCCAAAAGAAAATAGATGCTTTTGTCAGTGTCTATTCGTCCTTC
>NZ_WGDD01000008.1 GCF_015493435.1 Sulfurovum sp.
AATGGTGGTCGCTACAAGACTCGAACTTGTGACATCTACCTTGTAAGGGTAGCGCTCTACCAACTGAGCTAAGCGACCATAAGGGTGATTGTTGTGGTGGTGACCCGTCTAGGATTCGAACCTAGGGCCCACTCCTTAAAAGGGAGTTGCTCTACCAACTGAGCTAACGGGTCTTACATTTTGTCATGGCGCGGCGGACGAGACTCGAACTCGCGACCCCCTGCGTGACAGGCAGGTATTCTAACCAACTGAACTACCGCCGCAATGACATACTTATAGTGGTGACCCGTCTAGGATTCGAACCTAGGGCCCACTCCTTAAAAGGGAGTTGCTCTACCAACTGAGCTAACGGGTCACATTTTGCAGGTTTAACTTGCAATAAGTGGACGGAATTATAGCTCAGAAACCTTCGATTGTCAAGAGAATTTTAAAATTATTTAAAAATTTATCACTTCATCGAGTTTCCTGACGGCAAAGATAACGGATTGTTCCTGTATCTCTTCGCGGCTGCCATGAAAATGACAATGATATACTTCCTGCGAAAAAGGTGTTTTAATACCTATATAGACCGTGCCTACCGGCTTGAGCTCCGTACCTCCTGTCGGTCCCGCTATTCCGGAGACTGCTATGGCATAATCACTCTCTGCAAGTTTCTGTATGCCGTTCAGCATCTCTTCGACACAGGCACGGCTGACTGCTCCGTATGTTTCAAGTGTTTCTCTGCTGACACCGAGCCAGCGGTGTTTGATCTCATTGGAGTAGCTTACCACTGAACCGTGAAGGATGTTGGAAGCACCTGGAACAGCCGTAAACGCTGCAGCGATTCTTCCTCCGGTACAGCTTTCTGCAAAACTGACAGTCTGTTTTTGTCTACTAAGTGTTTTTATAAGTTTTTCAACAGTATTTCGAGTATTTTCCATAAGAAGATTGTATCAAAAGTAGCTTCTAATTCACTTTTGGATACAATCACGGGATAATAATGAGCAAGGTATTATCAACTATGGATTATAAAGAGACGCTTCTCCTCCCCAAAACAGACTTCCCGATGCGCGGAAACCTCCCAAACAATGAACCCAAAAAGTACAAAGCCTGGTTTGATACCGATATATATGGCCAAATGAAAACCAAACGTGAAGGTGCCGAAATGTTCACGCTGCATGACGGGCCTCCGTATGCCAATGGTGACATTCACATCGGTCATGCACTCAACAAGATACTTAAAGATATCATCCTGAAGTACAACTATTTTCAGGGCAAAGCGGTCCGTATGACGCCGGGCTGGGACTGTCATGGTCTGCCTATCGAGCAGAAGGTCGAAGAGAAACTCGGCAAAAGCAAGAAAGAAGCCATGCCGACTGAGCAGTTTAGAGCCCTTTGCCGGGAACATGCCGCCAAGTTCATCGATATACAAAGAGACGGTTTCAAGTCGCTCGGTGTGATCGCTGACTGGGAACATCCGTATGTCACGATGGATTTCAAATTTGAAGCGAACATTTACCGAACCCTATGTGAAGTGGCCAAGCGGGGACTTTTGGTAGAACGCCATAAGCCGATCTTCTGGTCGTGGGCGGCGCAGACAGCACTGGCAGATGCAGAAGTGGAGTATGAAGATAAAGAAGATTACTCAATCTATGTGCACTTTGAACTTTCCGATGCAGCCAAAGAAAAGATAGGGGTAGAGGGAAAGGCCGGTCTGGTCATTTGGACAACAACACCGTGGACACTGCCTGCCAATACCGGTATTTCTATCAACCCGGATGAAATGTATGTGCTTACCAATGACGGACATATCGTTGCAGATGCGCGTTACGATGCGATGATTGAAGAGGGTGTCGTTTCCGGGCATGCCTCCCGCAAGATCGCTGCAACCGAACTCGACGGACTGCTGGCGATCAATCCTCTGAACGGACGTTCCTCCAAAGTGGTACTGGGGGAGCATGTCCTGATGGATGGCGGTACGGGTTGTGTCCACACCGCTCCGGGACATGGTGAGGATGACTACAAAGTAGGACTGAAAAACGACCTTGAAGTGATCATGCCTGTCAATGAAAAAGGACTGTATGACGAGTCTGTTGCAGGTTTGAATCTTTTGCCTGAACCTGAGAAGTTTGTAGGAATGCACATTTTCAAAGCCAACGAACCTATTTTGGAACTGCTGGGTGACAGCCTGTTGAAAGTGAGCAAGTTTACCCACTCCTATCCGCACTGCTGGAGAACGAAAAAACCGCTGATCTACCGGGCGACCAACCAGTGGTTCATTTCGATCGACGATACACCCAAAGGTGCTGACAAAACATTGAGGGAATCGGCATTGAATGCTATAGAGTCTGTTGACTTCTATCCTGCATCTGCAAAGAACAGACTGCAGCCGATGATCGAAGGCAGACCGGACTGGTGTATCTCGCGTCAGAGAAGCTGGGGTGTGCCGATAGCATTCTTCAGGGTGAAGAGTACCAAAGAGGTGATCTTCGATGAAGACGTACTTGAACATGTAGCAGCCTTGTTCGACGAACACGGTGCGGATGCCTGGTACTCCATGAATATCGCCGAGCTTCTTCCTCAGGGCAGCCAATACAATCCGGATGATCTTGAAAAGATCGAAGATATCCTTGATGTATGGTTCGACAGCGGTTCGACCTGGAATTCGGTACTGAGTTCGGGTAATTACGATGCAGGAAATTACCCTGCATCCCTTTATCTTGAAGGATCCGACCAGCACAGAGGCTGGTTCCAGTCCTCACTGCTTTTGAGTGCAGCGATCAACCAGATCTCCCCCTATGAAACGCTTATCACCCATGGGTTCACCGTGGATGACAAGGGTGAGAAAATGTCCAAGTCCAAAGGGAACGTCGTTGCTCCGGACAAGGTTATCAAGCAGTATGGTTCAGAGATACTCAGACTCTGGGTAGCGCTGTCGGATTACCAGACGGACCTGAAGATCTCTGACGGCATTTTGAAGCAAACGGCGGAGCAGTACAGAAAGATACGCAATACTTTCAGGTTCCTGCTTGCCAACGTGAACGACCTCGATACGCTGGTTGCGGCGGAAGCATACGGTGAACTGGACCGGTGGATACTGAACAAAGCGAATACGGTTTTTGCCTTGGTCAAAATGAGTTTCGACAGCAATGATTTCCTGAAAGGGTTTGCCGTGCTGAATTATTTCATCACCAATGAGCTCAGCGGTATCTATATGGATATTACCAAAGACAGGCTTTACTGTGAAGCGAAAAACTCGGATGTCAGACGTGCGACACAGTCTGTCATGGCCCTGGTCTCCAAAGCGATGCTTGGACTGATCGCACCGGTCTTGACCTACACGGCAGACGAGATACTGGAATATGCACCGGCCCTCTTTAAAGGTGATATGGAAAATGTTTTTGACCTGCTTTACGAACCGGTACCTGAAATAGCAGCAGGTTTCGATGATGCGATCCTGCTTGAAGCGCGCGAAAAGTTCTCCGAAGCGATCGATTCTCTGAAAAAAGAGAAGGTCATCAAAGCGACACTGGAACTCGAGATCGCCGGAGAGAGAAGTATACTCCCGATCAGCGATGACAAAAACCTTGAAGACTGGTTCGTTGTCTCCGCGGTGAAAGAGAGCAGTGAAGGAGAGAAAGTTGCCTCTTTTGAAGTGGAAGGTAAAACTTTTACCGTACATAAAGCGACCATGGCCAAATGTCCGAGATGCTGGAGATATACCAGTACGTCAGAATCGTGTCTCTGTGAGCGTTGTGAAAAAGTGGCAGGTGCCTGATGTTCGATCTGTCCCAGCCCGTACCGATGGAAGTGATCGTCGGATCAATCTTCTTCATCTTTGCTATGGTAGGAGTCGGGTTGGGAGCGGTAGTGTACTATAAAAAGAAGTTCAAAATAAAGTGAAGAATGACGAATAGAAGGATATAGCGTGATAACACTGAAAGAAGCATTGACAAAATCCGGCGAAGAGTTGACAGCACTCAGAGCGGAGCTCGAAGAGAGGGCAAAAGCATCAGACTTGAACGCCTATGTAGGCTATGAGTCTTCGGGAGAGGGTATACCGATCCTTATCAAGGACAATATCCAGGTAAAAAACTGGCCTGTTACTTCAGGTTCAAAGATCCTTCAGGGGTATATTGCCCCTTATGAAGCCACTGCGATCAGGAACCTCAAAGCCAAAGGGATGATGCCTTTCGGAAGAGCCAACATGGATGAATTTGCTATGGGTTCCACAACGGAAAGTTCTTTTTACGGCCCGACAAAGAATCCCCACGGAACGGACAGGGTTCCCGGCGGTTCTTCGGGCGGTTCGGCAGCAGCGGTTGCCGGTGGCATAGCCATTGCCGCCCTGGGTTCCGATACGGGCGGTTCCATCCGGCAGCCGGCAGCCTATTGCGGTGTCGTGGGAATGAAACCTACCTACGGACGGGTCAGCCGTTTTGGGCTTTCCGCCTATGCTTCAAGCCTCGACCAGATCGGGCCGATAGCCCAGAATGTGGAAGATGCAGCTATTCTGTACGATGCGATCAAGGGGCATGACGACAAAGATTCCACCTCTGCGGATTTCGAGATAGAAGATATCGCCAACCATCTCAACCCGGATGTGAAACTGACCATAGCCGTGATCGACTCACATATCGATGCGGCCGATGCGGATATCCGCAAAGCGTTCAATAAGACCGTCAGCAAACTTGAAGCGGCGGGACACACCATCGTACATAAAGAGATGTCCAATACCAAGTATGATATCGCGACGTACTATGTACTTGCCACAGCGGAAGCGGCCACGAACCTGGCCCGTTATGATGGTGTACGCTACGGACGGAGAGCTGAAGCGAAAAATACGGAAGAGCTGTTTTTCAATACAAGAAGCGAAGGTTTCGGGGAAGAGGTCAAAAGACGTATCATGCTCGGCAACTTCGTACTCTCTTCGGGGTATTATGATGCCTACTATGTCAAAGCGCAGAAGGTAAGACACTTGATCCGTGATGCATACAACAGGATTTTTGAAGAGGCAGATCTGATCCTCTCTCCGGTAGCACCCTCCGTGGCTCCAAAAATGGGTTCGATCCACGATCCTCTCGAGATGTACAAGAGCGATATGTATACGCTGGGGGTAAACCTTGCCGGATTGCCGGGTATTTCGCTTCCTGTGGCAAAGAATGATGAAGGTATGCCTGTCGGACTGCAGCTGATCGCCAAAGCCTTTGATGAAAAAATACTTTTTAACGGTGCTGCCAGTATGGAAAAAGCAGTCAACTATACACACTAAAGGAATAAAGAATGAACATTAAAAAAAGAGCACTCACATTTGAAGATGTATTACTGGTCCCGCAACACTCAACGGTTCTTCCCAAAGAAGTCAGTGTCAAGACGCAACTGACACGCAATGTTTCCCTCAATATTCCTATTGTTTCCGCTGCGATGGATACCGTTACGGAGTTCAAGGCAGCGATCGCTATGGCAAGACTGGGCGGGATCGGTGTGATCCACAAGAACATGGATGTGGCCACACAGGCGCTTCAGGTCAAAAAGGTCAAGAAATCCGAAAGCGGGATCATCATCGATCCTATCTATATCAGTCCGGAAGCGACGGTAGGTGAAGCGGATGCTCTGATGGGAGAATACAGAATTTCAGGCGTGCCTGTTGTGGATGCAGAAAAGAAACTCATCGGTATCATCACGAACCGTGATATGCGTTTCATCACTGATATGAGCCTCAAAGTGGCCGCTACCATGACGCCGGCCCCGCTGGTAACGGCAAAGAAAGGCACCACGCTCGAAGAGGCGGCGAAAGTGCTTCAGAAGCATAAGATCGAAAAACTGCCTATCGTGGATGATGACAACAAATTGATCGGTCTGATTACTATTAAAGATATTGAGAAAAAAGTACAGTTCCCCAATGCAAACAAAGATGAATTCGGCCGTCTCAGAGTAGCTGCGGCGATCGGAGTAGGACAGCTTGACAGAGCTTCGGCACTGGTGGAAGCAGGTGTGGATGTGATTGTTCTTGACTCCGCACACGGCCATTCCCAGGGGATCATCGATACGGTGAAACTCATCAAAAAAGAGTTGGATGTGGATGTGATCGCAGGGAATATCGCTACAGGAGCAGCGGCATTGGATTTGATTGAGGCTGGTGCAGATGGGGTAAAAGTGGGTATCGGGCCCGGTTCCATCTGTACGACACGTATCGTTGCCGGTGTGGGTGTACCCCAGATCTCTGCTATTGATGAGGTGGCAGAGGTTGCCAACAAAGCAGGTGTACCTGTTATTGCAGACGGCGGCATCAAGTACTCAGGTGACGTAGCAAAAGCGCTTGCGGTCGGCGGAAGCTGCGTGATGCTCGGTTCCGCACTGGCGGGAACCTACGAGGCACCAGGTGAGATGATCATCTATAACGGCAGACAGTTCAAAGAGTATAGAGGTATGGGAAGTATCGGTGCGATGACCAAAGGAAGTACAGACAGATATTTCCAGGAAGGAACCGCAGCGGACAAACTCGTTCCAGAAGGGATCGAAGGGCGTGTGCCTTACAGAGGAAAGATCGCTGATGTCGTACACCAGATGATCGGCGGACTCCGTTCTTCCATGGGCTACTGCGGATCCGAGAGCATCAAAGTGTTCTGGGAAAAAGCGGAATTCGTGGAGATCACTTCTGCGGGACTCAAAGAGTCACATGTGCATGATGTAACGATCACCAAAGAGTCTCCCAACTATCACGGTTAAATATCTTCATCTTTCTATCCCACCTTTTTCAAGGTGGATCTTCAATTTCATTCAAACTTCAAGCAAGCACAAGCTATAATTTATCAATACAAGCTAATAAGGAATACTAATGCACGAACAGACACTTGCGATCCATGCAGGATACGACAAAGATGCTATGGGGACTATGGCAGTACCGATCTACCAGACGACAGCGTATGAATTCAGAGATACGGAACATGCAGCGAACCTCTTTGCACTCAAAGAGCTTGGCAATATCTATACCCGTCTGATGAATCCGACAACGGATGTCTTCGAAAAGCGTTTTGCAGCGATTGAAGGCGGTGCGGCTGCCATCGGTACGGCATCGGGAATGGCGGCGATCTTCTATGCCATTGCCAATGTGGCGGAAGCGGGCGACAACATCATCGTAGCAAAGCAGGTTTATGGAGGAACGACGACACTGACCGGGCATACCATCAAGCGTTTTGGTATCGAAACACGCTATTTTGATGTGACGGACCCTGCACAGATAGAAGGGCTTGTCGATGAAAAGACGAAGCTGATCATTTTTGAAAGTATCACCAATCCGAGTATCGATGTGGCCGATATCGATGCGATCGTGTCCATTGCGGACAGACACGGCATTCTGACTTGTGTGGACAATACCGTGGCTACTCCGATCCTCTGCAAGCCGCTTGCACAGGGTGTGGACCTCTCTGTACACAGTACAAGCAAATACACGACAGGGCAGGGGCTTGCCCTTGGCGGTATCATCGTTGAGCGTAAGGAGCTTGTCGAAAAGATCAAAGGGAATGACCGCTACTATCATTTCAATGAACCGGATGCCAGTTATCATGGGCTGGTTTACAGCGATCTGCCTCTGCCTCTGTTCACACTGAGAGTACGACTGGCCCTCCTGCGTGACCTTGGCGGCGCACCCAGCCCGTTCAACTCGTGGCTGCACATCCAGGGCCTTGAGCATTTGCCACTTCGTATGAAACAGCACTCTGCATCGGCATTGGCGATCGCGGAATTCCTGGAAACACATCCGAAGGTGAAAAAGGTCAATTATCCCGGGTTGAAAAGCTCTCCTCAGCATTATCTGATAGAAAAATATTTCAAAGACGGTATGGCGAGCGGCCTGCTTTCCTTTGAAGTGGAAAATAAAGAGATGGCGCAGAAGATCGCGGACAGTACGGAGATCTTTGCGGTAGTAGTAAACATTGGGGACAGCAAGTCCATCATCACACATCCTGCAAGTACCACGCACCAGCAGCTGTCAGACCAGGAGCTCATCGATGCGGGTGTCCCCGGCGGGCTTATCAGGCTCAGTGTCGGGCTGGAAGATACGCAGGATCTCATTGATGATCTTGAAAAAGCATTGGGATAATCCGTAGGGTGCGTGACTACGCACCCTACGAAACAAAAGCCCAAATTAGATAAAATGGCAAAACATTATCCTATCACTAAAGCAGCACATGAAAATCGAAACGAAAACAGCACATTTCTCTTCACCCCTCTACCTTGAAAGCGGCCGTATTTTGGAGCCGTATGAAGTAGCGTACGAGACGTATGGTGAACTGAATGACGACAAGTCCAATGTTGTTCTGGTCTGTCATGCCTTAAGCGGTTCCCATCATGCTGCCGGAACGTATGAAGGCGACAGAAAACCCGGCTGGTGGGATGGTCTTATCGGCGAGGGCAAAGCGATCGATACAAGCAAATATTTTGTCATCTGTACCAATGTTGTGGGTTCGTGTTTTGGCAGTACAGGACCCATGAGCGAAAGTTATCCTTCCTTAGAGCCGTATCGTCTGAAGTTCCCTGTCGTGACGATCAAAGATATGATCAGGGCACAAATGCAGCTGCTTTCGGATTTGGGTATCTACCACCTCAAAGCGATCGTGGGCGGTTCCATGGGGGGAATGCAGGCGTTGCAGTTTGCAGTAGATTACCCAAATTTGGCAGATCATGTCATTTCACTGGCAGCGACTTATGCAACACGACCCTGGACCATAGCATTCAATAAAGTAGCGGTTGAGGCTATTCGCAGAGATCCGCGTTTCGAACACGGAAACTATGCCAAGGATGCTTTTGAAGAAGAGGGACTGGACGGTTTGGCGATCGGCCGTATTGCAGGGCACATCTCTTACCTTTCTCCTACATCTATGGATGAAAAATTCGGAAGAAATTATGTTAGCAATGATGGCCTTTTCGAACTTTTCGGACGCTATGAAGTGGAGCGTTATATGGAATACAATACGAACAACTTTTCCCGGATCTTCGATCCTCTCTCCTATCTTTATATCGTCAAGGCCATCAATACTTTCAACTTGAGCAGAGGGTATGATTCGCTGCATGATGCAATCTTGCGGATCAAAGCTGCGGTGCATTTGATCTCCTTTTCTTCGGATTATCTCTTTTTCCCTTCGGAAATGGAGCATATAGCCAATATGATGGAACGCAACGGACAGAAGTATTCCTATCTTGAAGTAGAGAGTGACTACGGGCATGATGCTTTCCTTGTAGAGCTGGACAAGTTCAGTCAGAACATTGCAGATGTACTGAAGTGAAAAATGAAAAATTACAGTATGCTTTCTTTACAGAAAGCTCTTATACTATTGTAAGGTGCGTAGCCGCGTACCATAAAAGGATGCAGGAATGAAAACAAAAACATTTGAAGAAAAACTGGCATATTCCAAAGAACTGCTTGAAAAGCTGATGAATCCGGAGATTACTCTGGAAGAATCGGTCAAGCTTTACGAAGAGGGTCTTAAGAACATCAAAGAAGCACAAAAACTCATTGAAGAAGCCAAAATGAAGATCACGGTAATAGAACAGCAGAATCAGCAGCTTGCAGGCATAGATGATGGCAGTTAAACAGCTTGTCGTAGCCGCATTGCAGCTGCCAACACTGGGGATGAACGCGACACGGCTTGAATTTTACCTCAAGCAGGCACACAGCCGCGGTGCAGACATAATGCTGTTAGGCGAATATGTGCTGAACCATTTTTTCAAAGAGTTTGCCACTATGGCACCCAACATGGTGAAAGAACAAAGCCGAAAACATACTGAACTGCTAAAAAATCTTGCGATTAAATATGATATCGTTTTTATTGCACCTATCATTGTGACGAAAAAAGACGGCTATCATAAAACCATTGTCAAAGTTACGCCCAAACATACCAGGTATTATGAACAGCAGATACTGCTGCCTTATGCACACTGGAATGAAAAAAGGTTTTTTGCCAATCCTGTAGTACCGCTCAAAGCACCAATGAGCTTTACGATCAAAGGTTTCAAGGTCATGGTGATGGCCGGTTTTGAACTGCATTTCGATCCGTTCTGGCAAATGGTGACCCACAAGAAAATAGACCTTGTCCTGCTTCCTACCGCTTCTACATTCGGTTCCCACAACCGGTGGAGGGAAATCATCAAGACCAAAGCCTTTCTGCATGGTTGTTTTGTTCTTAGAGCCAACCGTCTCGGTGAGTACAGTGACAATGAAGTCAAATGGAAGTTTTACGGCGATACCATGCTGGTTTCCCCTGAAGGCGAAGTAGAAATGATGCTCGAAGACAAAGAATCTATGCTGATAGAAGTCATAGAAAGAGCAGAAGTACTTGAACACCGTAAAGCCTGGGGGTTTGAGAGAGAATTGAAGCAGCGTGAAATATCAGGCTGAAAAGGAGCATGAAAATGGTATCAACGGAAGAGTATTTTAACAGACAGATACAGCTTTGGGGAGAAAGTACACAAAAATCCCTTCAGACAAAAACGATAGCCATTATCGGATCGGGCGGACTGGGCTCGACCCTGGCCTTGGCACTGGGTACCTCAGGGATCGGAGAAATACATATGGTCGATTTCGATACCGTCTCTACCCATAATATTCATCGTCAGATCGCTTTTACGCTTGCGGATGAAGGAAAGAACAAAGCTAGGGCGATCGTAAAACTCATTGAAGCGAAAAATCCTTTTGTCAAAGCTATAGCATATGATATGCCCTTTGATGATTTCAAAGAGAGAGGGAACCGTTATGATCTGATCCTTGATGCTACGGACAATCTTCCTGTCAGAAGTGAAATAGACAAATATGCCAAAGCAACAGGGACACCATGGGTCTATGCCAGTGTTGAAGAGTTCAACGGCCAGGTTTGTTTCTTTGAAAAGGCCAATTTTCAAGTCTTTAATATTTCTGACCATAAACCAGGGGGTATTGCTGCACCTATCGTAATGCATATCGGATCGCTGGAAGCGAATCTGGCTCTGAGGTATCTTGCGGGCCTGCCTGTGGTGAAAGACAAACTCTACTATCTCTATTTTAACGACGAGGGTGAGTTGATCACCCAAAAATTCGGAATGCCAAAAGTATAATCGTGTTAGAATAACACAAATTTTAAAGGATGCGGGTATGAAAATAAAACTTTTTATGCTGTTGGGAACGGCAGCAATGCTTTTTTCCGGCTGTACACAGGAGACACAGAACTCTTTAAGCCGTTCTTTGCAGAACTGGACAGGAACGAACGGTGTATTGGATGTATATGCAGGAGACAAGCTGGTACATAAATTCATCAAAATCGACAAGCTTTCTACCGCTTTTGGAAGCAACGATGGGAAGATACGACCCTACCGCTACGGATATGGAGTGGATGATCTGAATATGAACGGAAAAATAGATCCCGGAGAGAAAAAAGTGTATTTTGAGTTTTCTGACTACTCCACTTCTTATATCTTCTACGAAAGAAATACCAAATAAAGGATAAAATATGGCAAGAATCATAGCTACAGATGAAGCACCAAAGGCGATAGGCCCTTATTCACAGGCAATTGTTGCAAACGGGTTGGTCTATACTTCAGGACAGATCGCACTGATGCCTGACGGCAATATGGAAACACGCGGAGTAGAGCAGCAGACGCATCAGGTCATCAAAAATCTTTTTTATGTACTTGCTGCTGCCGGGGCACAGTTCTCGGACGTGATCAAAACAACGATCTATCTTGCAGACATGAATGACTTTGAAACGGTGAACAAAGTATATGCCCATTATTTCGGTGCCCATAGACCGGCAAGAAGTACTGTCGCTGTCAGATCGCTCCCCAAAAATGCGCTGGTTGAGATCGAGTGTATTGCATTTGCAGACCGACACGTTGATTTTGGTTAATATTCAGTACTTTAAAAAAATATTAAACATTGTTTGGGTATAATCTCAAACTTTTTTAAAATACACAGATAGTAAAGGGTTTGCAATGTACGCAATCATTAAAGCAAGTGGCCAACAATTCAAAGTGCAAGAGGGTGATATCATCTGTTTTGACAACATGGGTCTTGAGCCAAAAGCAGCAGTAGAGTTCAAAGAAGTTCTCGCAATGGACAACGGTGAATTAACAGTCGGTACGCCTTTCGTAGAAGGTGCGGTTGTTAAAGGTGAGGTGATCAACGAAGGCAGAGACAAGAAAGTGATCATCTATAAGAAAAGAAGAAGAAAAGATTCAAAGCTCAAAAGAGGTTTCAGAAGAGACTTCACCAGAGTAAGAATTACTAAAATCGCATAAATATAGAAGGAGCAAGATATGGCACACAAGAAAGGTCAAGGATCCACTCAGAACAACCGTGATTCAGCTGGACGTCGTCTCGGCGTGAAAAAATTCGGTGGTGAAGCAGTTATCCCGGGTAACATCATCATTAGACAAAGAGGTACAAAAGTACATCCGGGCAACGGTGTAGGTATGGGTAAAGACCATACTATTTTCGCACTTGTAGAAGGTGTAGTACAATTTGAGAACAAAACAAGAAGCCAGAAAAGAGTTTCTGTCGTTCCTGCATAATTCCCCATAAGCACTTCACCTGAAAGTGGGGTGCTGTTTTCCACAATTTCTTAAAATTTATTAACAATCGGTAAGGACACAAGCCCACAACTCTGACTATTTCTCTGCTGAGTTGACAGGTTCTTCCTCTTCTTCAACCTTAAAAAGAGGGATACACCTGCTTCTTCCGAGGAACCATCCGTCATTGTAGTCTTTGTCGATCTTAAAGAGTGTATGATTTTTTGTATAGTGTGCCTGGGCGGTTTTGCAGCCGTCCTCAATGCCCTCTTTAAATGTTTCTGAAAAGTTTTTCCCAAAATAAATGCCGTCATAGTAAAATCCGCCTTTACTTTGGGGAACGTGGTGCGGGCCTCCGCATGCCGTAAACAAGAGGGAAGATACTGCAAGAAGCATGACAGGTTTTAAATATTTCATCGGACTCACCTCAAAAAGAATATGGTAGGAATTACGCTAAGAAATTATAGCGACTATTTTTCTAATTTAGATATAATTCCGTAATTGATTTGTCATTATAGCAACAACCTATAATGGTTTTTTTATAGATTTAAAGGTAAATATATGTTTGTAGACAGTGTAGATCTAACGATCAGCTCAGGTAAAGGCGGTGCCGGTGCCATCTCGTTCTGGACGGAGAAATTCGTTATCAAGGGCGGGCCGGACGGCGGTGATGGCGGGCGTGGCGGCTCGGTATTTTTCAAAGTAGACAATAATACCGATACGCTCTCAGGTCTCAGAGGCCGTAATCACATCAAAGCGGAGAACGGCCGTCCGGGAGAAGGACGCAAGAAGTATGGGCGCAAAGGCCAGGATACAACGATCATTGTACCTCCGGGGACCGTGGTGGTAGATATGGAGACAGGAGAAGAACTGCTCGATCTTATAGAAGAAGGTCAGATCGTCAAATTCCTTGAGGGCGGGAAAGGCGGTTTGGGCAATATGCACTTCAAAAGTTCGACGAACCAGCGGCCGACCTATGCACAGCCGGGGCTTCCCGGTATTACCAAACAGGTCAGGCTTGAGATGAAACTCATTGCCGATGTCGGTCTCGTCGGATATCCGAATGTGGGTAAATCAACCCTGATAGCAACCCTTTCCAACGCCCGTCCTCAGGTAGCGAACTATGAATTTACCACATTGACACCCAAACTCGGTGTGGTGCATGTCAGTGACTACGATTCATTCATGATGGCAGATATTCCGGGTATTATCGAGGGAGCAAGTGACGGACGCGGTCTGGGACTGGAGTTTCTCCGGCATATCGAAAGAACAAAAACACTTCTGTTGATGATAGATGCAGCCAATTACAGAGAGATGAAATATCAGTATGAAACACTGCTGGTGGAGCTGGACAGATATTCTGAAACGCTTGCCGGCAGGAAACATGCCATTGCCATTACCAAAATAGACTCATTGAGCCGGGATGAGGTCAATACACTGACAGAGACGTTCCTGAAAGATATTGGGTTGGAAGCGAATGATACGCTGAAAAAATACAAAGCGGACATGAACTATCTCTCTTACGGATTCAAAACGGATTTTGGTGTACCTCTGCCCCAAAAAGAGCCGCTGTTCGTCCTGCCGATCTCTTCCGTTGCGCATATCAATACGGAAGCACTGCGTTATGCGCTGGGTGATTTTGTCAAAAATGTCAAAGAAGAAACAGAAGCCGAAGAGAAGTAGGTAAAATGAAAAAAATTGTGATCAAAGTGGGTTCTCATGTGCTAACAGAAGATGGACGTATTGCCAGAGAGAGAATGATGGCACTGGTTGCTCTCATCTCTGAACTGAAGACTCAGAAATATGAAGTGATCCTTGTGTCTTCCGGTGCAGTAGCGGCCGGATATACCCAACTGGCTTTGGACAGGAAGAAAGTAGCCAATAAACAGGCGCTGGCTGCCATTGGTCAGCCGTTGCTTTTGAAAATGTATCAGGAAAAATTTGCACAGTACAATATTCTCTGTTCCCAGATTCTTTTGAGTGCAGATGTGTTTGATTCTCGTAAAGCAACTGCCCATGCAAAAATAGCGGTAGATACACTCTTGGCAAATGGTGTCGTACCGATCATTAATGAAAACGATACCGTAAGCATCGAGGAGTTGGTATTTGGTGACAATGACAGGCTCTCAGCTCATGTCGCGCATTATTTCGATACACAGATGCTGGTGATACTTTCCGATATTGATGCTTTTTATGACAAGGATCCAAACAGATATGATGATGCTGAACGAAGGGCGGTAGTCACCCATCTCTCTTCAGAAGAACTGGAAGCTGAACATACCCCCAGCAACGAATTCGCTACAGGTGGTATTGTCACCAAACTGCAATCAGCCGATTTTCTTATGAAACACGGCAGGAAAATGTTCCTTGCCAGCGGATTTGACCTTTCCGATGCAAGGGCTTTTTTAATTGACGGAGAGCATCATGGCGGAACACTCTTTACTTCACAGAAGGAAGCATAATGGGATACAAAATAGTTTATATGGGAACACCCCATTATGCCAGAGAGATACTTCAAACACTGATCGATGCGGATGATATGGATCTCAGCCTTGTTCTGACCCAGCCGGACCGTCCGGTAGGGCGCAAAAAGATATTGACACCTCCGCCGGTAAAAGTGTTGGCACAGGAGCAGGGTATCGAAGTACTTCAGCCCAGCCGTTTGAGTGAAGAGGGAATCGAAGAAGCCATTCAAAACCAGAATCCCGACTTCATCATCGTAGCGGCATTCGGGCAGATACTGCCTCAAGCCATTCTTGACATCGCTCCCTGCATCAATTTGCATGCCTCTCTGCTGCCGCAATACCGTGGTGCCTCACCGGTCCAGCAGTCACTGTTAAACGGTGATGAGAAGACCGGTGTGACATCGATGTTGATGGAAGCGGGGCTCGATACGGGACCAATGCTGGGAAAGATCGAATTTATCATTCCCAAAGAGATGCGCCTGTTCGCTTTGATGGAACAGTTGACGAGGGATGCCTGTATGCTGACACTGAGTACTGTGCGCAACTTTGAAAAGATCACGCCTGAAGTGCAGGATGAAAGTAAAGCAACGCTTTGCAAAAAGATCAAAAAGAGTGACGGGGAGATCGGTTTTGAAAATGCCGGGATCATTTACAACAAATACCGCGCATTTGAAGGATGGCCGGGTATTTTCGCGGCCAACGGGACAAAGTTCGATGCGCTGACACTGGTCGATAGTAACACAGTGCACCATGCAGGAGAAATATGCTCTTTTGAGGATGAAAGTGTCATTGTCGGGTGCACTAAAGGTGCCTTGAAGATCGGTATCCTGCAGCCGGCGTCCAAAAAAGCGATGACAGCCAAAGCCTATTGTGTGGGGAGAGGGAAGAACGTTGGAGATCCTATCCTTTAACTGTCTTCCCTCGACACAGAAATACCTTGTAGAACAACTTGAAACCGGGCAGCTTCAGGTGCCTGTTGCGGTCATTGCGATGGAGCAGAGTTCCGGTATCGGAAGCCGTGATAACGAATGGAGCGGCGGAAAAGGGAATTTTTTTGCTTCCATAGCTATGTCGATACACGAGCTTCCCGATGACCTTCCGCTCTCTTCCTCTTCCATCTATTTTTCATTCATCATGAAAAAAACCCTGGAAGCACTGGGTGAAAAAGTCTGGCTTAAATGGCCCAACGATTTTTATCTGAATGAGGGGAAAGTCGGGGGAACGATCACCAAAAAAATAGACAATATGCTGGTATGCGGTATCGGGATCAATTTGAAAAAATCCCAAAACGGCTACACTTCCCTGCAGTCCGCCATAAGCCCGGAAGATCTTCTTCATAAGTACATAGAAAGCCTTTCTGAATTTCCAAAATGGAAGCAGGTTTTTAGCGAATATCAGATAGAATTTGAATTAAGCAAACGTTTTTCAGTCCATATTGAAAACGAGAGAAAGAGCCTTGCAGATGCCGCTTTGTGCGATGATGGCTCTTTGATTATAGGGGGAAAAAAGGTGTATAGTCTACGATGAGCGAGGTGATCAGTATAGCCAATCAGAAAGGCGGGGTAGGAAAGACGACGACAGCCGTGAACCTTGCTGCATCCTTAGCTGAAAAAGGCAAAAAAGTACTGCTGTTGGATATTGACCCCCAGTCCAATGCGACAACAAGCCTCGGCTTTAATAGAAATGACTATGAATACAATATTTACCATGTGCTGATAGGAAGCAAAAAGATCTCTGAAGTGATCCTGAAGTCACAGATCAAAAAACTTGACCTTGTTCCGTCCAATATCGGTCTTGTCGGTATTGAAAAAGAGTTTTACAACAGCAGAAAGAAAAACAGGGAACTGATCCTTAAAGAGAAGATCAAAGAGATTTCCAAAAAATATGACTATGTCATTATTGACTCCCCTCCGGCACTCGGTCCTATTACGATCAATGCCTTGAGTGCTTCGGATTCTGTCATTATTCCTATTCAGTGTGAATTTTTTGCCCTGGAAGGACTGGCACAGCTTTTAAACACTGTCAGTCTTCTGAAAAAGACCATCAATCCCAAACTGAAAATAAAAGGTTTTCTGCCGACAATGTACTCCAAGCAGAATAATCTCTCCAAGCAGGTACTGGCTGATCTGAGCTATCATTTCAAAGACAAACTTTTTCATATGAGAAAAGGCCAGGAATGCATTGTCATACCGCGCAATGTCAAGATAGCAGAATCTCCGAGCTTTGGAAAACCTGTTACACATTATGCCGTAAATTCAAAGGGTTCTCTGGCCTATCGTGATCTTGCAACCGTGATCGTAAGAGGTTAATATGGCGTTGGGCAGAGGATTGGGAGAGATACTCTCCGAAGTGGAAGAAGCATACGAAAAAGAAGACTTGAGCAGTATTGACAGCAGGGAGCTTGAAGCGCAGGGCATACGGGTGGAAGAACTGTCTGTTGAAGACATTTCTCCCAATCCTTTTCAGCCGCGTAAACATTTTGACGAAGAGGCGCTCAAAGAGCTGAGCCGGTCGGTCAAAGAGCATGGACTGCTGCAGCCTATTGTTGTCATAGAGAAAGAGAACGGATATCTGCTGATTGCCGGGGAGCGTCGTCTGCGTGCCCATAAACTGGCAAAACTTGCAACCATCAAGTCGATCATTGCCAATGTCAATATTGATGAAGCAAGATTGAGAGAACTTGCACTTATTGAAAATATCCAGAGAGAAAATCTCAATGCCATCGAGCTGGCGAACTCTTATGCCGAACTGATCGAAGTGCACAATATCACGCATGATGAGCTTTCTTCCATCGTCCATAAAAGCCGTTCCCAGATCACCAATACCATGCGTCTGCTTTCACTCTCTGCCTATGCACAGAAAAAGGTGGCATCCGGCAAGATCTCCCAGGGACATGCGAAAATTCTGACAGGCCTTGACGAAAAAAAGCAAAAGATCATTATTGACAGTATTATAGGGCAGAAACTTTCTGTTCGTGATACGGAGAAGATGGTGAAGCACCATAAAAAAAATGGAATGGACCTTTCTGCCAGGAACAGGCAGACGAACCTGCTTGAAAAATATAAAAAAACATTGAAACAATGCCTTCCGTTTGAGCATAAAGTCAAAGCCAGGAGCATTGAGATAAGTTTTGCTAATGAAAAAGATATTGAAAACTTTTTAACATTCCTCAAAAAAGACTGAATTTTAACCAGCATCTCATCTCCAAAATGATAAAATAATGCGAAATTACATGAGGAGTTTGAATGCTTGACATACATTTACCATTGATGTTGTTCGTCCTAGTGTTATTCCTGATCCTTCTTGTTCTTTTAAATAATATGCTATTCCAGCCTCTTGTTAAGTTTATGGATGACAGAGACCGCTCTATAGCAAAAGATTTAGAAGCAGCAAAAGGACTCAGCGGTAACAGTGATGAACTCAATGCCCAGGCAGCGGAAAACATTGACAATGCCAAAGCTGAAGCTGCAGCGATAAGACAGAAAGCGATCGATGAAGAGAAATCATTGGCGGCAAGTAAAGTTGAAGCGAAGCAAGAAGAGTTGAATAAAAAGTACAAAAACTTCACTGAGAAGTTGGCTGCTGACAAAGAGAATCTCAAAAATTCTTTACTTTCACAAGTGCCTCTGTTCAAAGAGAGCCTAAAAGCCAAGTTTAGCAAACTATAAGAAAAAGGGGATGAATATGAAAAAATTAGCACTGTTCGCTTTACTCTTGTTGCCTGCTATTCTTTTGGCAAGCGGACATGAGAGCGGTGAAGTATCTCGTTATTTTACTCAGACGGGGAGAGAGAGTGATTTTTGGCCAAGGGTGATCAACTTTACGATCTTTGCTTTGATCCTCTATTATCTTGTTGCCAATCCTATCAAAAACTTTTTTAAAGATAGAAGAGAAGGTATTGCGGGACAGCTGAAAGAAATTGAAAGCAAGCTTCAGGCAGCAAAAGATGAAAAGAGAGAAGCCCAGGCCCGTTTGGAAGAAAGTGCAAACAAGGCAGCAGAGATTATTGAAGATGCGAAACTTGAAGCAAAGATCCTTGCTGAAAAGATCGCTGACGCTTCTGTAAACGAGCTCGAGGTTCTTGAAAAACAGTTTGCTGAAAAAACTGCGCTTGAAGAGAGAAAAGCTGCAAGAGAAGTGATTGACGAAGTTCTTTCTGAAAATATTACGACTGACGATATTGCGCTTGATGAATCCAAAATAGTTGACATCATTTCTAAGAAGGTGGCGTAAATGGAAGAATTAATAGCAAAACGTTATGCAACAGCACTTTCTTCTGTAAGCAACGATGTCAAGGGTACAGTAGAAATATTGAATGTATTGACTGAAGCGGTCCTGGTGCCTGAGATTCATGAAGTTCTGACTTCTCCAATCGTATCGGCTGAGAAAAAAACAGAAATGATCCTTTCTGCTCTGGGTGAGAATGAAGATACAAAATTGATTAACTTTATCAGAATTCTCGGTGAAAATAAAAGACTTGACCTGATCCCGGCCATTGCGAAGGTACTCAATGCAGATCTTCAAAAAGAGTCCAATCAGTATGAAGGTGTATTGAAAAGCAGTACAAAACTTGAAGACGGGGAACTTGCAAAACTTGAGAAGACACTCGAAACATATACCGGGTCGAAGATCAAGCTAAAGCAGGAACAGACAGATCTTGACGGATTGCGTGTTTCAGTTGATGATTTGGGTATTGAGGTTAACTTCTCCAAGCAGAGAGTTAAAGAACAACTCATTGATTTCATTAAGAAATCTCTGTAGTTATCTAACAGTAAAGGAGTATCAGTGGCAGTAAAATTGCAAGCAGATGAGATTAGTTCGATCATCAAAGAAAGAATAGAGAACTTTGAGATTGATGTCGACATCAATGAAGTAGGTAAAGTAGTAGGTATCGCGGATGGTATTACAACCGTATATGGTCTTAACAATGTTATGGCAGGAGAGGTTGTAGAATTCGACAACGGTGCAAAAGGCTTGGTCCTTAACCTTGAAGAAGCGAATGTCGGTGTAGTTGTTCTTGGAACAAGTGCCGGTATCAAAGAGGGAATGAGCGTGAAGAGAGCCGGAGAGCTTCTCAAAACACCTGTCGGTGACGGTCTTATGGGAAGAGTGGTCAATCCGCTCGGTGAACCTATTGACGGCAAAGGGATAGTTGAAGCGGCAGAACATAGATTCATCGAAGAAAAAGCACCCGGTATCATGGCAAGAAAATCAGTTCATGAACCGCTTCAAACAGGTATCAAGGCGATCGATGCTCTTGTACCAGTAGGTAGAGGTCAGAGAGAGCTTATCATCGGTGACAGACAAACAGGTAAAACAACATTGGCGATCGATACGATCATTAACCAGAAGGGTCAGGATGTTGTCTGTATTTATGTGGCTATCGGTCAGAAGCAGTCAACGGTTGCAGCAACCGTTAAAAAGCTTGAAGAGTATGGTGCAATGGATTATACGATCATAGTCAATGCCGGTGCGGCAGACTCTGCGGCACTTCAGTTCCTTGCGCCGTATGCCGGTGTTACTATGGCTGAATACTTCAGAGATAACGGCAGACATGCGGTGATCTTCTATGATGATCTTTCCAAGCATGCGGTAGCCTATAGAGAAATGTCACTGATCCTCAGACGTCCTCCGGGTCGTGAGGCATATCCCGGTGATGTTTTCTATCTTCACTCAAGACTGCTTGAAAGAGCGGCAAAACTTTCAGATGCATTGGGTGCAGGATCTATTACGGCATTCCCTATCATTGAGACTCAGGCGGGTGATGTTGCAGCATATATTCCTACGAACGTTATTTCGATTACGGATGGCCAGATCTTCCTTGAAACTGATCTTTTCAACTCTGGTATCAGACCGGCGATCAATGTTGGTCTTTCTGTATCAAGAGTCGGTGGTGCAGCACAAATTAAAGCGACAAAACAGGTTTCAGGTACACTGAGACTTGACCTCGCTTCGTTCAGAGAGCTTCAGGCGTTTGCACAGTTCGCATCCGATCTTGATGACTATACCAGAAGTCAGCTCGAGCGCGGACAGAGAATGGTTGAGGTTCTGAAGCAGGGGCCTTATTCTCCCGTACCGGTTGAAAAGCAGGTTGTGATCATCTTTGCCGGTGCCAACGGATACCTGGATGATATTGCAGCAAGTTCTGTTACCAAGTTCGAAGCAGAGCTTATGCCGTTCATGGAAGCAAAATATTCGTCTATACTTGATGCGATCAGAAATGAGAAGAAGATCTCTGATGAAACGGATGCGCAACTGAGAAAAGCTATCGAAGACTTCAAAACGTCATTCGTTGGATAAGAAAGGCTAGTTATGGCTAATTTAAAAGAAATTAAGCGTAAGATCAGCAGTGTAAAAAATACACAAAAGACGACTAACGCCATGAAGCTTGTCTCTTCTGCAAAACTGAAAAGAACAGAAGAACTTGCAAGAAGATCGAGAGTCTATGCAGCAAAACTGACTGAACTTATTGAAGAGATCGCTCAGAAAATGCAGAACGCAAGTGCAGAAGGTCTTGACAATATATTTTTTCAGGCGAATGATACGCCTAAAAAAATTGACATTGTCTTCATTACTGCGGACAAAGGGCTTTGCGGCGGGTTTAATTCACAAACAATCAAAAGAATCAACCAGTTGATCGCAGAATATCAGGGACAAGGCATTAAAGTAAGACTTAGAGCCGTGGGCCGAAAAGGTATTGACTATTTCAAGTTCAACGGTGTTGAGCTGAATAATGAAATCGTCGGTTTGAGTGCGGCACCGGATTACAAGCAGTCTTCGGAATTTATTGCAGAGGTAGTTGAGTCGTATGTCAATGGTGAAACAGACAGAATCGTTCTTGTACATAACGGATATGTCAATATGATTTCTCAAGAGATCAGACAAGATCAGGTCCTGCCGGTTGACACGTCAAAACTTGAACTCAGCACTGTTTCGACTTCAGAGATGGAAGTGGAACCGGATGATGATGATACCCTGCTTGATGCACTGGTAAAAAGATATGTAGAATACAGTATTTACTATGCTCTTATTGATTCACTTGCTGCTGAACACTCGGCACGTATGCAGGCAATGGATGCAGCAACGAAGAATGCAAAAGAGATGGTGAAGACACTGAACGTCAAATACAACAAAGCACGACAAGAAGCGATTACGACTGAGCTCATTGAGATCATCAGTGGTATGGAATCAATGAAATAATTAGAGGAGAAGAAATGACAGGTAAAATAGTACAAGTCTTAGGTCCAGTTATCGATGTGGATTTTACAGACTATCTACCGGAGATCAACGAAGCGTTGGAGACAACCTTTTCACTTGACGGTAAAGAACACAGATTGGTATTGGAAGTAGCGGCACAGCTTGGTGACAACAGAGTGAGAACCATTGCAATGGATATGAGTGAAGGTGTCGTAAGAGGCCAGGAAGTCAAAGCAACCGGTGATTCAATCAAAGTACCGGTCGGCGAGCCTGTTCTCGGACGTATCTTTAACGTTATCGGTGAAGCGATCGATGAAGCGGGTGATGTGAATGCGACAGAATTCTGGTCTATTCACAGAGATCCTCCTCCATTTGAAGACCAGAGTACGAAAACAGAAGTTTTTGAAACAGGTATTAAAGTTGTTGACCTTCTTGCACCCTATTCAAAAGGTGGTAAAGTCGGACTTTTCGGTGGTGCGGGTGTCGGTAAGACAGTCATCATCATGGAGCTCATCAACAACGTTGCAATGAAACACAGCGGTTATTCTGTATTTGCAGGTGTTGGTGAAAGAACACGTGAAGGTAACGACCTTTACTACGAAATGAAAGAATCGAACGTACTTGACAAAGTGGCACTCTGCTATGGTCAAATGAGTGAACCTCCGGGAGCAAGAAACAGAATCGCACTTACCGGTCTTACAATGGCTGAGTACTTCCGTGACGAGATGGGACTTGATGTTCTTATGTTCATCGACAACATTTTCCGTTTTGCACAGTCAGGTTCAGAAATGTCTGCGCTTCTTGGACGTATCCCTTCAGCGGTTGGTTACCAGCCGACACTTTCAAGAGAAATGGGTGCACTTCAGGAGCGAATTACATCAACAACAAAAGGTTCTATTACTTCTGTGCAGGCAGTATACGTTCCTGCGGATGACTTGACCGACCCGGCTCCTGCTTCTGTATTTGCACACTTGGATGCAACAACGGTTCTGAACAGATCGATCGCTGAAAAAGGTATTTACCCGGCAGTGGATCCATTGGATTCAACCTCAAGAATGCTCGATCCTCAGATTGTCGGTGAAGAACACTACAATGTGGCACGCGGTGTGCAGCAGATCCTTCAGAAATACAAAGATCTTCAGGATATTATTGCGATTCTCGGTATGGATGAACTTTCGGAAGATGACAAACTTGTTGTTGAAAGAGCAAGAAAGATCGAAAAATATCTTTCACAGCCATTCCACGTTGCTGAAGTATTTACAGGTTCTCCAGGGGTGTATGTTACACTTGAAGACACCATTGAAGGATTTAAAGGTCTTCTTGAAGGTAAATATGACGACATGAACGAAGCGGCATTCTACATGGTAGGAAATATGGCTGAGGCTGTTGCGAAAAACGATAAGATCAACGCTAAGTAAGCTTAGTTCTTGTCTGACAAAGGATAATTATGGAACTAATGAAGCTTGAAATCGTTACACCCAACGGTGTGATTTTCGATGATGAAGTCAAACAGGTAACGCTTCCGGGGTCAGAAGGCGAATTTGGTGTTCTGCCAAAACACGCTACCCTGGTTTCACTGCTGGATGCAGGTATTATCGTTATTGAAAAAGCGGACGGAAGCGAAGTGGCTGTTGCCATCAACTCCGGTTATGTAAAAGTAGATGAAGAGAAAACAACCTGCATTGTAGACGGTGCAGTGGCTCTCTCTGGAGAGGACAGCAACCTTTCCAAAGCACTTGAAGAGGCGAAAGAACTTCTTAAAAAAGCAGAATCTTCAAGCATTGCGATCGCATCTGCGGTCAGCAAAGTTGAGCAGATCGGAAAGTCTTTCTAATTGGGCTCTCTCCTGGATTATTTCATTAGCAGCAGTGCGATAACACTTTTCGTACTGCTGCTGCTTTCCGCTTACTTCATTATCACTTTCTGGGTATTTCTGGACAGATACTATATTTTGAATTCCCGTATAAAATCAGAAGCAAAATCTCTCAAAGCACTTTATTCAGGCCAGTCAAAATCAGTGTTGAGCAATTCACTTATTTTTACTTATCTGAGCCGTGTCAACACCCCGAACAAAGCTATACTCGAAGCGGCATCCTCCGATGCGATACGCGTTTCGACCAAAGGACTTACCTGGCTTTCCATCATTGCATCAACTTCACCGTTTATCGGGCTTTTCGGTACAGTGATCGGGATACTGGAAACTTTTTCAAAACTGAGCGGACAGTCGACAGCCTCACTTTCCGTCGTTGCACCGGCGATCTCTGAGGCACTTATCGCTACAGCCGCGGGCATTGCTGTGGCTATTTTTGCCTACACTTTCCACCTGATACTGAAACGTAAAGCATATGAACTGAGTTCTTTACTCTCTTCCCAATCTGAAGTTATTCTCTCCCAGACGGAGGAGTAGCATATGTTCTCATGGGATGACAATCCGGATCTGAATATTACGCCGCTGGTAGATGTCATGCTGGTGCTGATGGCGATCCTGATGATCACAGCACCTACGATCAATTTTCAGGAGCAGATCGATCTTCCTCAAGGTTCGAAAACGGTTAAGGTTACCAAACCGAAGACCATTACGATACGCATGGACAAAAAACGTAAGATTTACTTGAATAACGATACCTATTCGCTTGATACGTTTGCAGACGATTTTGTCAACAAGTCGGCCAGGATGAATAAGAATTCCGAAGTGTATATTCGTGCAGATGAGCGGCTCAGGTACAAAGATGTCATGTACCTGCTCAAAAGTGTCAAGGCAGCAGGCTTTGAGAAGGTCTCTCTTATTACATTATGATCAAACATTCTTCGACAGTTATATCAGGTATTCTGGCGTTTGCAGTATATTTTGTGATTGTCGGTTTGCTTATTTTTTATTTCAATACCCGAAATGAAGACAGGAGCAAACACTTTGTCAAAAAAAATGAAAAACGTATACAGGTAGCACTTTCGGCACCCAAAAAGGTAACTTCATCCAAAAAAAAGGTGAAAAAAAAGTCCAGTATCAAGTCTAAACACAGGATGAAAACCAAACCGAAGCAAAAACCAAAAACCAAAAAGAAAGTGATTAAAGAAAAAAGGATTAAAAAGAAAATTGTCAGGAAGAAAACTGTCAGGAAAAAAGACCAGAACCTTAGCAAACCGAAAAACAAAGCGAGAGATCTTTTTAAAAATATAAAAACAGCAAAAAAGAAGAAACTGCTGATCAAAGTTTCTGACAAACCTATAGAAAGCAAACCCAAAAATGATTTGATCAAAGTCACTGATATGAGTGCCAGCGAGCGTATTGATGCATCACTGAAGGCACACAATAAAAGTGACAGGGGTGTAGAGAATGCCTACTTTGCCAAAGTACAGCGTATGCTGGAGGAGTGGCCCGCACAAAGCGATTTTGCCGGGGAAAAAGCCAAAGTGATCCTCTCTATCAAACCCAGCGGGCATTTTGAGTTCAAAATCGTTTCCCAGTCCAGTATTCCTGCCTTTAACCAGGGTCTCAAAGAATTTCTTGAGCAGCTTCAGATATTGGGGTTCGGCCCGCACAATGCAGGACGTACCTATAAATTTGAAGCAGAGTTCATTGCAAAAGACTGATCTCTAATAAAACATTGCCGACATATAACCGACAACAGAGTGGCTGTCGCCTGTACTCTCTTTGGAAGTTCTGTAGTCCAGAAGTTTGGAGTGGAGTCCCAGTTTTCCTGCTGCTATGATCATTGCTTCTATCCCTGTGAAACCGCAGGCTTCACATCCGCTCTTCAACTCTTGTACATCAAGGTCTGCCACTGCCTGGAGGCAGTGTCTGTCCAGTTTTTCTGCTTTTTTCTGTGTATAGAAATGGCTCAGATCTGAACTGATAACAACGGCATTGTCAGGGTTGCGGAGCAGTGCCGTGACAATAATGGCGAGTTTGTCTGCTGAAAAATCGCCGTATATAAGTTCAATCACTTTTGCGAGGGGGAAATAATGCTGTATAAAAGGCATTTGTACTTCGGTCGAGTGTTCTTTCTTATGTGCCTGTGGAACAAAACCGATGTTGAATTCTTTGGCAAGTGCAAAAAGATAGGGTGTGTCTATTTCAATGTTGCCGCAGGGCGTTTGGAATGACTCGAAATGGCTTGCGGAAATTCCTTTGAAATAGTAATGATGACTCGGACCGATGACAATAATGCGTTTTGGAGCACTGTGGTTGAGAAACCGGTAGGCAAAATTGGCGGTAAAACCGCTGTAAATATAGCCTGCATGGGGAACAATGATCGCTCTTGGTTTGATACTGTCCAGTGCTTTGGAGATATTGATCCTGTTGAATTCCCGGTTGAACTGTTGAAAATAGACTTCGATTTCCTGACATTTTGCCGGATAGAAAGAGCCTGCTACCGCTGCTTTTCGGATGCTTTGCGGCATTATTCTTCCTCATATTTTGTGACATGGTACACTTGAATTTCCGGATGCAGGTCGAGACAGTTACCCGGCAAACCGGCTTTCATGCACAGTGATGAGAAAAAAGCATCAAAATCAGGCAGCTGTTCCCAGACCTGAGGCAAATAGGTTGCCTGATAGCCATCGTGTCTGAGCACGATACCGTCTTTCATAGGTACAATTTTCTTTTTGAGGTCATCGATGTCACTGTAGTGCAGGACTTTCGGTTCCGAGAGAACGGAAACTTCTATCTTGATGTTTTTGAGTTCTTCCGGGGTAAGCGGCGGAAAACGCGGATCATGCAGTGCTGCGGACTGTGCATTTGCAATGACATCTTTATATAACGGACGGTAAGCCTGAAGAGAACCGATACATCCTCTCAGCTGATCGTTGGCTCTTTTGTTGATGGTTACAAAAACAGCGCCATTTTCTTTGAGTTGGGGATACTGTTTCAGGGCCCCTTCCAGGTCAAAATTTTCAGGCTGGTTGAGTGCTACCAGTATGGCAGCCTTTGCCAGGCCTATTAGAACATCATGCATAGGAAACCTCCATTCTTTTTTTTATTTTATCATAAAAACAATAACCGCCAAATCGATTTTATTTTGTCTTAATATTCATTAATGAAGATTTTAAGTCTGCCTTGATACAATGCAGAACAAATACTATTACACTGTAATATGCCAAAGGACTGATTTTGAGATACCTTTTGATCCTCTTGTTTTCCATTCATCTTTTTGCTGTCGATGCATCGATGAAGATAGAAAAGGATGTGGAACACCGTTCCCGTGTGGCTTTAATGGACGGTTCAGCAGCAGCGAACGGCCAAGTTGCAAAGATATTGCTCTCCGATCTCAGGATATCCGGGCATTTTCTTGCAGACAGCAATATTCGCAAAGGTGATTTTTCCGGCAGTTTCATTGCGCCAGGTCTGAAAAGCAAAGAATATATTATCAAGTACCGCTATACCGTACAGTCCGGTGCGGCATTGGAAATACGTCTTTTGAAAGCATCTGACGGTACACAGCTTTTTGAAAAACGGTATGCCCTCGGCAATGTGAAAAAAATGCCTTTTCTCATACACAAAGCAGTATACGATATTAACAGTGTGTTGAAATACCCGGATATAGGATGGATCAACCGTTATGTGGTGTTTTCCCGCTACACTGCCCCCAAAAGAAGCGAAATACTGCTTGCCGACTACACATTTACCTACCAGAAGATTATTATCAGGGGAGGACTGAACCTTTTTCCGAAATGGGCTGACAAAGCGCAAAAAAGTTTTTACTATACTTCCTATGCCGGCTTGATACCGACATTGAATAAGATCAATATCTATACGGGTTCCAAAAGCAGGATCGCTTCTTCCGAAGGCATGATCATCTGTTCCGATGTCAGCAGCAACGGTGGAAAGATCCTTCTTACGATGGCACCGCAGGGGCAGGCGGATATATATGAAATGAGCCTCTTTACCGGTTCCAAGATACGTGTGACGAAGTTCAACGGTATCGATGTGAGCGGTAAATATCTTGGTGACGAAAGCAGTATTGTATTTGTTTCGAACCGTCTCGGATATGCGAATGTTTTTAAAAAATCAATTCGTTCCGAAGCTGTACAGCAGGTTGTATTTCACGGCCGAAACAACAATGCGGTTGATGCCTACGGTGACAAGATCGTTTATGTAAGCAGAGAGAGCAGCAATGCTTTCGGGAACAACCGTTTCAATCTCTATCTGACATCGGCAAACGGCGGAATGACACGGCCGTTGACGACGACGGGAAGCAACCAGTTTCCCCGTTTTTCAACAGACGGTTCGGTCATACTTTACATCAAACAGCGGGGCGGCAGTTCATCGATAGGTTATATCAACCTCGAAAGTTCGCAGAGTCTGCTTTTCCCTCTGCACGGCAGCAAGATACAATCGATCGATTGGTAAGTTAAAAAGGATAGAACAAATGAAACAGACAGTATGGACAGCAGCGACGATCGCAGCATTATTTCTGGTCGGATGCGGGCAGACAGCACCGACACTTGGAACGTCAACAGGCAAGAACAATTTTACGGATGCGACAGAGATCACGGGTGATACCGTTACTGTCAATGAAAGCGGTGCCGGCGGAAGTCTTGGCAACAGCAGCAGTGACGGTTTTACTTCGGTTTATTTTAGTTTTGACAACTACGGTATTTCCGCTGCAATGCAGAAGAAAATTTCAGCAGATGTTTCCAGAGCGTCCCAAACCAGCGGAAAGATCAAGGTAGAAGGCAACTGTGATGAGTTCGGTACCGATGAGTATAACTATGCACTGGGACTCAAAAGAGCCAAAGCGGTGAAAGATGCCATGACAAGTGAAGGTGTGAACAGCAGCAGAATGGTCATTGTAAGTTACGGAGAAAGCAATCCGGTCTGTTCTTCGCCGACAGACAGATGCTATGCACGTAACAGAAGAGTGGATCTTCGTCTGGCACGGTAGTCTATGAGAGAAATGAAGTTTCCTTTACATGCTTTTTGGGTGGGTATAGCAGTTACGGGTATGCTTTGGGCAGAACCTTCTGTCTACGGATACCGGGATGCTCCGTCCGCATATACCCCTGAACGAAGCCATGGCCGTACGCCTGCCAAAGTGGTCATTACACAGAACCGGGATAATATTGTCCGTCTGAAACGCCGTATTGCCGAACTTGAAGAGCGTGTGGACGGACTGGCTTCGCTCGTGGAAGGGTTGAGTATTACTGTCAATGAACTTCAGGCACCCGGCAGACTTCAGCCGGCACAGGGTACTGCCAACACAGATAATACAAAACTGCTTAAAGAGCTTGGGGCCATGATCGATCAGATCAATGCCAACTATGTGAGCAAAGAAGAACTACAGCGTATCCTCAAGTCAAAAGGAACCTATACCGTACCGAAAAAAGAAAAGCATACTGCAGCAGACAGCGGGAGTGGCTCGCTTGCAGATACTTCGTCATCCAAACTCTACAGTGAAGGGGTAAGGCTCTTTCTCAAAAAGCGTTATAATGAAGCAAAAAAACGTTTTACGATTACCGATACCAAAGGCTATAAGCCGGCAGCATCAAATTATTATCTCGGAGAGATCGCCTATTATACCCGGAAGTATGACGATGCTATCTTCTATTTCAAAAAAAGTGCCGGACTTTACGATCAGGCAAGTTATATCGATACTCTGCTGCTGCATACTGCTGTTTCCCTTGAAAAAACCGGAGACAAAGCACAGGCAAGGGCTTTTTATAAAAATATTATTGAGAATTATCCGGGCAGGAAGAGTGCAAGGATCGCAAAAGAGCACTTAAAAAAACTATAACTCCGTTGCTTTCATGTATGCCTTTTCTATGGCATTTATGCAGGCAGAGCGTACATTTCCCTCTTCGAGTGCACCGTAGCCTGCCGCCGTTGTACCGCCGGGACTCATCACCGCATCTTTGAGCAGTGCAGGGTGTATCTCCCGGATCAATGTGCCAAATCCGTTGAAAAGTCCGCGCATGACAGCCATGGCATCTTCTCGTTTGAGACCCTGTTTGACAGCACCGTCAGCCAAAGATTCGGCTACAAGTGCCAGGTAGGCAGGGCCGGAACCTGCCAGTGCAGTAGCAATATCTATCTCTTTTTCACTGCCGAGCCAGAGTGTATCGCCTACGGCGCCAAGCAGTGATTCTGCTTCTTTCCTGAAATGCTGGTCACCGGTCAGGGTGGTCATGGATGCACCAATGCTTGCTGCAAGGTTCGGCATGGCTCTGACGACGGCTTCTGTTTTAATGTGCTTTTTGAGTTTTTCCAGCGTCGTTCCTGCGAGTACAGAGACGAGTACTCGGGCTTTCCCCTTAAGCAGTTTTCCTACTTCTTCGACATTGGCAGGTTTGACACAAAGTATGACGGTTTTGCCGCTTATGTCAAAGTCGTTCAGGAGATATTTGTCTATTTTGCTATTCAGATCAGACTCAAACTGATCGAGTTTTTCCCTGTTTCTGCCTACAGCTTCTATATGATATTTTTCTTTAAGCCCTTTGGCAATGCTTAGGGCCATAGTGCCGTTCCCTATCAATGTGATCGTTTGCATCTTGTACTACCCACTTAAGTTTTAATAAATTAGATTATAACACAAAATACAGGATATATTGTGGAATGTTTTTCTATTAAAATTTGGAGTATCACTTTTAATCCTTTTTAGAGTCTGTTGACCCAGATCAATTCCCCCCCCCCGTTTGAACTATGCTATACTTGGAGACATTTTTCAAACAGGAGGAGGAAAAGATGAAAAAGTTTACAGGTGTACTGCTGTTTTTGCTTGCAGGACTACTCTTTGCAGAAACGATCGATGTTACCAAGTCAGAGGGGACTGACCAAAGCATCATTGATTCATTGACCCCCGCACCCGCATCACCGGAAGCCGATGCCAACACCACCATAGAAGCGGTCTTTAACGAAGCACTCAACCCCATGAGTACAATGCATAGTGTCACGCTAAAGCGTTTGACGGGTAAAAAGAAAAGATGGGGGATGTTTGGGTTTGGCATCTCAAGAAGCAAAAACAAAACCGTCAAAGGCTCCGTCATCTACGACCGAAATGAAAACATCCTGCGTTTTATCCCGAACCAGCCGCTTGAAGTAGGGTTTTATGAAGTGGTTTTCAGGCATCTGATGAAAATGAGCCCCGGTATGGGAATGCGCGTCAAACCCATTGTCTACCGTTTCTACGTTCCTGAAGTGATCAACGGCTTCAAACTCCCTCCCGAGCCCGATGAAGATAAAAATAACAAAACACTGCTTGGGGTTGACTTTAACCGTAATGGGATCAGGGATGATGTGGAACGGTGGGCGATAGTTCATTATAAAGACAAACATCCGATTTACACAGACATTGCACTTCAGGCAGGAAGAGATTTTAAACTCGTTTTAGAAAGACCAAAAGATGCAAAAGAGATCAGAGAAAAGGTAAACTCTGCCCAAACATGTACATCTTATTATAGATACTATGCCAAATTATTTAACGAAAAACTATTAGTAAATGAGAGAATAGATGATAAAGTTTTTAACCATTATTTTAATACTGATGATAGAAAAAAGATTTACTGGGAATATGATACAAGGCTTAGTGGTGATTCCTATCCACTTCCCGATATAGATAAAGAGAAGTCCTATTGTGATTTTGATACACATAAGTATGAGGAGTAGATAATGAAAAGGTTTCTATGGATTTTTATCGTACTGTTTCCCGTGTTTGGAACAGCATCTATCAATGAGTGTTTGAGTGATGTCTATTTTGCCAATGGAGTTTTGACCAATGAGGGAAATGCTTCGGCAAATACTGATCTTTTAAGAAAAACAATTTTATTTGATACTTACCAAGGAGATTTTGACAAATTCAGCAAACAAATTGGGAAAGTAAAAGAAGCTTACAACTCTACACATGGTCCTCTGGATTTTCTTGAATCACTAGAGCAGAAACTTGGTATTGACAATTTGATTGATTTCTTTTGGGATACAGCACACAAAAGAGATTTACATCTACAAATCAAGCACTATAAAGAAAGTATAAAAAATGGTCACAAAGTATTAATTGTTGCACACTCTCAGGGAAATCTTTTTACCTATGATGCATATCAGGATATACGAAACGATAATCATAATTTTTGGATGGTAAATTATATGGATATCATTAGTATTGCCTCGCCTCAAATGATACCCATAAAGGCGGGATTAAAACCTATATCATGGGACAATGATTTTGTAGCATGGCTTGGTATATATACGTCAGGAATGATTCATAATGACATTAGAAATATAGGATGGGAAAGAGTACCTGCTTCAACTGGAAATAATGTAGATGCACCTGAATCAAATTATATTTTTGATAAGAATATAGGTGAAATATATAAAGATACTTGGATACCAAATGAACTTCCACTTCTTGGCAATCCTGGGATTGATGTACATGCATTTACCTTCTATATGGGAGAGCCTATTCCCAAAAAAGCAGATCCGTTTGATAATTTACCATTACAAACGAACAAAGCTAAAAAAATTATAGTTGCACAAATCAAATCCAAACTTGATGCATTGCATAGGTTACAAAGTCAATGGAAAATCGTAAAGCAACCGAACCATTGTGACAGTTGTGATGATTTTACCGTGGAAGTAGCCCATAGGTTTGATGCTTCGGTACAAATGAAGGAAAAGGTGATGCCTTTTAATACAAAGTCGTTCAAACTGTATCGTGTAGATAAG
>NZ_WGDD01000009.1 GCF_015493435.1 Sulfurovum sp.
GGACGGGTACCAAATACTATGAGGATTTTTTTCATTTCATGTACCTACAAAGTTCCAACATCAATTTTTACATCCAAAATATTTGCAAAACATACTATGAAATGCTTTGAAACTTTGATTAGACAGTGTTCCATATTTCTTTTGAATGGCATTTTTTGATACAACAAATGTTTTTCTTATCATTAGTTTTGAAGTTTTTGGGATATTGCCTTTTGCAAATGCACTTCGTTCTAAAAGAGTTTCATCATCTTTCAAGTATTCTATTCGGCTACTGATAGGAATAGCAACAAAATCATTGTAAGGAAGATTGTCTTTAAAGACAAGAACCGGTCTCTTTTTTGATTGTTTGAGATCTGTAAAATAGAACTCGCACAAGACAACGTCACCTTCAATTACTTCCATACATAATCCTCTTCCGGATCTTGCCAATCCTCTATAAGATTAGCAGTATGTTCCGAAAAAACTTTGATCGTATCATCATTCTCTTTAGGTGTAACCGTATCTTCAAGAATTTGTAATTGTCGACTATTTAAATTTTTTAGGAAAAACATAATGTGCTCATAGATACCATCCTGAACTTTTAATTTTATAGTATGCATTCTAACTCCTTTCTATGTGACTTTACGTGGTATTGTATTTGTAATTTCATTAGTACTTTTTAAAGCTTCCAACTCTTTTGTTACAAAATCCAAATACTGATTATCCTCTATAAATGCATCCGCTTTTAAAATAGCTATAAAAATATCAAAAACAAAGAATTCAACCTCTCTTTTAGACATAAATCAAGTCCTTCTTAATTCTGTTTTTTATAAATGTCTGCATGGAGTCCAAATAGCCCATATCGATTTTTTTATTTAATTGCGCTTCTAAAAATGCTTTTGCCTCTAACCTTTTTAAAATATCCTTTTTTTGCATTTTGAGTATGGCAATATCTACATCGCTTTGTTCTGTCGCTTCACCTCTCGCATAAGACCCAAAAAGAGCAATCTCTTCTATACCGAATCGGCTTTTTAATTCACTCTTGACGTGCTTTAAGTGTATGATGAGTTCATTGGTTATCATGAAATCCTCCTTTTTTTGATTTTAGTGGTCAAGAGATAGTGATAGCATTCAATCATCTATTTACTACCTTCTATTTTTCTAATATGCTCAACAAGTTCATCCAACTCCTGAGTGGTAAGATCCCATACGATTTGAGCATCAACCCCAAAGTATTCATGTACAATAAAGTTTCTAAAATCCTTAACCATACGCCATGGATACGAAGGAGCTTCTTCTTCCAATGTATCAATAAGCGTTGAAATAGCCTCACCTATGACAATATATTCCCTAATAGTTGCACTATATGTTTTTCTATCATTTTTAAAATCTTCAAAGTTTAGATCTTCAGTAAATTCTTTTATTGCTGCCGAAGAATCAAGTATATCTTCTATGTAGAGTTTTTTATCTCTCTTAGGCATACTCAATCTCTTTTTCAATATATTTTTTAACAATAGGTTTAATACTACTTTCAATCCCAATATCTATTTTTTTTTGTAAAGCATCCTCAAGATATGCCTTTAATCCAAAAAAACTTCTAAATTTATTACTATTTTCAATCTCAACAACTAAGTCAATATCACTATCATCTCTCTGTTCATCTCTAACATAAGATCCAAAAAGACCTATTTTGACAAGACCAAATTTTTCATGCATTTCATCTTTATGAGAACGTAAAAAATCTAAAATAATTATTTTAGTCATAGCACAACCTCAATTTTATTTATATTATACACTATTTACTACCAATATTCTCAATATACCACCCAATCGCCTCTTCCATCCCCTGATAGATATCATGTGTCGGTTGGCAGCCTACCATGGTTTTGGCTTTGGTGATGTTGTATTCGTGACTTCATTGGTACTTTTTAAGGCTTCCAACTCTTTTGTTACAAAATCCAAATACTTATTATCTTCGATAAATGCATCCACCAGTTCTATTTTTAAATCTGTATCGACAGCTCCGAATACATCGGCAAAGCCAATGTACGGTTGGAAACATCTCTTGAAACCGGCATGAACTGTTTTGGTTCTATGTAGTTTAACGTATCTTATGCATATACTGCTTTAAGTGTTTTCTCAAAACTTTGGTGTAGCACATAGGCAATAGTATCAGTATAATGATCTGCCTCATAAAGCAAATGCGCTCCCTGAAGATCAGGGAATGCCGTTTGGAGCCATTCGGAAGCGTATCGTTTATTTGCTGCCATACAGTAATTTACCCTGTTGCATAATAGCTATATTGTAAAAAGGGTCTATACGCTTTGCCATAAAGTTTTTTCCTTCAGCCAACACATCGAAACCTATTTGATATTTTTTCATTAGATCCCTCAGAAAAAAAAGTGCTTTAGCTTCTATATTTTCCTTCGGTTCCTTCATTAGTAAAAAAAGGTCAATATCACTATCTTCTCTTGCCTCGCCCCTGGCATAACTCCCAAACAATATAATCTTATCGGGGTTAAGCACTTTTAGCCTTTCTACAATTTCCGGTTTAATTCTTTCTATATCGACCATCATATCCCCTTTTTTCATATTATTATAGCAAAAAAATGGGTATGTCCCGTAGGTTTGGCCCTACCAAACGTCAAAACGTATTTCGGATACTAAGAAAGTGCAGAATTGCCAACCCGCATAAACCGGGATCTGGCGTTTGGTGGGACCAAACGTCAAAATGTGTTTCGAATATGCTTACCACCTATATTTTCAATATACCACTCAATTGCTTCTTCCATTCCCTGGTAAATGTCATGTGTCGGCTGGTAGCCTACCATGGTTTTGGCTTTGGTAATGTCAGCGTTGGAGTGGCGAATGTCACCCGGGCGGAAGTCTCTGTAGATTGGTTGTTGGTGTTGTACGGATTGGTTGAGTTGATCTTTGATGAGCTCGTAGAGTTCGTTGAGGGTGTTTCTTCCTCCTACGGCTACGTTGAAGGCTTCTCCAAACGCTTCGGGGTTGTCCGTTGTAGCGGCGAGGATGTTCATTTGGATAACATTGTCGATGTACGTAAAGTCACGGCTTGTTTCACCGTCACCGTTGATGAAGACATCTTCACCTTCAAGAAGAGAACCAACCCATTTTGGGATGACCGCAGCATAGGCACCGTTGGGGTCCTGACGACGTCCAAAGACATTGAAGTAACGCAGGCCGAGCGTCTCCATACCGTATACTTTTTGGAACACAGAACCGTAGAGTTCATTGGTCGCTTTCATCGCCGCGTAGGGGGAGAGAACGTTACCTGTACGCTCTTCAACCTTTGGCAGCTCTTCGGAGTCACCGTAAACTGAACTGGAACTGGCATAGACAAACCGTTTGATTCCGGCATCTTTGGCTGCGGTGATCATGTTAAGAAAACCCGTAACATTGGAACGGTTGGACGTGACAGGATCATCGATGGAACGGGGGACGGAACCCAACGCTGCCTGATGCAGCACGACGTCTACACCTTCACACGCTTTTTGGCAAGTCTGCATATCGGCAATGTCGCCCTCGATGAAGGTGAAGTTCTTCGCATTGTCTTCACCCACGGATGCCAGAACATCATCGATATTGTGTTGATACCCTGTAGAAAAGTTGTCCAAACCGACCACTTTCTGGTTGTGGTTCAGCAGGAACTCTGTGAGGTTGGAACCAATGAAGCCGGCATTTCCAGTAATGAGCCAGCTCTTTTGCTCTTGTTTAAGTTGTTCTTTTAATTGTTCCAGTTTATTCATCACAGTTTCCCGTCACTTTCTTTCAGTTTTGACTTAATATCGTAAACTATTGTATTGTCTCCGTTTTTAAGCGTTTCCAAGTCAAGATCATCAAATTTGTCATGGGCAACCGCCAGTACGATTGCGTCGTAATGATCCATGATTAATTTTGAATGATCGATTAAGGAAAGTCCATACTCCCGTTGGACTTCCGCACTGTCTGCCCACGGATCATACACACTGACATTCGTACCGAACTCTTCAAGCTCTCTGATTACATCAATGACGCGGGAGTTACGAATATCCGGACAGTTTTCTTTGAAGGTGATCCCCAGTACCAGTACCTTTGATCCGGCGATCTTATGCTCTTTCTGGATCATCAGTTTGAGTACCTGGTTGGCGACGTACATACCCATGTTGTCGTTGAGTCTTCTGCCTGCAAGAATGATCTCGGGATTGTAGCCTACCTCCTGGGCTTTGTACGTCAAATAGTAGGGGTCCACACCGATGCAGTGACCTCCCACAAGCCCCGGCCGGAAAGGAAGGAAGTTCCACTTCGTACCGGCCGCTTCAAGTACGGCTTCCGTGTCAATGCCGAGCTTGTTGAAAATGATGGCCAGTTCATTGACGAACGCGATGTTGATGTCTCGCTGGGAATTCTCGATGACCTTGGCCGCTTCCGCCACCCTGATGCTTGGTGCCAGATGTGTCCCGGCTGTAATAACAGAGGCATAAAGCCTGTCTACAGTTTCTCCTGTCTCAGGGGTAGAACCGGAAGTGACTTTCAATATCCTGGTCACTGTGTGTTCTTTGTCTCCCGGGTTGATACGCTCCGGGGAGTAACCGCAGAAAAAATCTTCATTGAACTTCAGTCCGGAGAACTTTTCGAGAACCGGCACACACTTTTCTTCGGTGGCACCGGGATATACTGTTGATTCGTAGATGACAATATCATCTTTTTTCAATACTTTACCGATGGATTCACTCGCTTTTACAAGAGGTGTAAGCTCAGGACGTTTATGTTCATCGATAGGAGTCGGAACAGTGACAATATAAATGTTGCAGTCAGCAATATCTTCAAGCAGGTTGGTAAACTCCATCCCGTTCGCCATGGCTTCTTTGACCTGATCTTCACTCAGTTCCAGTGTCCGGTCTATCCCGCTTTCAAGCTCATCGATACGCCACTGGGCGATGTCGAAGCCGACTACTTTGTACTTTTCACTGAACGCATGCGCCAATGGCAAACCTACGTACCCTAAACCGATAACAGCAATTTTATAATTCATAGGGAGTTCCTCTTCCTTTTATTACGGGAGTATTATAGCTAAAAAGCAAGTCATTAGAGTTCTGCCAAAGATGCTTTTTCACATTTTCAACACTCTTGTTTCTGTCTTTTGATCATGGCCGCAAGGAAAAGATAGAAAAGAACAACATTCAGCAAAAAGAGGACCAGAAGAAAACCTTCATCCGTATTTTTATTCATTTGAAGTCCCGCAAGCGAATAGACAAGCTGTATCAACCCTAAAACAAAAACTGTTTTTCGGGTATTTTCCGAAAAAAAATGTTTAAATATATGGTGTACATGACACCGGTCTGCCGAAAAGGCAGACCGTCCGCTGAGTTTTCTGCGTATCATGGCTGCCAGTGTATCGAGAATAGGTACCGCCGCAATGAAAAGAACACTGACGGTAGGAATATATGCCAGTGCCTTGATCGCAAGTACGGAAATAACAAATCCGACAGTGAGAGAGCCGCTGTCACCCATAAAGATCGAAGCAGGATACCAGTTAAAAAGCAAAAATGCCAAAAGTGCTGCAATAAAACAACCGGAAAGGGTAAAAAGAAAGAGATCATGATGTTGATAGCCTATCAGCATAAACGCACCAAAAATAATAATACTGACAGAAGAAGAAAGACCGTCAAGACCGTCGATGAGATTGCTTGCATTGGTAAAACCGGAAACAGCGAACATCGTAAACGGCAATGCCAGCCAGCCCAATGTCAGGTTTTTTCCAAAAAAAGAACCAAGTTCGTTAATGACGATTCCGTCCAGGTCAAGAAAGACTGTAGCAATAAAGATCACAATAAATTTTGTTTTGGGCGACGTATCATGATGGTCATCAAGGATACCTGTCAGAAAAACCATCAGGATCGCTACAAATGTCCATTTGTACTGAAGGAGAAGATCAGGGTGAAAAAACGGAAAAAGCAGAAACAGGGAGAGCAGAAAACCGATCCCCCCTCCCCGGGGTGTGACCACATTATGCGTGCTGCGGGCATTGGGCACATCAACAAGCCCCAGCACAGGAGCATAGTGTCTGACGATCCAGACCAATACTGCGCTGAGTAAAAAAATGCTCACAGATTCAAACAGCATCGAGAGATCAATCACTCAGATATTTAAGTGTCACGAACGGCGCTGCGATTTTTGTAATGGTTTCAAACGGCGCAGTAAAGTTGTTTGAAGTGACTTTGAATTCTTTCCAGTCATCCGGCTGTACATAGACAATATCATTCGGTCTTAACATGAGACTGGCATAATTCATCTTATCAAAACGGGTAAGATCGACCTTTCTCATCTGTATGCCGTTCGGTGTGTTGGAAAGGATAATCACCCTGTTTTTTACGGCAGAGTCGGTAAAGCCGCCTACATCAGCCAAGGCTTCAAAAAGTGTCATTTTCTCTTTGTCCAGTGGTACAGGACCCGGTTTTCTTACTTCGCCCAGTATAAATATACGTTTATTCAATACTTCAACATAGACAGAAGGTGTATTGAGATATTTCTTGTACAATCTTGTGATCTTGTCCGCTGCCTGTGTCTGTGTCAGGCCCGCAAGATGCACTTTTCCGATTAGAGGAAGACGTATATTGCCTGCGGTATCTACAAGGATCCCCTTCTCATTCAAACGCTGCCCCAACTCGGAGGACGCACTTTCCGCAGCGGCATTCGGATCTTTGTAGAGCATCACTTCAAGCCTGTCCTGGGGAAGGATCCGGTATTCGATGCTTTTGTCCGTTACGTTTTGACTTTTGACTGCATAATTGGTTTGCAGCAGTTTATAATCCCCGTTACTGCTGCAGCCCGCGAACAAAATACTGAGCAGCGCAACGGCTGCTATTTTTTTGATTGGGTACATTTCTTCACTCCTCACTTTTCATATTTAAACATATGATATCAAATACTTTATAAAACCCTATAGCAACATATCATTTTTAATCATATTGCGTTTAAAAACATCATGATAGACATCGAGACAGAAAACATCGGAAAGCATTTCTACCTGCCTGTTATGATGGGTATCTGAACCTAAAAAATCTATCATGCCCGCTTCATTCAGAAAATGGGCCAACCGTTTTGCACCCTTTCCATAGTGTCCGCCAAACGAATTGAGATTGACTTGAAAAAACACACCAAGCTCTTTCAGCCGGGCATATTCTTTTTGGGGATCTTTAATATAGCGGTAACGTTCGGGATGCGCCAGCATAGGTTTATATCCGGCTTCACCGATGGCAAAGATCATTTCTTCCATCTGTATCGGTCTGGACATATAGGAACTTTCAAACAGTATATATTGGTTTGAGACAGACAATATGTGCGTTTTTGCCAATTCGTCATAAAATGCATCATCCAGATAATATTCTGCCGCTGCTTCAATTTGCAACCCAATACCGTTTTCTTTTGCAGTCTTTCGCAGGGCTTTCAGCCCTGCGCCTATATTCTCTGCATTGTTTCGGTACGTATCTGACATAATGTGCGGAGTGGTAATGACTTTTTCATAGCCCAGGTCCTCAAGCCCCTTCAAAAGGGTCAGACTCTCTTCCATACTCTGGGATCCGTCATCAATACCCGGAATCAGATGGGAATGAATATCTACACGAAGTTTCGGGCCGTATTTTTTTGTCTGCTTTTTTTTTCTTTTAAATAAAGAAAAAATCATTTTTTATCTTCTGCGTAGTAACCATAGCCGTAGCCATAACCGTAGCCATAGCCGCTTCTCTCTATATTGACATCATTAAGCAGTATTGCAAGCCCCTGGATTTCCCGGTGGGAAGAGAGTTCCTTTATTTTATGGATGAATCCTTTTTTGGAATACCCAGCCCGTAGAATATAAATGCTGGTATCTGCTTTATGCATCAATGTTCTTGCATCTGTGACAAGGCCTATCGGCGGGGTATCGAGAATAATAACATCATACACTTCTCTCAGTTTATCGATCAGTTTGTCCATCAATTCCTTCTGTATCAATTCACTCGGATTGGGCGGGACAGGTCCCGACGTGATCACATCCAGATTTTCATAGGCTGTTTTCTGTATAACATTCTTCAGGGTCGTACTGCCGGAAAGCAATGTACTCATGCCATATTTATTGGAAAGAGCAAACTTTTCATGCAATGTCGGTTTTCTCATATCGAGATTCAAAAGAATGGTCTTTTTTCCTGCCATACTCATGATGCCTGCAAGATTGATACAGACCGTTGTTTTTCCCTCTCCTCCGATCGTTGATGTGACTGCTATGACATGTGATCTGTTCTTTCGTACCATGAACTGTAAATTCGTTCGTAAATTCCTGAATGATTCCGCTACGGCAGATTTGGGGGAGGTAAATACTTTGATCTCATCGGTACTTTTTTTCATATGAGGAACATACCCGAGCATCGGCAGGTCTGTCGCATGGGTCACATCTTCCTCTGTCTGAATTCTGTCATCGAGAAAATTCCTCAAAAATGCAAGCGAAATTCCCACGATCAGCCCAAGTATCAGGCCGACAAGAACGATCATTTTTCTTTTGGGCTTGACGGGAGAAGCAGGTAAAAGTGCAGAGTCAAGCATACGGTTTCGGCTGACTGTTGCTGCCTTGATAATGGCAGTAGCAGATTGCTGTTCAAGCAGATAGGAGTATATTTTTTCATTGACAGCGAATTTTCTCTGCAACTGCCCGTACATTCGTTCATCGGCAGGCAGTTTATTGAGATTTTTCTGATACTTTTCAATGCTTTTTTCAAGTAGCTTCTTTTTCTCATTGATACTGACTTTAAGATTTTTGATCGTATCGATAATACTTCTTTTTAAATAACTGATCTGTTTTTTAAGTTTAACCACGGCAGGATACATCTCGGTATAATCTTCACGCAGTACCTGTTTTTTCAAAATTGCTTCCTGAAGCAAAGTGATCTGAGAAGAGAGCGCTTCATTGCCCGAACCAATGCCCGCAATACTGATGGATTCAAGATGCTTTTCTTTTTTGATCTGTTTATACAGATTATTTAAAATCTGGCTTTCCATACTTATCGTGTCGAGTTTTGCCTCTGCATCACTCATCTGGGTAATGATCACTTCAGCTTTGGAACTCAGACTGATCGTATTGGTGCCTTTTTTAAATTCTTCGATCTTGACTGCCGAACTCTTCAGGTTCTCATTAATACGTTTTAGCTGTTTATCGATGAAATTAAGTTTCAGTGTCGCTTCTTTGGTTTTCTTCTCCACATTCTGCTCAATATATGCCTTCGCAAGTGCATTGGCATATTCCTGCGCCCGTAAAGCGACATTGTCTTCATACGATATTCTCAGGATCGTAGAATATTTGGATGTCTGTGCCGCATTGACACCGCCGGACGGCGTATTGTCTTTCGCAATGTCAAACCGATATCTGTTCGCTTTCATTTTACCGGTACGGACCACATTCAAATGAAAATGTGCTGTATCTATCTCTTCGCCGTAAAGGTGTACTTTATCGTAATGCCACTCTGTACCATTGCTGTCCTTTGCTTTTTCAACAACCAGTCTGTAATGCTTTGAATCTATAGGATAAAGTTCAAAAGAGACATTGAAACCTCTCAGCATACCTACCCTGAACGGTGCGTTTTTATACAGTTCTATTTCTTTGAATTTTTTCGTTGTATAGTAATGATGGGTAAAGTCAACATATTTCAATGCTTTTTTTGCCAGAAAACGTGACTTGATAATTGCTATCTCTGTATCAGAACTCAAGGCACCCGGATCCATCGCAGCATTTAAAATATCATGGCTTGACGAACTGCGGTCCTGTACACCGACTTCTACGGTCGACGAAGCTTCATAAATATTGGCTTTAAAATAGGCGATATAAGCACTCACAAGTCCAAATATCAACACAAAAAAGAAGATCATATACTTATAGCGGTATAGAGTACGGAATATCTCCTTAATGTCTATTTCATCATCAATGGGAGAAACTTCATGTCGCATTGCAATCCTTCAGGGAAATATTTTCAATTTGATATCCACGTGTGCAGATAGATATCAAATTCCAAAGCAGTATTATAACATCAAAAAGATATAGGGAAACCTCTCATATACAGGGGGAGAGGACTGCAAAAGAGAAGTCCCCGATTTTAAAAGGTATAGGTGATCCCGACTGTCAGTCCGTCTGTTGAAAGCTTGTGATAAACCGTAGTATCTTTCCCGTTACCATAATCATACAGTCTTGAATTGATATCAGCATCGTTTGCAGTCATAGTATAATCCACGAAAACAGACCATGTGTTTTTTCGGACTCCGTCATCGATATCGACAAAAGTGTAACTCACACCCAGCCCCCATTGAAAACCAGTTTCGCTCATAATTTCCTGGCCAATGACATCCGGCCAGGCCGAATACGTATTGTCTCCGCCTGAACCTTCCACATGTGAATTTCCGAAACCTACCAATCCATATACGGTGACATAGGCATCATCATAATCATCACTCTGTGTATCGTCTTCCTGAAAACGGTATTGAGGCTTAAGAAAAATACTGTATGTTTTCAAATCTGCATAGTCTCTTTCCCAGAACGTTCCCGAAATACGTCCTTCGATCCCAATGTATTTATTGTAGTTATAGCCTATGATCCCTGTCAAGCCTCCGGTTTGATCCTGTGTCGGTGTAGCATTATCGAACCAGCCTGACTCTGTCGCATACGTACGATTGTAAACCATTCCCACACCGATATAAAAATCACTATCATCCTGGCTGAATACCGCTGCAGGTAAAATATCTCCGCCGGCAAATACACTGCTCCCCAGTGCCGAAGCGGCCACGAGTGAATACACTAACTTTTTCATCATCATTTCCTCCAATTCGTTTTAATATCACCTACATAACGAATTAATTCTATCTTTTTTTCACTTAAAGCATTATACAGCACACATTCAAAATGAGGAAGAAGATGAAGAAAGCAAATATCCCTTCTTTTTTGCAGATTTTTTACAGATTTCTATTCTTCAAAAATGATAATATCATACGCATTTTTTGTGACCAGGGCTTTACTCATATGCACTGACCCGTTCCGGTTTACTTTACTGAGTTCCTCCCTGAGCTGCTCGATCTCTTTTTGCATCTGGTCTATCTGCTCTTTGAGCTGCAGTACAATATCTACTCCGGCAAGGTTCACACCCATTTGACGGGTCAGACGCAAGATGAGTTTCATACGGTCTATGTCTCTCTGCGAATAAAGGCGCATACGCCCTTCGGTACGGGAAGGCTCTACCAGCCCTTCCCTCTCGTACTGTCTGAGTGTCTGGGGATGGATATCCAACATGGTTGCTACTACTGAGATCAGGTATACCGGTTCATCATAACTATGCATTATTCACTCCTTTACAGTTTTTCCTCAAGTATTTTTTTCACTTCAGGATCGAGTGTATCAGCATCGGGAAGTACGACATTGGCGATCAGGTAGAGATCTCCGCGCATGGCTGTTTTCCTGTCTGGAACACCTTTGCCTTTAAGCCTGAATTTTTGGCCGTTCTTCGTATTTTTGGGCACTTTCAGGGAAACTTCCTTCTCCGGTGTCTGCACCTGCACCTTACCGCCGAACAGTGCCTCTTTCAGAGGGACATCGAAGGTTTTGTAGAGATTGTCGCCTTTTCTCTCATATTCATCCGATGCGGCAATATCGACTTTGATCAGCAAGTCACCTCTCTGCCCCTGATGAGATTTTCCTTTGCCTCTGACACGCAGTGTTTCTCCGCTCCTGATCCCTGCGGGGATCTTGATATCGAAACTTTCGCCTTCCACATTGATCTTGTATTTTCCGCCCTGAACTGCTGTCATGAACGGTACTGTAATACGCGCCTGGACATCAAGGTTCGGGGCACCAAAGCCGCCAAAACCTCCGAAACCGCCCTGCGCACCGCCGAAGCTGCCGGAAAAACCGCCGCCTCCGCCTCCGCCGAACATTTGGCGCAGAATTTCGTCAAGGTCGACCCCCTGCCCCTGTCCGCGTGCAAAATCGTGGAAATTCTGACCACCGAACATTTGGTCGCCATACTGGTCATACTGGGCTTTTTTCTCTTTGTCGCTCAACACTTCATAGGCAGCATTGATCTCTTTGAATTTATCGACCGCACTTTCATCCTTGTTGATATCGGGATGGTACTTTCTTGCCAGTTTTCTATAGGCTTTTTTTATTTCGTCAGCACTGGCATTTTCACTGACTCCGAGTGTTTCATATAAACTTTTTGACATATTTTTCTTCCTGTTTCACTTAAAGTATTGCTTTATTTTAAGGGTATTATATCAAAAAACTTTAGTCAATGTCAATCAAGTTTACGAATTTTCATGGTATTATTTTTAATATTTTTACTGGCAGTATCATCAAAAGAGGGTAATATTTTGTACAATACGCTATGAATTTTATCTATATAGACGATATTGACCTGCCTGAAGTGCAGATATACCAGAGGCTGAGGGAAAATGCTTTTTCCAAAGACGGTTCCTTCATTGCAGACAGTCCCAAAGTGGTTGGTCTGCTCATAGAATCGGGGGTTGTGATCAAAAGTATCTTTAC
>NZ_WGDD01000010.1 GCF_015493435.1 Sulfurovum sp.
CAATGAGATATTAGAGTACCTGGCTTATGATGAACCTAAGAAAGCAGCCGAGGTCGCCCAAAAGCGTCTTGGACTCAGTGCACGTCATTCACACAATACAAAAGATTTGGCAAAATATATGCCAAAAGGGATGAAGCAGGCAGGATACAATATGCACAGTGCTGCAAGTGATTTTGCACAAGTTGCAAAAAAAGGAAATACAGAATCAGCCTATGAGGCACTTATGGCAGTAACACAATCTTGCGTGGAATGTCATGCAGGCTATCGAACCAGATAAAAAATTACAACTCAATCGAATATATTAAAACTGAAAGTATCAATATCGCTAAAGATTCAAGTAGAGATATTGAAGATATACTTTTGAGCGGTTATTGAAAGATGATAACAAAACAGATTAGCTTTCAAACTGGAATGCTCAGAAGAGACTCTTGAAGAGATAGAGTCTATAGCTGCGCATGCATGCATGGGAAAAAACTCCCCCACTTATGCAAAACAAGTATATAACAAAATATAGCAGCCGTTACAGCCTCTCCGGCATCTCATCCTTAAAGGCAATTTTTTCAGCCTGCTCCAAAATATCTAAAGCACCGCCCTCTATCATAGCCTGGGCAAGCTCGTCTCCAAGAATGTCAGATTCATCGAGAGGTGCCGTAAGACTTTTATGCAGAATGTGGGTACCGTCAGGATAGCCGATCATCGCCCTTACGCTGACCGTCGGCGCTTCATCGCCTTCCTTCTGCTCCATTGTAGCATTGACTGCAACCGGAGCGGAACAGCCCGCACCAATGACAGAGATAAAGTCTCTTTCTACTTTTGTACAGATGAAAGTCGGTTCATCATTCAGGCTCATGGCGATCTCTCTGATTCTGTCATTGTCAGCCACGATCTCTATGCCCAGTGCCGCCTGCCCCATAGGAGGGATAAAGAAATCAAGCTTTTCGACATAGGGAATATCTTTAAGCAGATCCAGTCTGTCAAGCCCGATATAGGCAAGTATGATCGCATCATACTGCCCCTCTTTCAGTTTTCTCAGACGGGTGTTGACATTACCTCTGAGATCTTTTACTTTCAGGTCAGGACGCTTTTCAAGCAGCTGCATACGGCGTCTGAGACTGGTTGTGCCCACAACCGCACCTTCGGGAAGTTCACGCAGACCCTTATGGGTATGGGAGAGAAAAACATCACTCTGATCCTGTCGCTTGGTAATGGCACAAAGCTCCAAACCTTCAGGAATGTAAGTCGGTACATCTTTAAGAGAATGTACCGCCAAATGGGCATTTCCTGCAAGCATTTCATCTTCGAGTTCTTTGGTGAAGTGCCCTTTGCCGCCGACCAAAGCCAGAGGTTTGTCAAGGATTTTGTCGCCTCTTGAAGTAATCTCGTTAAGTTCGACTTTTACTTCCGGGAACGAAATTTCGATCCTCTCTTTAATATGATATGCCTGCCAGAGTGCCAAATTGCTTGCACGTGTTGCGATAATCAGCTTTTCCAACCCAGTCCCCAATCTTTAATTTTTAATAAATTTTTTATAACCGTTTCTCATTTTGTCCCACTTGCCGTCTACATAAACGGTAGGTGTACCCGTGACCATCATTCTGCCTGCAGCTTTAGCATCTGCTTCCAATGCTTTGGTTACCTCGTCAGATTTTATTTTATCTTCGGTAATGTCATATCCCGTCTGTTTTTTCACTGCTGCTATGATCTTCTTTGTATCGGTTTCGCGCGGATTGATCTTCAGTGTATACATTTTCTGTACCACATCTTTTTTTCCTTCACTCTGTGCCACATGCATAATGCGTGTCAAAGTACCCGATACAGGATGAATTCTGAGCAGAGGAAGATGGTAATAATACAAAGCGATCTGCTGAGGATTTTCTTTTGCCGCTTTCATGATCCCCGGTACAACATCTCTGCAGAAAGGACATTCAGGATCTGAAAATACGAGGAGCTTGTGTTTGGCATCTTTATTGCCGAACAGAAGGTGCGCATCGTTGTACATACTTGCCGGTACGGTAGGCTTGATCTCATTGCGATAGTCTCTGCCTGTCTTTATGTTCACCAGGTGACTGGTAGCCAAGCCGTCCTTGACAAAGATCATTTCGGGTGCATCAATATTTTTTTTGTGATACACAAGATGCATTGATGTAAGATAGATATCCCATCCGGGAAGATCCTTAAGCTCTCTTTTCTCAAGTATTTTGATACCTTTAACCTCAACTTGAGGGTTTTTTACCACATTTCTTTCTATATAATTCAACAATACCTTATTGTTTACTTCTGTATTAGCGCTCAATGCGACTGTCGCTATCAGCGCGCTCGTCAATAATTTCGACATCAATGACATTGTCATCTCCTTTGTTTTGGTTAAATTTTGTGTGTTCAGGCGTTATTTTAGCAACAAAACGTAAATACGTAGCATATCCCAATGCCAAAATACCCAGCATATCTGTCAATACTCCCGGAATGATCAGCAGGATCGCCCCTGCCAGATAGGCTGTACTGGCATTTTGAAACTCCTGCATACTCAGTTTCCCCAGGGAAACCTGTGAGATATTCCCCATCATCGTATAGGGCGTATACTGAAGCAGCCGGATACCGATGACCATTGTTACCGAAATCCAGATGACAGACCACCAGAACCCTATCCGTTCTCCTACATAGAGAGAAAGATAGAGTTCCAGCAGCATAAAAGGGATCATGATAAGAATAAACATAGCTTAAACCTTTTGTATCACTGCATCGAAAATGTCCTCGGCAGGGACCTCTTCCTTGACAAGTCCTTCCCGTCTGACAAACTCAACAAGACCGTCCTGCAGTTTTTTTCCGATCACTACGGCATACGGTACACCAAGCAGTTCATAATCTTTCATCTTGGCGCCAAAACGGTCTTTTCTGTCATCGAGCAGCACATCCATACCAGAAGCTTTCAGCTTACCATAAAGCTTTTCGCCCAAAGCAACCTGCTCCCCGTCTTTGATATTGGAAATAATGATCTGAAGATCAAACGGTGCAGATTCCCTGGTCCAGATACATCCTTTTTCATCATGGTTTTGTTCAATAATAGCAGCCAGAAGACGACTCACACCGATACCGTAAGTTCCCATCACCATTGGCTGTGCTTTACCGTTCTCATCAAGAAAAGTGGCTCCGAGCGGCTCGGAATACTGTGTACCGAGCTGAAAAATGTGTCCCGCTTCTATTCCTTTGGTGTAGCGCAAAGAAGAACCGCAGCAGGGACAGAGATCACCCTCCTGTACCGCGACAAGGTCATGGTAGTCACCCTGTAGACCGCTGAAACTGCTGCCGGTCAAATGGTAATCTTTCTCATTGGCACCGCAGATCATGGAGCTGGCTTCTTTAAGATTGTTGTCCAGTACCACTTTGATACCTTCCGGTACTGCCGTCGGACTCATATATCCGGCGATCAAACCCGCCTCTTTAAGTTCTTCTTCTGTGATGTCGGCAAGGTCATTGGCATGAACTGCATTGCACGCTTTGACTTCCTGCAGTTCATCGGAACCGCGGAGGGCAAAAAGTACCACTTCGCTCTTTCCTTCATCGTACAATGCACGTTTGGCAACTGTTTTCACCAGATAGAAGGGATCGGTCTTGAAAAAGGCACTCAGTGCTTCGATTGTTGTCGTATCCGGCGTATGGATTTTGCCAGACAGTGCTTCTGGTGCTTCAACCTCACACACTTTCTCTTTACGGACTGCCGCTTCGATATTGGCACCATAGTCGCAGGCATCACATACCACGATGGTATCTTCGCCGCTGTCTGCAAGTACCATGAACTCTTTGCTTCCGCTTCCGCCGATAGCGCCCGAGTCTGCCTCGACCACCCTGAACTCAAGTCCAAGACGCGTAAATATCTTTTTATACGTCTCTTCCATAAGATCGAATTCACGTTTCATATCTTCTGAAGAAGTATGGAAACTGTATCCGTCCTTCATCAGAAATTCACGTCCACGCATCAGCCCGAAACGCGGTCTGATCTCATCACGGAACTTCAGATTAATCTGATAAAGGTTGAGCGGAAGCTGTTTATAGCTCCTAACGCTCTGCCGTACCAGGTTGACCATCATCTCTTCATGGGTGGGACCGAGAACGAACTCATTATTTTTACGGTCTTTAAAACGCAAAAGTTCCTTGCCGTACTTTTCGTAGCGTCCGCTTTCTTCCCATAGAGATGCAGGCGTCACAAAAGAGAGACTGACTTCCTGGCATCCGGCTTTGTCCAACTCGTCTTTGACAACAGAACGTACCCTGTCAAGTACTTTCTTACCCAAAGGCAGAAAGTTGTAAAGGCCGCTTCCGCCTACAGACTGGATAAATCCGCCCCTGATCAGAAAAATATGGCTTGCAAGTGTAGCATCGTTGGGTGTCTCTTTGGTCGTAGGAATCAATAGTCTTGAAAATCTCACGCGTTGTATCCTTTCGTATGGTGGTCACTTTTATACTGCCTGAGGTCAATATTCTCTGTATCAATATTGAACATTTTTTTAACCGCTTCAATGCAGTTGGCATTTTTCTTTTCCGTAGAAGAGAGCCTGAGATTCTGTGTGGGATCATGCAGAAAACGTTTGAACATTTGTTCCGCCATTTTTCGCATATTGTCTTCATATTCGGCTGGTACGAACCTTTTTTTCAAAGCACGCTCCATCTCTCTGTCTATGGCTTCCGAAACATGTTCTCTCATCTGTTTGATGACAGGCTCTATGGAAAGTGCCCTTAGCCAGCTGTAAAACTCTTCGGTGTATCGCTCGACGATCTCGGTTGCCCTTACCGCCTGTTCTTCACGCAGGGCATGGTTGTCATTGGAAATATTGCGCAGATCATCAATACGGAAAAGATGCAGTTTTTCCAGATCCATATCTTCAATATCCCGCGGGATCGCCATATCGAACCAGTGTCGCGGAAGTGTTTCGTTTTCTATCATCTCTTTAGTGATCACAGGATCTTTTGCCGAAGTTGCAGAAAAAAGCAGCCTGTACCGGTTGAGATACTTGGGCAGATTCTCCATAGTGTCTGCCTTGACATTCTCACCCAGCATATCGGCTGTCGTCTGCACTTTTTCAATATCCCGCCCTATCAGTACCACATCACATCCGACCCTCAGAAGATGTTTGGCGGCAAGTACACCCATGTCTCCCGCACCGACGACAATGCCTTTCATCCCGTGTATATTGTCTCCGAGAAGCTTATGTGCCTGTGAAACAGCCACTGAAGCAATGGAAATAGGGTTTTGTGAAATATTGGTTGCATTGCGTACTTCAGCGGCACATTTGACCGCATACGAAATAACACGGTTGAGTTTTCGTTCCGCTGTACCGTTCTGAAAAGAAAACCTGAACGCCTCTTTTACCTGTCCCGTAATCTGTGATTCCCCGATCACAAGCGAATCAAGAGAAGATACTACAGAAAAAATATGTTCTATCGCTTCTTCATCATCATACCGTCTGGCAGCTGTTTTCAATTCATAGAAGTTCATATCGCTGAGCTGACTCATCAGGCCCAGTACAGCATGATAGCTTGAAAAGTTGTCACGTGTTGCCAGAACGATCTCTACACGGTTGCAGGTAGAAACAACAAAAGCTTCATGCACAAACTCGAACCCGACCAGCTGATTAAGAAAAGTGGCCTTCGCTTCATCATTGGGAAAAGCCAGACGTTCCCGCATCGCCTGCTCGCAATTTTTATGGGAAAAACTAATTACCTGGTAATACATTAAAAATCCCTCTCGATCATTTCCATAGCTATACCTGAAAGTGCCGTTTCGCCATGGCTGTTCATCAGTTCTACTGCTTCTTCTATGAGTTCTTTTGCCTGGGAGAAGCATTTCATCAGTATCTTCTTTTCTTCCATTTCGACTTTGATCCAGTTCTGTTCGCTGCTGCTGAGTACTTTACCGTGAAGCGAAACAAGCTTTTGCTGCCCTGCCTCATCCAGAACTTCATACAGATAAATGTAAGGCAATGTCGTTTTTCCTTCCATAAAATCATGCAGTACCGGTTTACCCAGTGTTTCTGCATCGGAAGTGATGTCAAGCAGATCATCGATCATTTGAAATGCCAGTCCGAGATTTCTCCCGTACACCATATACGTTTCTTTGGGTTTTCCCGCAAGCACAGCAGCTGCACCGGCACTCGCCTCTATCAGCGATGCGGTTTTCTGATAAATCATATCAAGATACATCTCTCTGCTGCTATTGAAAGTTTTGGAAAGAGAAACATCTTTGAGCTCACCGAGGCTGAGCTGTGTCACCGCATTGGAAACGATCTTTGCAATATCAGCAGAGATATTGTTCAGTTCAAAAAAGCCTTTTGAATAAAGGATATCCCCCAGCATGATCGCTGTTTTATTGCCGTAAAGTGCATTGAGAGAAGGTTTTGAACGCCGTGTATACGCATCATCAATAACGTCATCATGCAGCAGGCTTGCCGCATGGATCATTTCTACCACCGCAGCGGTCTTTATTGCCGACAGAGAAGTGCCCGCGATCTTCAAGATAAGTTTTGCACGGAGTCGTTTTCCCTGCGGCAGCTTTCTATAAAGCGAAACGACTTCTTTGTCATTCAGCTCACCGACGAACTGTTCTATTTTTCTTTCAACGGCACTTAACATACAACGATCCTATTCACACTGGGTAACAATATTGCCCATAAGTTCAATAAAAATAGAATTGAGTCTGTTATTGATATCTTCATCTATAATCAATGCTTTGACCTGCTTTTCATGCTCATCGGCAAGGTCTCTTTCTTCCAGTATTTTTTCGGCAACGGCAAGGCGGCGCAGCATTTTTTCAAGTTCCGCATCTACAATATTCTGGTTGGCTGTCTTTGCAATACTGAAATAGCTCTCTCTGGGAGTACTCGACATAAAATCGTCATCATCAAATATATTCATCGTTCTATCCTTACTTTACTATAAAGTCATTTTAAAATCCGAATAATTATAGCTAAAAATTGTTAATTTACAGGCAGTACCCGTACCGGGCTGAAAGAATAAAGAAGAAGCGATAAACAAGGGAGATCATATAAAAACAAGGAAAATATGAAAAAAAAGTCGCTTCTTCGTTGGAGAGGTAACGATCATCAAGAGTAAAACAAGGAAGTTTACAATTTTTGGACAAGGAGTAAAACAAAACTCTCAATCTCGCTCTAGAAAGATTATCTCTTTCATGGTGTTATTGTAACATGAAAATATCAACCGTTCAGAAACCAATGATTAACGAATCAATAATACCTCTGTTCTAATTGTCTGTATTGTCTATGCTGAAGATCGTATCTGTCACACGGTTTTTAAATTTCAGTGCTTCAATATGCTGTTGCAGAAGTACGTTTTCGGCTTTGAGTGCCGACACTTCCCGCTGCATGTTGTTGACCTTTTTGCTTTCATAATAGATTTGGTTGCTCAAATAAATTTTAATGGTTGTCAGGATCAATACGATCGTCACAGAAATAAGAATGATCATAATCATTTTGAAAGTGATCCCGTTAGGTTCCTTTCTCTTTATATTTTCTGCCATTTCAACTGTCACACTTGAACCTGAAACTTCTAAGTTTTGCCGACCTGCTTCGGGGGTTGCGTTTACGCTCTTCTTTCGAAGCGACAACCGGCTTGCGGGAGAGCGCCTTGCCAAGAGCATGATTCTTGCCGCAGGTACATCGGATCGCATGCGGATCGCAGATACATTCAAGGCTCCATTTTCTAAAACGGTTTTTGACCAGTCTGTCTTCAAGGGAATGAAAGGTAATGAGAGAAACAACTTCACCGTTATAGTGTTTCGCTTCTATCGCATCAAGCAAACCTTCTATTTCTCCGAGTTCATTGTTCACTTCTATGCGTATCGCCTGGAAAGGAAGGGTTGCAGGGTGTATCTTTCCTCCTGAGGGAATGACTTTTTTAATGATTTCACTGAATGCTTTCGCAGTCGTTACAGGTGCCTTTGATCTGGCCTCAACGACAGCAGCAGCCAGTTTTTTATAGCTTCGCACTTCACCGTAGACATCAAAAATATACTCAAGTTTCTCTTTACTGTATGTATTGACAACGTCATAGGCACTCAACGGCGAGGATGCATCCATACGCATATCAAGCGTGTCGGAATCAAATGAAAAGCCGCGTTCTTTTTTGTCAAGCTGCAGTGAAGAAACACCAAAATCGGCCAGAAGGGCAGTCACCGGGGCCTCCTTGAGTGCAGGAATCACCGTCGCAAAGGTTCCCCTGAAAAGTCTGCTTCTGTCTTTAAAAGGTTCTAAACGTTTTTCTGAAAATGCCAGCGCTTCTTCATCTCTGTCAATACCGATATGTTTTAGGTAGCCGTAACGTTTCAGTATCTCCGAACTGTGCCCGGCGTATCCCAGCGTACAGTCAACGAAATACCCTTGGGGCACACCATTGAAGCTCTCTAACACTTCTTCCAGAAGTACCGGTATATGCGGTGTTTCCACTTGTTTCATTTTCCATTCTTTCCGGTGCTGCACGGTCACAGCATCCTGCATTTGTATTAATTAAAGGGCACCTCTAAAATCAACATTTTCCAATTTCTAATTTCTAATTTCTAATTGAACCGTTATAATAGCAAAATAATCCTAATAAAGGTTTCCCCATGGACAAACATCTCATTGAAGAGATCAAGCATGTTTCACTCTCCATGTTCCATAAAAATTTTTTCGGAGTCTACCACGGATCGATCTCTGCACGTATTTCAGCCAGCGATTTCATCATAAACAGAAAAGACACTATCCTTGATGAAATTACGGAAGACGGCTTTATTGCACTGAACTGCCAGAAAAAAGATTACCGATGGAGTGAAGCCAGTACAGATGTTCCCATCCATGAGCATATTTATGAAACCATTCCCAATGCGAAATATATTTGCTTTACCATGCCCCCTTATGCGACAGCGTATTCCCTGAAACACGGTAAAGTCTCCCCACAGGATTATCACGGTAAAAAAATCCTTGGTGAAGTGATTGTCTATGATCCCAAGGGTATCGATGACTGGCTGGAACGCGCTCCTTATGAGATACCCCGGTTTTTCCAGCACCATGACAGTCATCTTATGCTCATCAAAGGTTACGGTTTGATTTCCTATGACAGAGACATTACAGAAATGGCCAAAAAAGTCTCTATTTTGGAGAACTCCTGCAGACTGCTTGCACTCAGTGCCAATTTATAGCGGACCTCTAAAGCCTCTCCTTCTCAATACGGCAGCCGTTTGTACTGTATGGTTTGTCCTGATTCGTTTTCAGTTATCAGCTCAGAGGGGCTTAAGCGTTTTACCACCAGTATCCGGACTGGATCGTTGACAAACCTGCTATGAAATGAAGAAGCGATCGATTGAAGGGAAGACTGGGATATCCCGTATACCTCTTTGGCAACCGGTACTTTCACATCCCTGACAACCACAACCAGTATATTGCCTCTTGTTTTCCAAATACCTGTTCCTTCAATACGAAGATCTTTTACATAGGCATTTCCCTTTTGTACGCTTACAAGAAAGACAATACCGAAGGTATGGTTCGCATTGAGCTTAAAATATTCTTTTTCTGTGGTCTTTGTACCACTGTTCAAACTATGTGTCATACTGTTCCACTGTCCTGTCAACAGTGATTCATCTGCCGCATAAAGTCCCAGTACAGCAACAATGAATAGTAAAATATGTCTCATTTCCTGTTTCCTCTGTTTAATTTTATTTTATTATAATGTCATATAACTGATACACAAGTGTCAACACCCCTGCAAAGCATAAATTTGCTATAATAACCCACTTTGACGCAAAACCCACTTCAGGATCATTGTATGAATCAGACAAAAAAACGTTTACAGATCATCAACATTGCTATTTCTATTACGGATATCGAAACCATACAGCTGCAAATGCTTAAACTCGCTTCATTGCGATCGGATGAAAAACTCCAGGAAATCATAGCCGGTCTTCAGGCTCAAAACTATGCCCAGACACAGTCACTTATCACCACATATATTGAGACGCCCATGGAAGAGATCGTTCAGAGAACTTCCCAGAACGATAAAGATATCATTGAAGAGTTCGATCTTTTCGTCACCACACCTGAAACCCCGATAGAAAAAGAGACCGAACTGTTTGATTTTGATACACTGGTCACAGAAATACCTGAAAAAGCAAAAGAAAATCCCCGGACAGAAGCAGAACAGAATATTGATTTTGACAACCTGCTGAATCTTACAGCAGAAGACGTCATGCCCAACAATATCGAACTCGATATAAGCCATACCCCCCAAGATGACTTCTTTGACACTGCCGTGAAAGAGAATGGGGCTGCCAAAGAAAGTCATATTGATACAAATTTCATTCCCAAAGACGATTTTTTCGATCATCCGGAACCTTTTGAAACATCTACACAAGAGAGTGAAAAAGACATACTTTTCCACAACCTGCCCCAAGAAGAAGAAAAAGAAGAGGAAAATTCCACACCACTCTTTAAGGCAGAGAGCACTTCTGCCGAGGAAACAGGCATTTCTGCCCCTGCTGAAAAAACAGTGGAAGAAGAACGGGAAGGCCACTCTTCTTCAATCAAAGAGGAAGCACACGTTACGAAACCTGAAGAAGGGCCATTGCAAACCTATAAAAATATTCCCTATATTGACCAGAAACTTAAAAATATGTTGACACAGTACCCCCCGCTGCATACGACACAGGAACATTATGATTCAGTCAATAACTGGCTGTTGAAAATCAGTAATGAAGGATACAGTGAAAAAGAAGTGGAAGAGGTCATTTCCTATATTGCCCAACTCAAGGAAGGCAATAATATTGCCGAAGCAGCCCAGCTGCTGCTTATATGCGGCGCAACGGCATCAAAGTATGCCCAGTTCATGCTGGCAAGAGAACTTTTCAGAGGAGAAGTACTTGAAAAAAATCTGCCTGAAGCATTTACCCTCATCAACAGACTTGCCATGGATGATGACTACCCTGAAGCAATTTGCGACCTGGCACAGTTCTATGAAAACGGGATAGGCATTGACAAAGACAGACAGCGGGCAGAAACACTCTACCGTGAAGCCATGGAACTGGGTGTCAAAAGGGCAAAAACACACTATGAAAGAGTGCAGAAAGCCAACAGAGGGCTTCTTGGAAAGCTATTCGGAAAATAGCACTATGGGTGCACTAAAATGCACCTTCCCATTTTTCATCTCTCATTTTTAGTTTCTCAATGCCCGCATACGCCACATCCATCATCCTGTCTATCTCTTCGTTGCTGATGATATAAGGCGGCATAAAATAGATCACATTGCCCAGCGGTCTCAGAAGCACGCCCTGCTTCAGTCCATACGTATAAATCTTCAGCCCTATACGCTCTTTTGCATCATATCCCTGAAGTTCAACTGCCGCTACCATCCCCTGCTGTCTGACCTCTTTGACATTTTTCAGTGAAGAAAAGCGCTTCAGCTTCTCTTTAATGTAATGTGATTTCTTCTCATTTTCTGCCAATACATCATTCTGGCTAAAGAGATCCAACGTTGCCAAGGCCGCAGAACAGGCAAGCGGATTGCCTGTATAGCTGTGGGAATGCAAAAATGCTTTGTATTCATTATAGTCACAGTAAAAAGCACTGTAAACCTCCTCTGTTGTCATCACTACCGAGAGAGGCAGGTAGCCTCCGGTCAGTCCTTTGGAGAGTGTCATGAAATCCGGTGAGATATCTGCATGTTCACAGGCGAACATTTTCCCTGTGCGCCCAAAGCCTGTCATGATCTCATCTGCAATAAGATGTACATCATACTTCTGTGTCAATGCCCTTGCCCCGGAGAGATATTCAGCATGGTACATATGCATTCCGCCGGCACCTTGAATCAATGGTTCAAGGATCAATGCAGCGATTTCATCTGCTTTTGCCTCAAGTACTTCCTGGAGTGTGTTCAATGCTTCCTGTGCCGCTTCTATAGTCTGGTCTCCTGGTACAGGCACCTGCGTATTGGCTATGAGAAGCGGCGCATATGTTTCTTTGTAAAGCGCCACATCACCCACAGATAGTGCACCGATTGTTTCACCGTGATAGGAATTTGTCAGGGAGAGGAAAAGTGCTTTGTGTTTTCCTTTGTTAAGATGGTAATGATAGCTCATTTTCAAAGCTGCTTCAACCGCACTGGAGCCATTGTCGACATAAAAGACTTTTTTCAACATTTCCGGTGTAATATCCACAAGCCGGTGCGCAAGCTCTACAGCGGGTTCATGGGTAAATCCCGCGAGCAAAACATGTTCAAGTGTGTCAACCTGGGTTTTAATACGTGCATTGATAAAAGGGTTCGCATGTCCGAAAAGATTGACCCACCAGGAACTGACAGCATCAATATAGCGGTTGCCGTCAAAATCATACAGGTAGACACCCTTGCCCGACCTGATCGGGATCAGAGGGAGTGTTTCATGATCTTTCATCTGTGTACAGGGGTGCCAGATCACTTCAAGGTCACGCTGCATCATCGTATTGTTGTCAATCATTCTCTACCTCGCTGTTTTCCTATGTTACCACAAGTTTATTTAGGTAAAATATTATACAAATTTTTCGATAGAAGGTAGATAAAGTATGATTAGTTGGATGCAAAAACACAATAAATACCTCGTATGGACCATATGGGTAGCAACCATCGCATTTATAGGTGCAGGTTTTGTAGGGTGGGGATCGTATAATTTCGGTTCAAAAGCAAGCAGTATTGCCAAAGTAGGCGATATCGAGATCAAACAGTCTCAGCTCAATATGGTTTACAGCAGCATCTATGAGCGGTACAATCAAATGATGCAGGGAAAACTTGACGAGAAAAAAGCCAAAGAACTGGGTCTGGTAAAGCAGGCATTCGCACAGCTCGCAGTCCAGGCAAAACTGCTCAACTTTGCCCAGGAAATGGGCATCATCGTTTCAGACAAAGAGTTAGCCGACACACTTGAAAACATCAAAGGTTTCCAAAAGGACGGCGTCTTCAATAAAAAGATTTACGAAGCTTACCTTGGCAGACAGAGACTCAAGGCCAAAACCTTTGAATCGACCCTCAAAAACGAACTTACTATACAAAAAACACTCGCACTGCTCCATACCGATGCCCTGCCTCTTGAAATGAAAACATTCTCGGCAGCGATGAATGTAGCGGATAAACTCAAATATAAAGTACTCAGCAGCAATGATGTCAATATCAACATAGATGAGCACAAGCTCAAAGCATTCTGGGAAAAACAGAAAAATCATTTTATGACTCCCAGAATGTATAAACTTTCTGTCGTATGGACACCAACGAAAAATACCGATGTAACAGAAGATGAAATCAGGAAATTTTACGATGCGCATGCGTTTGACTATACCGATGCTGCAGGCAAACAGCTTCCCTTCGATGCAGCCAAAGCAGAAGCAACAAAAGACCTCAAGATCAAGAAAAGCAAAAAAAGTGCACAAAAGCGGTATATCGCTTTCAAAAAAGGGAAACTTCAGCCTTCTGAAGATATTACACTGCCGGTAAAAGACCATACACTTTCAAAAGAGATCTGGAAAGATATCCTGCAGAAAAATACCGGAGACATCACAAAACCAAAAGTGGTGGGAGACCAGTATGCAACAGTTAAGATCGAAGCAGTCGTCGAACCCAGACCTATGCGTTTTGAAGAAGCTAAAAACGATGTGAGCAAACTGTACACACAGCAGGCAAAAAAAGATGCAATGATGAAACTGGCCAAGCATACGCTCAAAACACTTGCCGAGAGCAATGCAACCGTATCCGGTTTTGTTACTTTAGAGAAAAATGACAACCTGAAAATGTTAAATTCAACAGAAAGTTTACAATTTTTACAAAAACTCTTTACATCTTTAAAAGAAAAGGGTATTATAAGCGTATCGGATAAAGTAGTAGTTTACAAAATTATGGCGCAGAAGTTCCTGCCGGTCGATCAGAACAAAACAAATTTTGTAAAACAGACTGTCAATCAAATGAAAAGCAGAACATTTGACACCAACCTCATCAAAATGTTAGATGCAAAATATCCTACGGAAGTTTATATGGGAGGGCTTACAAATTGAGTAATACAATTTTAGCTATAGATATCGGTTCAACAAAGATATGTGCAATCATAGCTGAAATTGATGACGAAGGAAAACTCCAGGTACAGGGACACGGCATTGCCAAATCCCAGGGCATTAAAAAAGGTGCCATTACCAATATCGAACTTGCCTCCCGTACCATCAAGAAAGCTATCAACGATGCCAAACGCATTGCCGGAAGCAATATCACTTCAGCAACAGTCTCCATATCCAATGCCTATGCAAAGAGCCTGAACTCGACGGGTATCGTCAATATTCCCCACAAAGATATCTCCATCAAAGAGATCAACCGTGTTATGCAGACCGCCCTTTACAATGCCAATGTACCGAACGAATATGAAGTGGTACATGTACTCCCCTATAATTTCAGGGTCGATGATCAGGACTTTATAGAAGATCCGTTTGGCATGAATGCCAGCCGCATGGAAGTAGATGTCAACATCATCATGACACAAAAATCAAATCTTTCCAATCTCAAAAAAGCAATACGTTCTGCCGGTGTAGAAATAGACGGTATCGTATTGAGCGGTTATGCTTCTGCCATTGCCACAATGGATGAAGATGAAAAAGAACTTGGTGTTGCGGTTATTGACCTGGGCGGGCAGACCAGCAACCTTGTCATCCATGTAGGCAATTCCATCAGATACAACGATTTTCTGGGCGTAGGTTCAAACCATATCACCAATGACCTTTCCATGGCGCTGCATACACCGCTCCAGATCGCAGAAAATGTCAAGATACGTCATGGTAACCTTGTTGAGACGAGTAACGAAGTCATTGAACTGCCCATTATCGGAGATGAAGAGAACCGTAACGGTGTCTCTCTGGAGATCGTCCACTCGGTCATTTTCGCACGCGTCGAAGAAGCACTTATGATCCTCGCCAAATCACTTGACAAATCCGCACTCAAAGAGCAGATCGGTGCGGGGATCATTCTGACAGGAGGAATGACCAAGCTCAAAGGTATCAGAGAGTTGGCACAGTCCATCTTCCCTGCCCTTCCGGTACGTATCGGAAAGCCCAGAGAGATAGACGGTCTGTTCGATGAACTGAAAGATCCGGCATATGCTACGGTGATAGGACTGCTGCTCTATAGAGCGGGAGAACATACACAATATGAGATCAACTTTCAACAGGAACTTCTGCACTCCAAAGATGTACGGACAGATGATCTCGGAGATATCAAGATCGGCAATACCGTCAAAGAGACGGAAGTCAAACGTGAGGAGAAAAAGCATAAAGAAGATACAAAAGAATCTGACAATATCATTTTTGATGACTTGCCGGATATCGGTGCTGACAAGCAAAATCCAATCAAAAAGCTGACCAATTGGGCCAAACAGCTTTTTTAAGATACATATACTACTACAAAGGGGGAAGAAATGGAAGAATTCGAAATCAATGTCATTGAAACAAAGTGCCAGACAAACGGTGCAAAAATAAAAGCGATCGGTGTAGGCGGCGGTGGGGGAAATATGATCAACCACATGATACAAGAGGGGATCAACAGTATAGACTTGATCGTCGCTAATACAGATGCACAGGCGCTTGACAGTTCACTGGCTCCATACAAAATGCAGCTGGGTCTGAATGCCACAAGAGGGCTGGGTGCCGGAATGGTACCGGAAAAAGGCAGAGAAGCGGCTCTTGAAAGTTTTGAAGATATCAAAGCGACACTTGAAGGTTCCGATATCGTATTTATCTCTGCCGGTCTTGGCGGCGGTACCGGTACGGGTGCCGCGCCGATTATCGCACAGGCTGCCAAAGAAGTAGGTGCCTTGACGGTTTCTATTGTAACAAGTCCATTTAAGTTCGAAGGAAGAAAGAGAACAAAACTTGCCAAAGAAGGACTTGAAGAGCTTAAAAGAGAAAGTGATTCTATTATTGTTGTACCGAATGAAAAACTGCTTTCTATTGTTGAAAAGAATCTCGGTATCAAAGAGAGCTTCAGAATGGTCGATGACATTCTTGCACAAGCTGTCGGAGGTATTTCAAAAGTGATCCTTTCACACGGGGACAATGATATCAACCTTGACTTTGCCGATGTTAAAACGGTCATGTCCCACAGAGGGCTGGCCTTGATGGGTGCAGGTTACAGTACAGGAACCAATGCGGCATATGATGCGGCGAAAGCAGCGATTGAATCTCCGCTGCTTGACAATATTTCCATTGATGGTGCAATGGGTGTACTTGTACACTTCGATATTCATCCAGATTATCCTATTATGGAGATCGGCGAAGCCATGAATATTGTCGAGGAAAGTGCCGATGAAGATGCTTCTGTCATTTTCGGTACGACCACCAATCCAAACATGGAAATTGATGAAGTGCGTATCACTATCGTTGCGACCGGATTTGAAGACAAAAATGCCATTCCGGAACCGACAAGCATTAAGAAGACAACCCAAAAAACACTTTTGGGTGATTCGGATGTACCGGGTACCCCTAACATCCATACCCTTGCGAACAGAAGGATCGTTGTAGGACAGGACTATACCGAGAATGAAGATATTCTTGATGTTCCAACCTTCCTAAGAAAACAGATGGATTAAAGCACAGCCCTTTTTTTTCTTCTTTTTTCACTTTCTGACAGAGAGATTTCTTCCCTCTCTGTTTTAGTATTTTTCTGCTATTATACCCCAAACATTTTCTTTAGGATCTACATATGAAATACATTAAAAAATTCTCATCCATTGCCGCGGCAACAGGCCTAGGTACTCTGCTCGCCACCGGTGTAACGGGATGCACAAGCAGCAATACACAACAGGAAACACAGCAGGCCAAAGGTGCGTTTGTTATTATTGAAGAGACTGCTCCCGGAAAATACAAGATCAAAGATGAATTCCCGGCAGATGAAACACGTATTGTCCTGAAACAGCTTGACGGCAAAGAAAGAGTGCTCACAAAAGAAGAAATGGACAAACTCGTTAAAGAAGAAGCAGCCAAAATTGATAACGGCACCTCTCCTCTGACACAGAAAAATCCTGATGTTTCACAAGGTATGGGGCTGGGATCGGTACTTCTTTCCAGTATTGCAGGTGCCATGCTCGGCTCCTGGATCGGAAACAAACTGTTTGGTAATCAAAACTATCAGAACAACCGTAAAGCAGGATACAAGTCTCCCCAAACTTACCAAAGAAGCAAAAACAGTTTCAGCAAACCGAGAAAATCCGCTGCAAAACGAAGCGGTTTCTTCGGCGGGAAAAAAAGCTCCGGCAGGAGCGGCGGTTTTTTCGGTGGATAAACGATGATAGCATTACAGAAAACCATACCTCTGACACCGGAATACCTTGAATCTCTCGGTTTTGTCTGGCATACGGACAGCGATGAAAGTGCTTACATTTCAGATGAGCTCGTTGTCATTTCTGAAGCGGAAGCCGAAGCCTACTACGAAGCAGCGAATACACTCTATGATATGTATGTCGAAGCCGGTGAATACATCGTGGAGCACAACCTCTTTCACGAGATCGGTATTCCTTTCAACCTTGTAGAACTCATCAAAGAATCCTGGGAAAACGAAGTACACTGGCATCTTTACGGACGTTTCGATCTTGCAGGAGGGATCGACGGCAAACCGATCAAGCTGATTGAATTCAATGCAGACACACCTACCGCCCTCTTTGAAACAGCAGTGATCCAGTGGGCCATGCTGAAGCAGAACGGACTGGAAGAGGCGGCGCAGTTCAATGCCCTCTACGAAGCACTTCTCGACAATTTCAAACGCCTTGTCACGCTTGACGAGGATGTCTCCGGTTTTGAAGAACGCTATGAGGGATGGAAATTCCTTTTTACTTCCATCAGAGGCAATGCCGAAGAAGAGAACACGGTCAGGCTTCTACAGCACATCGCAACGGAAGCGGGTTACGATACCGAGTTCGCCTACATGGACGAGATCGAGTTCTCCGCAGAAGAGGGGATCTTCTACAACGAGGAGAATTATGAGCTCTGGTTCAAACTCATTCCCTGGGAGGACATCGCGCTCGAAGAGTCGGACCTCGCCATGCTGCTGACCCACATCGTCAAAAACCAAAAGGCCATCATCTTCAACCCCGCCTATACACTGATGTTCCAGAGCAAAGCGATGCTCAAAATACTCTGGGACCTTTACCCACACCACCCTCTCCTGCTTGAAACCTCATTCGAGCCTCTACCGGGTCAGAAACAGGTAGAAAAGCCCATATTCGGAAGAGAAGGCGGCAATGTCAGCATACTGGATGCGAATGCCGGAGCCATCGAATCGGTAGAGGGTGACTACGCCAACCATAAAATGGTTTACCAGACCTATACGGAACTGCCCAAAGACAATCAGGACCTATCCTACCAGGCCGGTGTCTTCTATGCTTATGAGGCTTGCGGACTCGGGTTCAGAAAAGGCGGGAAAATCCTGGACAATATGTCCAAATTTGTGGGGCATATCGTTAAACCATAACTATCACAATAACCCCTACTTACAGGGCTTATAAGTAATTAAAGCGTTTTTGAGTTTCAACAATAATTTTCTGCCACTTGTCACTTTTGATACCATAGGTCTTCCCCCACCCCTTAAACTTTTCATCCTCTATTTTCATACTACTGTCATAGTATTAATTCTTTTGTCTTCAATATATCATAATCATCAATACTTCTCTACATTATCTATCAGGATTGCCTTCCATCCCCACGTGTTTCTTTTGTTATTGTAGTTTAAAACAGCCATTCCAGCAACAACGTTGTCTTCTTCAATACTATAGTGTTCTACCAATGATCTGTCTATAAAAACATCATGATTTGTAAAACCTAATCCGTTAGAAACCCTTACACTGTCACTAAATTGTTTTACAACATTACTTTTGGGTTGTTCTTTTGTTTCTCTACAAGTCAGTACTGTGTGTCGAACTCCCTTGTCATTTTTATAGGTAGACAATCTAAATGCCAAAGTATCCCCTATAGTAAACTTTATAGAAAAATCTGAAAAACGTAAAATTCCATTGATATTTTTATCGACAATAAAATGGGCAATCTTTTTTTCATGATTAATATGGTCTACAATTCCTATCTGCTCCTGGAAAATATCCCATTTTTCAGCAATAACTCTTTTATCTATAAGATAAATCTGAAATCTGTTTTCCTGATCAACTTCACCTTTTATTTTTATACCTTCACCTACAGATAGAGACTTGAAATCATATTTGTTTTCTGGGACAGTCATCTCCAATGGTGTTTCTTTCCCAGCTAAAGCAATAAATATTTTTCTTCTTGGTTTATTTGGCTTATTTGGAAGTGTAAATTTATCTCCTACAATAGCATTTAACCATGGCATTGAGTCAAAAAGTAATGTCTCTGCCAACTCCGTATTATTTCTATATAAATTTTGATTGTTTTGAGAAGCTGTCGTATTTGTGTACCAATCACTGTTTTGGTAACCCATAAGAACTTCCGTGATTTTCCATCCTTCTTTTTCTCTACTCTCAATGGCTTTATCTATTTCGTATTTTGCTTCCGGATACATAGACTTTGCTATCAACAACTCTGCAAATTTAATTCTGACATTTGCTAGAAATTTATCTTCTCCTCTACAAAGAAGCGCTTTACAGTAACACGAGAAAGCCTTCTCTCTATCTATATCTAATAAAATCTCAGCAAGCAAGTCCCAAGCCCAGTACTCATTAACCTTGGTTTTGGTAACAGAAATAGAGAATTCAAATGCAGCATCGTTTTGACCGACAAGATGTAACAATTTTGCCTTATAATAAATCAACCAGAAGTTATCCGAAAACTTTTGAATTGCTTTATCGATAAAAGGAAGTATATAGGCCACATCAGCTGTTTGTTTTTTGTGCAACGCATCTTTGGCAGCATGTTGAATAACTTTTTCTGCAATACTTGGATATGTTTTACCATTATCTGCCGCATAAGGCTGATAATCCTCTTGCGTAAGATTATTTAAATCCCACAGTTTTAAAAATGTGACCAAATTAAACCCTTCCATCCCAATAAGTTTATCGGCATACCTCAAAAATAATGAGTGTAAAAGAGAAGGTCTTTCGTTTTGTAATCTAATGTATTCTGCCAACAACTTTTTGGCTGGATATAGATCTATATTTTCTGCTTCAAACATAAGTTTACCTACACGATACAGTTCCCACCCTAAACTTTCATGAAGTGCTATATCATTAGGGAATCTTTGAAGTGCTGTTCGATATGCATTAAGTGCTTCATTATGCCTACCTTGCTTACTCAATGCCTTAGCTTCCGAGATAATCTTTTTTTGAGGATCCGATAACTGTTTAGCACTATTGACACTTCTTATTAAAATTTCATCACTCTGATCAATATTTAATCCGTTCAGATCTGATGCAAAATTCTGTGCAGCAGCAAAATCATTGATATTAACAGCCTGTTTGAGCATATCGATAATACAATATGCAAGTGCTTTTATGTTCCACTCATCATGGGGATTATTATCTACTAATGCCAAAGCCATGTTGTATGCTTCTACAATGTTGCCTTCTTTCCTTTTAGCAAAAACCTCTTTACTAGTTAGCATAATAATCTCCTGATCTAATCTGTTCAATACTTTGTTTAAATGCATCCCAAATAGCATTATTACTATAGTATCTTGAAATTATTTTACTAAACATCCCATCAGCACCATACCAAATATCAATTTCTAATTCATCTTCATTTGAGTAGAGTTTTAATGTATCATGGTACTTATTTGGGATTATACTTTCAATATGTATTGATATCTCCTCAAGGTACTTAGCTAATAGGAGATAGGATTCTCTTCGCCAATGGTCTTTTATAAAATCAAAATGCGTCAATGGTACTTTTTGTTTAATTTGCCCAATAACAGACTCACCAAATTCTGTTGGTTCAGACTTCATAACAGTTGGTATTTTGAAGTTCCCTTTCCCATCGTATGAAACATTTAATATAAGTTCTTCTCCACTCTTACCAGAGATATTATAACGTTCTTGCCAATTGAAATGTTCAATAGTATCAATCGTTAAATGTAATGATTGCAGTTTATTTGAAATAAATGCCTCAAAATTTTTCAACCTTTCATTCTGATCTTCTTTTGCTGAATGAAATAATGCTTCTTTAGGTTTTACTCCTAATGCATCTTCTCTCAATATAATTTTATCGAATGGACTAATGGACTCATAATTTATTAATTGTATTTTATCTGTTGCACGACTGAGACCAGTATATATCCATCTAAAGAAATTATCATTATTGCGACCTCTTCCCTCTCCCTGATTCATATTAAATATAACATGGTCAAACTGATAAGTCATAGATCGATGCACTGTCATAGCCCATCCAAATCTTAAAAATGCAGCATTTTTATATTGGAAATATTTAGAGGAGGAATCAGCATATAACTTTAATTCTATACTTTTTTTATAAGCTTTTTTTGCCACACGTAATATTTTTCGTTGTGCAACCTCTTTCTCTTCTAAAACCCCTTTCACTTTTTCACCATTTTTAAACTTTTCGCTTAAAAGGTTTACTTCTTTTTGAAGTTCTAAATATTCATTTGAACGCAATGCATTACTATGCTCTTTAGATTTTTCAAAAGGGTATTTTTTTTCTTCAATTTGTTTTTGCATATTCAAAAGGACTTTATATGCAGTGAGTTCTTCATCTGATAAATCAGCTTTTGGATTTAATCTAAAGTTTTCCAATGTCAAAACAGTTGTGATCTCTCCACTTGTTTTAAGTCTAAGTATTATCTCTCTGAATTTTAGTTCAACGGGACTTTTTCCTTTTGGGGTAATAGACTCTGTCCTAATGTCAGACACTTCAACCACTGTGGCAAATTCTCCATTATATATTTTCTTAGGTGCTGCAAAAGGATCATTGTCTTTAGCAAGTGTAATATTATTATAAAACGAAACCAGATCACCGGGAGCAATATTTTTCCCTGTATTTAGAATTTTATCTTTGATCCAAAGGTTGACTTTATTGGCATCTTCATTACTATACGTTAGAACATGTCCAGAGCTTTCTTTATTGATCATTGTACGTATCGCAGACAAACTTTCATGTTTATCTAAAATAGAAAATTTTTCATTGAACGAAAAAGAAAGCAGATTATATTGTTCTGCATTCATCCCTTTGACACACTTTAGTGCTTCATGATTTATATGTGAAAAGTTTTCTTTATCAAGTAATTGCATGGCAGAGACAGAAAGTGCATAATGCTCTTCAAGATATTTAGGATTCATAGGTGATTCACTTGTGTTTCCAAGTTGAAGCTGATAAGGATCACCGATAAAGATAATTTTTCTATTTTTGTCCTTAAGACCAGTAAAAGTTAAAAAATCCTGCAAAAGATGTCCTGTACCAAACATCATATCAAATGACTGATAGTGAGAGTCAGATAGCAATTGAGACTCATCGACAATAAATAATGCTTTGTCTGAATTATCACAAGATTTTAGAGGGATAATCTCAAATGATGATTCCCCGTCATCATGGTCTGCTTCTTTATTATCTGTTGAATCAGCAACTTGTTTTTCACCGCCATAAATATATGAGTATATACTATTAATATTTTCTAGATTCACAGAGGAGAGTAAATTATTTGCTACTCTTGCTGATGGGGCAAATACTTCTACCTCCTGTATTCCTGTTTGGTATGCTAACTCTTGAATATGAGGTATTAGGTATGACTTACCGCTGTTAAGTGTACCTTGCAATACAAATATCTGCTGTTCACTATTGTTTAAAAATGAATGTATTTCAGTCAACGCAGCCTTTTGGTCATCATGTAATAAACTCTGATCAAAGTGTGTAGAGATTTCTTTATATTCCTGGGCTTTCTCTTCAACTATTGGCTCATCAAACTTATAAGGAGCCGCTAGAAAAGCTTCATTAAAAGTCTCAAATGATTTCTTGCTTAATTTTGTTTGATTTGTAATATCAATAACATCTAAAATCTTTTCAATAAAATGTGCTTTATCCGTAATATGAAAATTCGTATATTTTGGTGGCACATCACTGTTAAATTCTACATCATTCTGAAAACAAACAATTTTATCGGTATGATAAATATTTAGTTCATCGGATGAAAGGATATAGGGCTTAACCACCCGGTTAACAACTTTTTCAAATCGTTTTTTCTGTATGGCTAGCTGAACAAAAGGGTTGATAGAACTACCACCCTTAACCCTATCTCCTTTTTCATTTGTCCAAATACCCTGTTCAAAGTTATTATGGTCAGGCAAATTTATTTTTCCGGAATAGTTTTTAAAATCTATAATACAAATAGCATTAGTTGTTATAAGCAGTGCATCAATCTGAAGCCTCTCCTCCACTTCACAAAAAGGACTACCCAAAAGAAGACCATTAAAACCTTTCTCTTCAAAGTGCTTAGATAATTCTTTAGAAAATTCTCTAAAAAAAGTATTTTCATAACTTCTTGCAAATGTGTTTTTTCTTACCTCAAGCATATTTGTCCTTTTAACTTACAATATATTTCAAAATCTGTTTACTTAATAATTGTATTAGTATGCTAATGATACAGTAACTCACAAACAAAAGGAAGGTCATTTTAGAAATATTTTTTTATCAAAAATGCCTAGTTGGATAATGCTTTTGGCCATAGGGGCTGGTGATGCCAATGCTAAGCTCCTTTCTGATATAGACAAAAAAGAGAGAAATGAGAAGATAGTCAAAGCCTACCGGCAAGGGTATTCACAGTATATGATTGCTAAAGTATTGTAACTTAATCAAGCAACTGTGCAGAGGATTATAAAAAAGACTGAAGTATGATAGCATTAGCATCACCCCTTAGCTTTTATACCCGCTATATCCGCAGACCACTTTACCCCATGAATATATGCCTCATTCTTTCTATTTAGTTTTAAAAAATTACAATATATAAATTTACACTTTAGTTATTTTAATTTTTTAGAACTTAAATAATATATTTGGTTCTAAAATATGATAGAATATAAATTATGAGTTTAGAAAAAGAGTTAAAATTAAAACAACTATATCAATTGTTACCCGAAGGTGTCGTTGCACCAAGTACATGGCTTACCGCCAATGGATATTCACCTCAACTGCTTTATATGTATGTAAAACATGGATGGCTTACAAAAATTGGAAGAGGAGCATACCTAAGACCTTCATCCATACTGGAATGGCAAGGAGCGGTACTGGGTCTGCAGAAACTTGCAGAACTGCCTTTTCATGTAGGTGGCCTTTCTGCACTGAATATACTGGGGTATGCACACTATCTACCTATAGGTGGAGAAAAGACCATCTCTCTTTATGGAGCCGAAAAACCTCCTGCATGGATAAAACAAATCGAATCACTTTCATTCTCCTTTCACAAAAAACCTCTCTTTGGAGATTTGGGATTAAAGAAAGAGAATACCTCTATACGAGATTGGCAGATTACTGTCTCTTCTCCGGAAAGAGCCATACTTGAACTTCTCTATCAGATAGACGAAGAAGGAATCACTTTTCAGTTTGTTGCAGAGATATTTGAAGGGTTGACAACATTGAGTCCAAGGGTGTTAAACAAGTTACTTCAAAACTGTAACAGTAGAAAAGTAAAACGATTGTTTCTTTTCTTTGCCAACTACTATAACTTTCCCTGGGCTAAACATATCAGTAAAGAGTTAGAGCTGGGAGCAGGCAAACTACAGATAGTAAAAGACGGAAACTACAATAAAACCTATATGATCACCGTACCAAAGGGATTTAATGCTTGATAGTTCAAATATTTACTACAAACAGGTACAGCTACTTTTAGAAGTATTGCCATACATCAACAATGAAGACTGTTTTGCACTCAAAGGTGGGACAGCTATCAATATGTTCGTCAGAAATATGCCCAGACTCTCTGTAGATATTGATTTGATGTATTTGCCAGTTGAAGACAGAACAAGCAGTCTAAAGCATATTGCGGAATCACTTGAGAGAATTGCACAAGAAATTGAAAGAAGCCTGAGAGGTTCAAAAGTATATAGACTGGAACAAAGAGGTGACGGTACACTTTCTAAACTCCAAGTTGAAAAAGATGGTGTGCGTATCAAAATAGAGACCTCCCCTGTTATGAGAGGAACGGTTAAAGAGCCAACCGTAGAAATAGTTAGCCCTACAGTTGAAGAAGCATTTGGTTTTGCAGAGACATTGGTAGTGCATCATGATGATCTCTATGCAGGAAAAATATGTGCCGCACTTGACCGTCAGCATCCAAGAGACTTTTTTGATGTGAGAGGATTACTTGACAATGAAGGTATTAGTGACTCACTTATGGATGTGTTTATTGTTTATCTTATCAGCTCTAGTCAGCCTATCTCCAAACTACTACAGCCTAACCTCATAGATATTAACCATACCTTTGAAGAACAATTTGTAGGTATGACTACAGAACCTATAGAATTAGCACTTTTGACAGAGACAAGAAAAGAACTGATAAAACTCCTGCATCAGAAATTAACGCAGAACCATAAAGCATTTCTACTTGGTTTTAAAAAAGGAGCTCCTGATTGGGGTCTGTTGCCGTTTAAAAATATCGACCAGCTTCCATCAGTAAAGTGGAAAATGCTAAATCTTGAGAAAATGGATAAGGTAAAACGATCTGAAGCTTTTGAGAAGTTGAAACGCAGTTTGGTACAAAAAAGTAAAACCAAAACGAGATAAAACACATTATTATTTAGACAACATGTCCAAATTCATAGGGCATATCATTTCCTGATACTACGCTTCGGGATCGATCCCCTCTTCACACTTCACGGAAACGATCTTCGGTACTTCCGTGTCGAGCCGCGCAGCGGTCAGTTCTCCGTTCCAGACACACCCCGTATCCAGTCCCAGAACGTGTTCGTCCTGGTAAAAACCCAGTGTCGACCAGTGCCCGAAGATGATCTTTAGGTCAATATCTTTCCTGTTCTCACACTCGAACCAGGGTTTCAGTCCCTTTGCCCTCAACGCATCCGTCGGAGGCCCTTTCTGGTCGAAATCGAGCCGCTGGTCTTTGTAGCAGAAGCGCATACGGGTGAAGGCACTGACGATGTAACGGTCAATGTCTATCTTGCTGGAGTCCCGGTTGAAACGGTTGATACCGTTTTTGAACATCTTTGCCAGCCACGCCGCTGCGCCTTCATCGTTCTGCAGTTTCTGCTCGACCCTGCTGGCATACTGCAGTGCCATACCCAGGTCGAACTCCGGAGAGATCCCTGCATGCGCCATGCAGTACCCCAGTTTGTAATCCACATGAAGGAACTTCTGCCCTCGCAGCCAGTCGATCAGCTCTTTGGAACGGGATGAGTTCAATATGGGATCGATCGTCGGGTTGGATTTTTTGATACCGTAGTAAGCCGCAATAAGACTGAGATCATGATTGCCGAGTACTACCTCGACACTTTCTCTGATACTGTAAATATACTCCAGCGTCTCCAACGAGCCGCTGCCTCGGTTCACCAGGTCACCGGCAAGCCACAGCCTGTCCCGTGCGGGATCAAAGTCGATCTTTTCAAGCAGCTTCATAAAGGCACCGTAGCACCCCTGAATATCGCCTACTGCCCAAACTGCCATTGTTCATCTCTCATTTCTAATTTTTTTGCGTAGTGTACAGCTTTTTCTTCAAAAGTCATAGAAGCCTATGCCGGCGACGGTGACGGCAGGTAAACTCTTTCTATCTCAAGATAGGAGAAATGCATCTCGAACAGTGCCTGCGCTTTCTTGCCTGTAAATGCGATCTTCTCTATATTCGGATAGGCTGAAAGTAAAGCGGGAATATCATTCACCACTTCGTCTTCCAAAGAACTGTCAAGCGAGTTGTCGCGCTGACAGGAACCTATCATATCCCAAAGCCCCAGTTTGCACTCCTTGAGCAGCCATATCTTCTGGTCACGATTATTGACAGGGTAGCCTGTCAGCGCTTCAAGAATCTTCCAGAACTGGTTTCTCGGATGGGCATAATAAAAGTTGTTCTCAAACGACTTGATACTGGGGAAAGACCCCAGTATCAGGATTTTGGTATCGTTGAAAACGATAGGTTTGAAGGGGTGTTCCAAAATTGCATCACTCATTTTCTCCATCCTTGCCTAAATTTAACTTTTTTTCGTCAGAAGCTTATCAGCCTTCACGGCTACACTGCGTTCCGACTGTTCCGATTTCGAAGCTGCAAAGGACAAGCAGTTGTCATTTGCATGCTTTTTGCATATTGCGTACTATCAGGACCAAAAGCGCCAGGGAGAAGATCTTGAAATTGATCTCGCTTCCCTTGTGTGTTGCAATAAAAGCTGCCGATTTGGTCATTTTTTCGCCTGCCATCTGCATGGTGATGATATCAGGTATGTAATACTGTGAAAAAAGCAACCCTGTGGCAAAAACAAAGAAAGTCGCTACCTGAGTAACAGTATCTCTCTCAAATTTTTTATATTTGTATCCTTCATACAAAGCCACTGCAACCAGCATGAAGTTCACCAGATAGGAGAGCCTCACGAAATTCTGCGTCATAATAAGCCCTTCCTGATAATGACTGAGGACTGTACCGCCAAGCCACTGTTCTGTATGAAAGGTCACCGGTGCTACGACAATACCTGCAAAAAGTCCGGCTCCCAGCGTAGCTGTCAGTAAAATAAGATATGCCATTGTGGCGATTCTGAAATATTTGTTCATTTTTTTCCTTTTATTCTGTAGGGTGCTGTACCCTCACAACACCCTTTATATATTTTGTAGTTATGGGTGTTGTCAGGAGACAACACCCTATATAAACTCAATGATAAATCCTCTGTCAAGCCCGGAAAAATCTTTGTAAAATTCGACGGATTGTACTCCAATTTCTTTAACAAAAGAAGCAATAGACTCTTTCTGGTCATATCCCATTTCGCAGGCAAGCCATTTGATCTCTTTTTCTTTAACATCCAGAACAATCTGTTTCAGCAGTTCATCGCCTCTATCTCCTCCAAAAAGTGCCGTATGCGGCTCATAGGAAAAAACGTTTTCTTCCAAAAGAAAATCAGCGGCAATATACGGTGGATTGCTCACAACCATTTCTGCATCCAGTTGAACACCATCGATAACAGACGTTTTCTTCAGTGTGATCTGATCCTCTACACCATGCCTTGCGATATTTCTGCGAGCCAGGGCGAGTGCATCCTCTGAAATGTCTGTAGCTACGATCTGCAAATCGGGAAATTTTCTTGCCAGCATAACAGCGATCGCACCTGACCCCACACCGACTTCTATCACTTTTGTCATTTTTTCACGCTCAATAATACGAGCTGCCTGCTCAACAAGGATCTCTGTTTCAGGTCTGGCAATAAGAACATTGGGTGCCGTATAAAGATAGGTATCATAAAAACTGACTTCTCCTACAATATATTCATAAGGCTCATGCGCTGCCCGGCGTGAAATCAGGTCCTTAAATGTTTCTATATTTTTCACCTCATCATTATCGTGAAGCATCAGATAGGTGCGATCTTTCTTCATATGGTATGCCAACAGCAGTTCTGCTTCGAATTGAGGACGTTCGCACGAGATTTTCAACCGTTCCTGTGCCCATGGGAGTATTTGTCTGACAGTCATATCGTTTATCCGTATGTTGTAATATGCCTGGGTGTCAGTTCAACCAGTTTATTTGATTTAAGACAGGTAATCATCCGCTCCAGGTTTTTACTGAAAAGCTTTTTCAATGCTTCATTATGAATATTCCCGGTATTGATATAAAGCAGTTTATACGGTTTGTCCGAAAGCAGCAGGGAAACCACAAAATCCATATCTTTTGAAATAACCACTCTTTGTTCTTTAACGGATATATCGTTTATTTCACTGTCTTTCGTTCTGTTTCCGTTTACCAGGTCAGATGTATGAAGGGCATCAAAGCCTCTGTCCTGCAAAAAATACGATAGTTTTTTGGGAAGCTGCGCATCGAGAAGAAATTTCATCAGACAGTATCAACCGTATGGATGGACTTGACCTTCGAAAGTTTGGAAGCATACTGCAAAACGGCCAGAATATCATCATGTTCCAAGTCTTCATAGTCTTTCAGTATCTCTTCCACACTCATACCGCCTCCCAAAAGTTCAAGGATCGTCTCTACAGGATATCTCAATCCCCTTATCGTTGGTTTACCGTGACAAATATCAGGATCACTGACAATACGTTTTAACAAATCTTTCATATACAGGCCTTTATAGTTTCCATTCTACCTAAAAAACTATTTTTTATCCATATAGGCAAAGATCCCGTCACCGGGCAACGGCGGCTCTTCCGGGTTTTCCTCCCCAACGATCACATTGCCGGCATCGTAGCCCAGTTCTTTGAGGCGCTCCAGCACAGGCGGGTGCGTGTGGTAAAAAAAGATCACCAGGGGATGGGACTTGGGGAACGCTTTGTTCTCTGTAATGAGTTTGAGCAGGGCGGAAACAAGATTCTCTTTCCCTCCCATTTGCGAACCGTACTCATCGGCAGCATATTCATTGTGACGGCTGACATAGGACATGAAAGGCGTGAACACAAAACTCAGCAGCGGGAGCAACAGCATCAGCATGGCTATCTGCACACCGGCATAGGGAGAAACACCCATCTGTATGAACAATGAATCGGGCAAATGCCCAAAAAGGTAGAATGCAATGAAGAGAAGCAGTCCCATCAATGCAATGTTCTTCCAGATATCCCCATGTGAAAAGTGCCCCAGTTCATGCCCCAGAACGGCAAGCAGCTCTTTTTTGTTCAGCTTGTCGAGCAGCGTATCGTAAAGTACCACGCGTTTGCTCTTGCCCAGTCCGCCAAAAAAAGCATTGAGACGGCTGTCGCGCTTGCTGGCGTCCATGACGAATATCCCGTCACTCTTCAGCCCGGCCTTTTGCATCAGTGCAACGATGGCATCTTTGAGCTCCCCCTCTTCCAACGGGGAGAATTTGTTAAAAAGTCCCATGAAAAAAGGCATAAGAAGGTTGGCCGCCACAGCGATGGCGAACATCAGGACAAATCCCCAGAACCACCACATTTCATACGAAGAAATGATCCAGGAAAGCACAGCAAAAACTGCTCCGCCAAGCACTAGAAACAAACCTATGGACTTGAAGGCATCGACAACGAACATTTTCAGGGTCATCTTGTTGAAACCGAATGCCTCATCGATCTTGAAGGTCTGGTAGAGAGAAAAAGGAAGTCCGACAATATAGTTCACTGCCATAAATCCGTAAAGAAAAAGCACAGAACTCTCGACACTGCCATTCACATGGAACAGCGAAGAGAGCCAGGCAAATCCTGAGAAAACCCACCAGAGAAACATCAAGTAGTCCACAAAAGTCTCGATAATCCCGAGTTTTTCTTTGGCTACGGCATAATTTGCTGCCACCATATATTTCCCTGCCGGCATCAGGACCGGATCTTTTCGTTTTTCAGTATTGATATACCCTATCTGCATAAATGCAATGTAAAGCCGCATCAGTATATAGAGTGAATAGAGTCCGACAATGATTTCCAACATGGTGTTTCCTTTATAATAATTTCTATTGTATATTCTGGATTTGTATAAAGACCACAATATATCACGATGGACTTTAGCAAGCCTTAAAAGAGTATAATTTTGCAAAAAAAACAAAAAGGCAGGTTCATGGCACTCATTGATCTTTTCGATATCAAAAAACAGTACGATGTCAAACTGCTTCTCAATGGTGTCGACTTCCATCTCAATGAGGGGGAGAGGGTTGCCATCGTCGGGAAGAACGGCTGCGGGAAATCTACCCTGATGAAGATTGCCCTGGGGGAAGAAAAACCTACCGACGGCAAGAGGATCATTGACCGTTCCATTCAGATAGAAATGCTTTCACAACAGCCTGCTTTCGATCCTGCTCTGAATGTGAAAGAAGCCATAGAAAATGAACTGACCGAACTCAAAGAGGCCAAAGAGAAGTACGATGCACTCTCTTTGCAGGTCGCAGAACACTTTGAGGACAAACAACTGTTGGAAAAGTTCGAGAAGGTTACCGCCTACCTCGACCACCACAATGCCTGGAGCCTTGATGACAAGATAGAAAGGGTACTGCAGGAGTTCAAGCTCAAAGAATATGAGAACCGCCTAGTCATCTCACTTTCGGGAGGAGAACAGCGCCGTGTCGCTCTGGCCTCGCTCATTCTGAAAAAACCCGATGTCCTGCTGCTGGATGAACCGACCAACCATCTCGATGTCTATATGGTGGAGTTCCTTGAGGAGATACTGCTCAAAGAGAAGTTCACCCTGCTCTTCATCTCACACGACCGGCATTTCATCGATACCATCGCCACACGCGTCATAGAGGTGGAGAATCAGAAGCTCGTCTCCTATCGTGGCGGTTACCGTGATTACCTCGAGCAGAAAGAGGCACGTATGCAGGCACTGGCCAAACAGCACGAGAACCTACTCAAACTGCTCAAACACGAAGAGGAGTGGCTGGGCAAAAGTGTCCGGGCAAGGGAAAAACGGAACCAGGGCAGGAAAAGACGGGTCTTCGAACTGCGTGACCAGGCCAAGAGCAACCCTACCCTCATCCGAAAAATGCAGCTTGAACTCGAACGGGAGAAGAAACATTTCAACCGTGAGCAGAGCATTTCCAGAAAGAAGATGCTCTTCGAGGTCGAAAATCTCAACTATAC
>NZ_WGDD01000011.1 GCF_015493435.1 Sulfurovum sp.
CGCGCACTTTTGCTGTGGTCCCTGCCTACAATGACCGTACTTCCCAAAGGAAGGTGGGAAGCAAATGCTTCCGCAAGCTGACACGCCATTTCGCACGAAATTTCAACATTGCTTTTTCCTATGACACTGCCATTCTCAAAAATGGAATTTTTGTATTTGTTTCCCCAGACGACATTTTTATTCACTATGGATGCCGCCTCAATGGTCTTGTGCGGCCAGACAGTCAGATCCTGGTCGAACACAGCCAGTTTTCCGACATCACAGCCTTCTGCCAGAATAACACCGGCTTTTGCCGTGACCATATCGCCTATCTGAGTATCATTGCAGATAACACTGTTATCCAGTATACATTTTCTGCCTATGCTGATGTCATGCCATAACACACTGTTGCGTATTTTGGTTTCAGACAGGATTGTCACATTGTCGCCTATGGAAACATCATGGAGCCGTACATTTTTGCCTATTTTAACATGGGAACCGATGATCACCGTATCGATGATCTCCACAGAGTCATCGATCTCACTTCCCTCTCCCAGATAGAGGATGCCGTCGGGATGTTCTATTCTCTTTCCCGGGAGAGAGACATCGATCCTGTGTTTGAATATATCGCCGTATACTTCTCTGTAACTGTCAGGATTCCCCACATCGCGCCAGTATCCTCTGGCATCGTACGACATCAGGTCAATCCCCTCATGCATCAGCAGAGGAAACAAGTCTTTGGCAAAGTCAAAACTCTCTTCTCCGGGGATATATTCCAGTATCTCAGGCTCGATGACGTAAATCCCGGTATTGATCGTGTCGCTGAACACTTCACCCCAGCTCGGTTTCTCCAGAAATTTTTCAATTTTTCCGTTCTCATCCGCGATCACCACGCCGAACTGCAGCGGATTTTCTACAGAAGTGAGTGTGATCGTCAGTTTGGATTCTATGGCACAGTGGTGGTCAATGATCTTTTCAAAATCAAAATCACTGACAAGATCGCCGCTGACTATGATGAACGTCGTATCCAGGAATTCTTTGGCAACTCTCACCGCTCCGGCAGTTCCGAAATCTTCCTCGGGAAGGACATACTCGATCTTTGCACCGATACTGCTGCCGTCACCAAAATGGTTTTTAATGATCTCAGGCTTGAAATAAAGCAGCACCACGATTTCGGTAATGCCGATATCGACCAGTTTTCTCATCGTATGTTCCATCATGGGAATATTGCAGATGGGCAGCATAGGTTTGGGCATAGAGTGTGTCAGCGGCTGTATCCGGGTCCCGAAACCGCCTGCCATCATCACTGCTTTGATATTTTTAGCCATGGACTATCCTTTCTGAAGTTCAATGACTGAATTGACACTGCCAAAAACATTTTCTACTTCCATCGCATCGGCATCGTTCATCCACTCATTTCCATTGAGTACATATCTGAATTCATGCCTTTGCTCCAGCGGCAGCACTTTTGTAATATAAAAACTGCCGTCTTTTTTTTGCTTCATACTCTCTTTTTCCCAGTCATTCCAGGAACCGGCTATCTCTACACATTCCTGTTCCGCGTCACAGACAACGGTAAATGTTACCCACGCCTTTGTGTCATTTTTTTTGATCTTCAGCATTCTTTTTCCTTTCTCTCTGTTTATTTGCTTTGGAATTTCTTCACCAGTATCTTTTTACCCAGTTCGACACCCGGCTGATCGTAAGTATCTATCTGCATCATTATACCACAGGCGGAAGTCAGTATTTCGTAGTACATAATAAGTTCGCCGATATTCGCTTCACTCATTGTGTCCAGTACGATCCTGTCGACCGGGATGTTTTTTGCCATCAAACTTTCTCTCGTCGCATCACACTCTATATCGATAAGTTCGTTAAAGGTATGGGTATTGACATAATCTGTCTTTTCGATATATTTTAGCGATATATCCGGTATGGACAGATCATGGTCGAAATGCTCTATCTTGATGAACGTCACGGTCTTGTCTCTCATGCCTTCAATGATAAGCTGCAAAAAAGAGTGCTGGTCGACCGAACCGATGTGACCCACAGGTGTCAACCCGGTATGGCTGCCCTTCTCATCTATCTTCCCAAGCGATTCACCCCACAGCTGTACGAACCATTTGCTAAAGTGCTCCAGACAGTCCCCGTAGGAAAAAAGCACCGTTACAGGGTAATGCTCCCTATAGTGTGTCAGAAAATAGGCTTTTCTGAGCAAATGCTCCTCTTTGCCTTCAAAAAAACGTTTGGCAAAATGCCCTGCACCGCCGAGTATGGTTTTTACATCATAGCCCGCAAGCATCAGCGGCACAATACCCACACTGCTCAGTACGGAAAAACGTCCTCCCACATTGGCAGGAATATGAAAGCGTTGTATAGAGTAAAAAGCGGCGAACCGGTCAAGCGGCGAACCTTCATCCGTGACCACCATGATCTGCCGAATATCTCTGCCCTGAAAATCGAGGTCAAAATGCTTGATAACCGCTTTGAAGATGGACGTGGTTTCTATGGTGGAACCGGATTTGGAAACAACGATGAAAAGTGTTTTGTCCCGATTGATCCTGTCAAAATGTGCAAGAAGCGATACCGGGTCCGGATTTTCAAGGAAGAGCATATTTTTCGATTCCGGGTATTTGCTTGCAAGGGCAGCGTGTATCGCCTTGGTTCCCAGAGAGGAACCGCCAATGCCTATTACCGCGACCGTTTCAAGTGTCTTGAGAAAATCAGACTCACGCTCTGCATATGCTTCAAGCTCTCTGGCAATGGCCATAGAATCTTCAGGAAGGGTGTAATACCCGCTGACACCTTCTGCAGCTTCGTTTTCGATGGCACGGAATACATCCGCCAGTTCTGCCTGTTCGGGCTCTTCCCTTTTCAGACTGAAATCCTTTTCATACGTGACCATATGTTGTTCCCTCCTTTTTTAATGATTAATCTATAATCGCATCAACAATCTCTTTGGCCTCTTTCTGCAGTGTGTGTAAATGTTCGGCTGAAAGAAAACTTTCAGCATAGATTTTGTAGATATCTTCTGTACCGGAAGGCCTGAGTGCTACCCATCCGTTCTCTGTAACAATCTTTACTCCGCCGATATCGGCATTGTTCCCCGGTGCTTTGGTATAAATACATTCTATCGTTTCTCCGGCAAGATCGGCTTGATGTATGTCATGGGATGTCAGGTTTTTAAGTTTTTCTTTCTGTGCTTTGCTTGCGGGAGCATCTATTCTTTCATAATACGCTTTGCCGAACGCCTGTTCAAAACCGGCATAAATACGTGCCGGGTCTTTTTGCTCTTTTGCCAGGATCTCCGCCGCAAGAAGATTCAATATAATGCCGTCTTTGTCCGTTGTCCAGACACTTCCGTCAAACCGCAGGAACGAAGCCCCGGCACTCTCCTCTCCGCCAAACCCAAGTTCGCCGTCCATCAGCCCTGTCGAAAACCACTTGAAACCGACCGGTACTTCATACACTGTTTTATGCAGTGACTTTGCGACCCGGTCGATCATGGAACTGGAAACCAGCGTTTTGCCTATGTGCAAATCCTCACGCCACTTTTTCCTCGAGCTGAAAAGATACCAGATCGCTACGCTCAGATAATGGTTCGGGTTCATCAGCCCGCCTTGGGGCGTAACGATGCCGTGCCTGTCAGAGTCCACATCATTGGCAAAGGCAATGTCATACCTGTCTTTCAGTTCAATGAGTCCTGCCATGGCATAGGGTGAAGAACAGTCCATGCGGATCTTCCCGTCATGGTCAAGATGCATAAAAGAGAAAGTCGGGTCTACATAAGGGTCGAGTATATCCATTCCCAGTCCGTACATTTCATTGATCTTCTGATACACGGCAATACTGGCTCCTCCCAGAGGGTTGACACCGATCTTGAGTTTGGCCTTTTGAATGGCAGCCATATCGACGATCTCTTTCAGGGCAGTGACATACGGTGTGGTAAAATCATACGCCGTGATATATCCTGAATTCATCGCTTCTTTCAGGGTACAGGATTTCACCTCTTTCAAGCCGTTCTCCAGTATTTCATTGGCCCGCTTTTCTATCTGTGACGTCACATCGGTATCTGCCGGACCGCCGTTGGGCGGATTGTACTTGTAACCGCCGTCAGACGGCGGATTGTGCGAGGGAGTGATGACAATGCCGTCACAAATGCCGCCATCTTTTTTATTGGCTTCGATAATGGCAAAAGAGACAAGCGGAGTTGCCGTATAACCGTCATCTTCGGCAATCGATATACTGACACGGTTGGCGGTAAAAACTTCTATGGCTGTCAGCTGTGCAGGTGTAGAAAGAGCATGGGTGTCTTTTCCTATGAACAGGGTGCCGTCGATCCCCTGTTCCTTCCTGTAGTCGCAGATCGCCTGGCTTATGGCTTTGACATGGGCTTCATTGAAACTTTTTTTAGAGGCGTTTCCCCGGTGTCCGGAAGTACCGAACGCTACCCTCTGTTCTTTATGGGACATTTCCGGCTTAAGCGTATAGTAGGCACTGATCAGCTTGGGAATGTTTTCCAGCTGCGACTTGGGAACCTTCTTCCCGGCCAATGCATTTAAATTCGATTTTGACATGTTACTCCTTTATTTTTTTGCTGATAGGAACATAGAACATTTCCAGATAGTCTTTCATCATTCTTCTTGCACTGAAATGAGGCGATATGCTCATGATGGCTTTTTTCATTTTTTCAGCCCACGCTTTGGGGAACGATTCTTTGCCTGTTCTGTAAAAAAGAGGAACGATCTCATTTTCAAGCGTATCATAAATGGCATTGGCATCCCGGCTATCGTCTGATGTCTCTTCTCCTATTTTCCAGCCGTTCTCTCCAGTGTAGCCTTCCGGCCACCAGCCGTCCAGCCCGGAGAAATGCAGTGTACCGTTGAGACTGGCTTTCATACCGCTGGTCCCGCAGGCTTCCATGGGGATCTTCGGATTGTTCAGCCATACATCCACGCCCCGTACAAGATATTTCGCCACTTCTTCGCCATAGTCTTCTATGAAGGCGATCCTGCCCTTAAACCGGGGGTTCTGAGCAACTTTGAATATATTTTGTATCATTTTCTTTCCGGGGTTGTCTGAGGGGTGTGCTTTTCCCGTAAAAATGATCTGTACAGGCCTGTCGCTGTTGTTAACGATCTTCTCAAGTCTCTCCAGATCATGCAGTATCAGGTTGGGACGCTTGTAGCTTGTCATTCTGCGTGCAAAACCGATGGTCAGAATATCGGGGTCAAGCATAACGCCTTCCGCCATGGCTACCAGAGGGTCAATACCTTCGTTCGACCATTTCTGCCTTACTCTTTCGCGCACAAAGTTGACAAGACGCACTTTATTGGTATAGTGCATATTCCAGATCTTCTCTGCTTCGATCTCTTCCACCCTGCTCCACACCGCTTCTTCATCTTCAAGGTGCTGCCACTGCTCACCCAGCACCTTGTCATAGGTTCGGGTCAGTTCATCGCTCAGCCAGGTAGGAATGTGCACACCGTTCGTCACGTATTCTATGGGTACATTCTCTTTGTCATCCATCGCAAAGACATCTTTCCATATTTCTTTGGTCACTTCCGAGTGTTTCTTGCTGACAGCATTGCGCTGATGGCACATTTTCAGCCCCAGCACGGTCATGTTGAAACCGGCATTCGGCGCATCCGGATTGATACCGAAACTGAAGAACTGGTCCTTGCTCAGCCCGAGTCTCTGCCAGTAGTCTCTGAAATAATTGCTCATCATATCGAAACTGTACACATCCGTGGCCGCCTGAAGCGGTGTATGCGTTGTAAAAACAGAAGTTTCTTTGACTTTTTCTATCGCCTCTTCCAGACTCATTTTTTCATCTTCAATGAAACTTCTGACCCTTTCAAAAAGCGCAAAAGCCGGATGTCCTTCATTCAAATGGAGAATGGAGTACTTGATGCCGAGCTCTTCGAGCACCCTGTATCCGCCTATGCCGAGCACGATCTGCTGTCTGAGACGCTGGTTCATATCGGGGACATAAAGATGGGAGCTTATGCCTCTGTCCCACGGGTCATTCTGTTCCACATCCGTATCGAGCAGATAGAGGGTCACACGCCCGACATTGATCTTCCAGACAGAAGTGTAGACCGGCGGGTCGATAAAAGGCACCTGTATGGTAAAATGGTTCCCGTTCTCGTCAAGCACCCTTTCAATAGGTGCATTGTCTTTGTCTATGGTTTCATTCGTGCCGTTCTGCCAGCCGTCGCTGCCTATGACCTGCCTGACATAGCCCTGTGCGTACATAAAGCCGATCCCTACGAGAGGAAGCCCCATATCGCTTGACTCTTTAAGAATGTCGCCGGCAAGAAAGCCGAGCCCGCCTGAATAAATGGGTACGGAATGGTGCAGTCCGTACTCTGCGCAGAAGTAGGCGACAGGAAGCGGCTCTTCTTCGGCATAGACCCGGCTGTCCTGCATATAGTCCCTGAACAGGGCATGTACATACTGGTATTCTTTCATAAAGGTTTCATCCTCTGTCAGCGCAGCAATATCCTCTTGGGAAAGTGCATTGAGCATTTTAATGGGGTTGTGGCTGCTCTCTTTCCACAAATAGGGATTGATGAGCTTAAAAAGGTTTTTCCCCCGGGGGTTCCATGTCCACCAGAGATTGAGTGCTATGTCACTTAGAAATTCTATCTCTTTGGGCAGTTTCGGTATGGCGATATTTTTTGAAGGATCACTTGCAAACATTTTTTCACTTTATAAGGGTATTTTTATGTTGTAGATATCTATCTGATACACTACTACTTCTATAATGTTACCATACAAAGGTAACGAAAAGATAATAGAACAACGCTATGCGCCCATATTTTCCAGTTCAAGCAGTCTCGTATCCAGATCAGATTTTAAATGGTAGTAGGCATCGGGGTTGAGTGCCCCGTTCTGGTAGAGTTCCAGCAAATTGGCTTTTTGTGTCATGATCTCCCGGCGCCTGAAACGCATGGTCTCTTCCTCGACCAGAGCATCCCGGTCTATGTCGAGCGCATCCAGGTCGGCTTTGGCTTCATCGAGCTGTTTCTGGTACTCTTCTTTAAGGTTCTCGGCACTGCTTTTGCTAAGCATACGTCTTTTTTCCGCCCTATCCAGATCGTCAAGGGCATCTTCAAGCAGGGAAATGCGGGCTTTAAGCTCTTCATAGCCGAAAACCTGTGTCCGTTTGCTGATAATACCAAGCATTTTCAGCAGCGGTGTCATCGTCAGGCCCTGTACAAAGATCGAAAGCAGTACGACACCGAAGACAAGAGTGACGATCACTTCTTTCATCGCCATACTGTCAGGCAGACTGAGCGCAAGCACCATCGAAAGCGCTCCCCGGAGCCCGCCCCATTCCATGGCAAGACTCCAGCGGAAAGGAAAGTGCAGCCTTGTAGGGTAAAAAACGGCCCAGGTACTGCTGACAACGATCAGTCTGGCAAGCAATACGGAAACATAGGCGATGAGCACAACAGGCCAGAGTTCCCAGAGCATTTTAAGATTGATGGCAAAGCCCATCAAGAGAAAAATAAGTGAGTTCAGCGCGAAAGCGATATATTCCCAGAAGGCCTCGGTAGTAATGCGTATGGAAGGGAAAAGTACTCCCTGAAAGCCTTTATTGCCGCATATCAGTCCTGTCGCAACCGTACTCATGACACCCGATACACCAAGCTTGTCCGCAATCAGAAAAGAACCGTACGCTGCAACTGTCGTGACGGTAATGGTCACCATGGCATCATCGAGATGACGCATTAGCATTGCAGCCAGCAGTCCCACCATCACACCGACCAGAAGACCGAAACCGACAATCCGGAAAAAATCTACCAGTGCCTGCTGCGGCGTTCCCAGATCACCATGAAGAAACTGCATGGCAAGTACGAAAACCACAATAGAGGTACCGTCGTTGAGCAGACTTTCGCTTTCTATGAGCAGACGCAGCCTGCGCGGAGCACCGAGTTCCTTAAAAATGGAAATGACAGAAACAGGGTCGGTGGCTGCTACAGCCGCACCGAACAAAATGGCAAGCGGCCAGGTAAATGCGTCAATACCGGCAAACCAGACACTTGCCGGTACCAGTACCGCCGCCGTGACCACGGTTGAAATAATGACCCCGGGAATGACAAAGACGGCAATAAGCCAGAAATCTTTTGCCATATCGGAGGTACGCAGATGGATTGCCGCTTCAAAAATGAGTCCGGGAAGAAAAATGGCATACAGCATTTCCTGACTGATCTTCGGGGCATGCAGCAGCTGCGCCGCACCCAGGGCCAATCCGACCGCCATTAATGCGATCGTATAGGGAAGATGGATGCGTTTTGCCAAAACCGCAACAGTAGATGCAATGACAAACAGTATCAGAACAACCGATTCATTACCCATACTGCACGCTCCCTACATCTGGTAAAACATAACCATACTCAAACCGACGGTAACAAGAAATGCAAAGCCCGAGAAAAAGTTGTTGAATTTTGAGTTGGTGTATTGTCCCATGATCTTCTTGTTATTGGAGATCATCAGTGTAATGACTATGAGAAGCGGGATCAGCATGCCGTCAAGCACCTGAGAATAGTACAGTGCATCTACCGCACTGATCTGCGGTACAAGATCGATAACATTCCCGAAGATCAATGCACCTACAAAAACAAAATAAAAACCCTTGGCATCACTGACTTTGTTTTCCATTCCCTCACGCCATCCGAATGTGTCGGCAACGGCATACGCGGTAGAACCTGCAAGTACGGGTATTGCCAGCAGTCCGGAAATAATAATACCAAAACTGAAAAGCAGAAAGGCATACTGACCGCTGACAGGTTCAAGTGCCTGTGCCAGTGTAGAGACATCCTGGATATTGGCGCCGCTTCCATAGAGTATTACTGCTCCCGTAATGATCATGCAGTATGCCAGCAGATTGGAATAAACCATACCTACGACCGTGTCAAAACTGACATCATCGGCCTGCACGACACTCTTTTTTTCCTCTTTCTCCTCTGCTGCCTGCCAGAAAACCAGATAGGGAGAGATCGTCGTACCCAGCATCCCGAGGGCGGCAATGATCCAGGCAGAACTGCTTTGGATATGCGGAATGAACGTATTGGCCAGCACTTTGACAATATCGGGCTTTGCCATAATGGCAGAGATGACATAGACAACAAGCACTGCTGTCAGCGAGATCAATACATTTCTAATGGTTTTATACTGTCCGAAAAGGACTAGGTAGAGGATCAACGCAGTGACAGGAACGAGAAAATAAATGGTCTGGTATCCGGTAAGGACATGAAAGATCTCTGCAATGCCGTTCATATCCGCTCCAATGGTCAGGATATTGGCAACGGCGAGTACCATGATCATCAGTATGGAGAGTTTTTTGGAGTAGAATGCCGTCGTGATCTCAGGAAGGCTTTTCCCTGTTACGATCGCGATCTGCGCCACCGTGTTCTGAATGGCGATCATCATCGGTGTGGAAAGCAGCAGAAGCCACAGTTGTGAGAATCCGGTCGTCGCGCCTACTACCGTATAAGTCACAATACCCGCCGGGTCATCCCCGGCACCTCCGGTAATCAGCCCGGGGCCAAGTTTCTTGATGCGGGAGCGGTTCTTTGCTATTTGTCTACGTATCATTTCCCTTAGGGGCATTTCTCTTCTCCTCTGAAGTATTGTGTACCTGTATCAGGCCCGTTTATCGGCATTTTACTGCCCCCACAGCCCTTTGATACCGCCAATAAGGAACTGCGCGGCGATCGCCCCTACTACCAGGCCCATGATCCGCGTCAGGATCTTCATACCCGTGATACCGAGCACTTTATGGATAGCCCCGGCATATCGAAGTGTAAAGAAAATGGTGATCGCTGCAATCAGCAGGGAGATACTTACGATACTGTAACTCACGAGGTGGGAGTACTCACCGGAGATATTGTTATTGAGCACGATGATGGTCGCGATGACTCCCGGCCCGAATAAAATAGGAATCCCGATAGGCACGATGGAGACATCCTCTTTTTCCTCTGCTTCATCATGTTCTGCCTGGGTATGTCTCGATTTGCTGGACTGTCCATACGCCATATTGATGGCGATCAGCATCAGGATCACCCCGCCGATCACTTTGATCGACATGACATTGATACCAAAAATCTTGAAAATGAATTCACCGCCGAACAGGGTGACCAGGGAAGCAATAAAGACTGTCATAGTAGCCTTGAAGGCTACCGAACGCATAGTCGATGGGGTGGTATTGTCCACCATAGTGACCATAATGCTGGCAGCAGCGATCGGGTTTAAAATAGTAATGAGTCCGATGGTGTCGTGCAGTACCAGTGACAAATAAGTCTGTATCATAGGTATACCTTTTAACCGTATAAGCGTCTAAAAAGCATCATTCCCAGCAGTGTCGCAACCACACACAAAAAGACATTCAGAGTGATGTTCATCGTCACACGGCCCCACAGTCCGCCCTGAAGCATCGTAACAGTTTCGAGCGAAAATGTGGAAAAGGTTGTCAACGCACCGAGCATTCCGGTGATCACCAGTGCTTTCTGCTGCGGAGCAACGACCGATTCAAAATAAAGTGCCATAAAACCGATAATAAAACTGCCCAGTACGTTCACACTCAATGTACCTACAGGAAAGAGTGCCGGTGAAAGTTTCTGAACCCAGCCGCTGATCAGAAAACGCAAAATCGCTCCCACAAAACCGCCTGTACCTACGGCAAGCAACAAAAGAGGCTGCATTACGCTTCTCCAAATTTGGGATGGTGGTACTGAAGCACTTCAGTATCGCTCATGGTCACAAGCCCCTCGTCTATCATCTTCCCTGCTTCATCGAGAAAAGCTCTTATGTGTTCTTCCGTATCGATGATGGTAATGACCAACGGTACTTTTTGTCTGAGTACCCAGACATTGAAACTGTGTATCTCCGAATGCACACCGAGCCCGGCAACTGCTTTCATGACGGTTGCTCCGGAAATTCCGCTCTCTTTTGCCCGTGCCAGAAGTGCTTCAAAAAGCGGCTTGCTTTCAAAAGTATCTTCATTGCTGATATAGATCTTCAACTCTTTACGTTTTCCCAGATAACGCTGCATATGTTTCCTTTTTACAGATTTGGTATTTCTTTTATTGGTTTAAGAGATTATACTACGTTCTCTCTTTGGGCATGTATTGGCGTTCAGTCACAAAGGAGACACCTTCGTCAACGGAGCGGATATGCAGATCCCTCTGAGGGAAAGGAATCTCAATATTGTTTTCATACAGTACCTTGTAGATCAAAACTAAAAACTCAGATTTTGTCCGTTTGGGTCTGCGCATTTTTGCACCTTCTATCCATACCAAAAGTTCAAAATCAACGCTGCTGTCGCCCATTCCTGTCATAATGACACGGTTTCTTTTATCGGGAGCATCATGTATCTCATTCCTGTATTCACTCTCCATTACCGCTTTCATCACGATATCCATCACTTGCTGCGGGTCAGTTCCGTACTTGACACCAAAGGGTATGAAAAAGCGGCGAAGGTTGTCCCGCATGGTCCAGTTGACGACATTGCTCTCTATAAAACGCTGGTTTGGCACGATAATATCTATATTGTCATTGGTATTGATGGTGGTCGAACGCATTCTGATATCGGTAATATAGCCTTTGAGCGTATCGTCAAGTTCAACATAATCACCTATTTTGACACTGCGTTCAAACATAAGAATAAGCCCGGAAACAAGATTTGAGACAATGTTTTTCAATCCAAACCCTATACCTACCGAAAGGGCGCCGGCTACAAGGGCGAGCGAAGAGAGTTTGATCCCGAGTACATTCAGTACCATGAAAAAGGCGATCAGAAGAATAATATAATAACCGATATTCGCCAGGATCGTACGGGTAGAAGTCGTAAGAGAATGTCTGTTCAGACTCAAGTCCTGAATTCTGCCTTTGTAAAATGAACCGATAAGAAATCCCGCTACGAGAATGATCAAAGCCCAAAACAGTTTAAAAACGCTTATCGGTGTTTTGTTGATCATAAAAATGGGACGATTGACAAGGTCCCAGCTCTGTTGAAAGATATCTTTAAGCTCCTGTATTCCTGAGCCTTCAAATGTTTCAATCTGTCCCAAATAGTGTTTCTCCATAGATTCAAGCAGGGCCATAACTGCTTTGGCAGAAACAGAAAGTTCGGGAGTACTGCGAAGCAAGGCTTTTATGGTTTTGGCCAGAGCAAATACCTGGTGTTCTTTCCTTTTGAGGGCATGAGAGAAAAGCAGAAACTCATAGCTCGCTGTTTCTTTGACTGTCTGGGCATAAAGTTTTTGTATTTTTTGTATTTTTTTATCTATAATAAAAGTATCTGTCTTGTCGTTTACCAGCTCTGTCTGCTCTTTGTCGATCTGCAGTCTGTTTAGATCAAGATGCAGTTTCTGTACAAGTGCCTGTTTGGTACTGAGCATTTTACCGGCAGCTGCACTGTCAATGGAGATCTGTTCCAGAGACAGTGTCAGTATCTTCGAAATCTTTTGCATTTGCTGATGCTGTATATCCATTTCCTTGTTATATAACAGTGTATTGTGATGATAAAGTGCATCTTGAAGCTGATAGGAAAGCAGTTTGGGATCATTTTGGTCCAGTTTGTATATTTCGGATTCTACGGTTTTGATTTTTTGGCGGCTGTTCTTCAGTTGACGCCTGAGATGTTCATTGTGTATCGCTATGTCAATGTAGGCAGCAAAAAGTATACGGTAGTCATTACTGTTCTTCGGCATACGCAGTGCAATAGTCGGCATATGCTTCTGCGGCTGTCTCAGAAGTATCTCCAGCAGCGATTTTTCCAATGCCGTTTCAGAGGTAACATTTTTTTCCTGCTCCAGGGACAAAAGCAGTTTTTTGTATACCGTTTTGTCCGCGTACTCCAAAGTAGTATTCATATCTGCAGCCTGGCTGCTAAGCAGAAAAAGACACATAAAGGAAACAAGGAAAAATACAGTTTTCAAAATCCGGACTCCTTATTTCAAGATTTATGTCTATCCTCACAAAGCTTGTAACAATCTTATCGAATTTATGATAAAACAGAATTGATTGCAGTAAAACCAATATCATTATTTTCAGAATTTGGCGGGGAATGCATTGTTTTATGATTTTAGCAGCATTGATGCAGAAGAATAATTCCAAACATTGCTAAAAAGCGACAAGTACCTCTTTTAAAATAAGGGTACCGTCTTGGCAGTCTACCCATTATCGGGCAGGAAGGATGTGTTCTTATTTGACTATTTTGTCTATCTTGTCGACCGTTTTCATTTCGGTTTTGTTCACTGTTTTTTTCTCACCGGCCTTGCCCTCTTTGTTAAAGGTTGTGTCGTCCATTTTAGTATCGAAATTTCTCTTCTCTTCTTCTTCTTCCACTTTCGCTTTTGCTGCCGGCACACCTTCTGTCAACTTTGGGTTGGCCAAAGCTTTTTGTTCTTTTTGTGCTACCGAATCAGTCAGTGCAGATTTGTTCGCCGCCTCCTGACTTTGACAAGCTGTCGTTCCCAACACAATTGCAACGAATATTGCGGATGTCATGATACTCTTTTTCATAGATCTCTCCTTTTGGAATGGTATTTTTGGTTACACTCTGGAAACCTCTAAACTTAGTTTATACCCTCTAACGGGCACTCCTAATTTCAGATTCCAACTATTATACCATCCTTTAAACATGAGAAAATTGATTCAGGTCAATCCGTATATGGAAACAATAATCCTGTTTTTGGATTACAGTATCTCTTCAAGATCATGAGCCAGTTCATCCGCTTTTGTTTTTTCACGGCTTTTGGCATGGGCCAGTGTTGCTCCCACTGCCCCGAGAAAACTCAGCACAATAAATATCCACGGGTTGATGATATCATAGGCATAATAGTCTATCATCGCCGTCAAGGCGATGAAAAGGACAAAATAGACTGTAAAAAGTGCTATTTTATGCTTCAGTTTCATTTTTGTTATCTTTTTCTGTTTTGTCATCTTTTTCTGTTTTGTTAGCGTCTTCTGTTTTATTCTCTTTTTCTGCCGTATCAAGGAACATACCGCCTGAAAGCAGTGCTACACCGTCAAACAGCAGACTGATACCGACAAGCAGCCCTACCATAAAGAGAGAACTGAATGGCCAGCCTATCAGAAAGATAAAACCGAGAATCAGGGAAGTGACAGCATTGACAAGCCACATCCACCAGATCTTTTGCGGTTTGAGTGAAAAAGCAAGACCGAATCCGGCAAAGGCATCTGTGAAAAAATAGATGGCGAACAGAAGTCCCAGTGCCGCAATACCCTGCATCGGATAAAATATCATGAAGAGTGAAACGACGATCAGCACAAAACTTTTAAGCCATCCCGCCCAGTCATTTTTATTGCTTATCCAGGTAAGCCACCCGGCAGAAATACCCGCGAACAGCATAAGGTACGCTACAAACGCTAAAGTAGTAAACGACATAAAAGTAGGGAAAATGATCCCTACTGCACCGAGTATAATAAAAAGCGTACCGCTTATCTTTGCATATTTTCTAAAATTGTCTACCAAATTTTTATTGATATTCATTTCGAGACTCAAATTATTGTTCCAGTTCCACATTCTGTTTCCTTTGGGTTATTTTAATGTTTTTTTCTCGTCCTGATGGACTTCTTTTTTAAATTCGGGCGTATCCGTTTTTGCTTTTACAGACTCTTTTTTTTCAAATTTATTGACTTTTGTTTCTGCTGCTGCCTCTTGTGCCGGGTTTGGCAGGCGCATTTTTGAAATTCTTGTCCGATCAATAATTTTTTTCATGTCGACTTTCATTTTATCATACAGTTTCTCCACTTCATTCTTGCCTTTGATCTCTGCCTGGATCTTGTCAATATCACTGTTGAGCAGGGTGTAGTCTGCTTCATGTTTCTTCGTATAACCGAGGAGTTCCGCACGTTTCAATTCTTCTTTGGCCGCCTGGAGCAGTTTGCCAGCTTCCTCTTTCTTGCTTTTGTCCAGTTTGGATGCTTCAACGATGAGATCCTGTGTTGCCAGCAGCGGCGTAGGAACAATTGCTTCAAATACCACCAGACTGTTCATTGCTTCTGCAATCGCAGCAACAGCGGCTTTTGTATCTCCTTTGTTGAGAGCATCAAGCGCTTTTTTCGTTGCCAAAGGATAAATTTTCATAGGAATGGAAATAGTCGTAATATCCAACTCGTCTTTCAACGGCGCTATCGTGTCTATGGCTATCTGTGTGTCATGCGCTTTCAGGAGCTGCTCTGCCAGTTTGATTCTGGCAGAGATCACTTTCGATGAGCCGAGGAATTCATACGCCTGGAATCTTTCATCTATAGGGATCAGGTCAAGTTCCGGGTTTACCTTGAGTGCAGCATCGAAACTTTTTGTTGCTGCTTCAAGTGCTTTTTTGGCTTCATCTTTTTTGTTTCCCTGCAATGCTTTGAGGGCCTGGAATGTATTTTGCATACCGGTCACGATCTCTTTGGGTGCCTGCTTGTGGTTCTTCACCTCTTGCTGCATTACATTTCGTACCAGTACTTTTTTATCTGTTTTTGCCTGAAGTGCTGTTGCCCCGAGAAGCAAACCGCATGCCAATGTTGAAAGTAAAAATCTTTTTTTCATTTTATATCCTTTAATATAGTTATTGTTTACAAATATATTGTAGTAACGCAGGTATAACCGTTATTTAACAGAACTCATTCTGAAATACTCTGTTTTATGGTTTTTGCCAAGTCCGGATAGTAATGTTCAAGGCGGGCTAATTCTTTACTCAGCGTCTCATTCAGACCGTGCTCTTTTTCCCGGATATCCTGCAAGAACCTGATACGTCGTTCTACAAAGTAGAAATAAAGCAAAATACTCACACCGGCAGCATACAGGCACCACAGGGATGTAAATCCGTATGGTTTGACAAGATAGACCACGGTGAGTCCCAAAAGGTTCAGCCAGCCGAAAAGCTGAATGGCAATACTGCTGCTGAGTATAAGTGCTCCGCAGGTTGTAATGATATAGCCTACAGCCAGCCAGAAGTGTTCTGTAGCAGGATTTTCATAGGCCAGAACACCGTCCACGATGGACACATGTGTCGGTACAATTGAAAGTTTCCACAATGAATATGCTGTTAAAAAAGCACCTAAATACATAAGGAATGCGATCAGGTGCTTGCGCATGCCTGTGGGCTGAAGCAGCCAGATGGCCAGAGGTACAAGGAACTGCAGCAGGCCCTGTGCATAAAATACAAAAATATTTTCTGCCATATGCAGTGCCCTGGTCCCTATGAGATGATACATCCCGAGCCAGACGAAGCCCTGTGTGAACTGGTGCAGAGAAAAAAACAGCGGCAAACTGGCAAACACCACTTCATTGGGAGAACTCACTTTTCTCAAAGTCATAATACCTACGATGAAGATCGCTCCGGAAAGTGTAAAATTCAATATAGCAAAAAACAATTTCTATCCTTTCATTAAATCCAAAATCCCACTCCGATAGTGACAACACCGAGAAGTGCGATCCATAGGGCAGGATGCATACCGCCTTTCAGACCGCCGAACCAAAGTGCATACGCAGATTTGAGTATATTGTTACTTCCCGCTGCGATCATTATAGCAGAAACCAATTGTGTATCTGCAACAGAATATTTACCGGTAAGAAGGGAAAGCACAAAGGGGTCGATATCGGTAAACCCTACTGCAAAAGAGAGGACCCTTAAACCGTTGTTTCCATAATGCTGCATCACGAAATCTGTAAGAAACATCATCAGTGCGAACAAAAAGGCAAATAAAAATGCCGTACCTAGTTCCAGCGGGTTTTTGTCAACAAAATCAGGTTTGACACTGCTTTCTTTTTTGAGCCTCAGATAAAATGCTGCAATGATCAAGCCTGCCAGCGCCAAGCCGAAAAACGGCAGGGCAAGAGCACGTGCTATCTGTACATTGAATACCAGCGCCACTATCACCAGCCTGATGTACATCATCGAAGTCGCCGCAATGATACCTGCAGTGATGACTGCACGGTTTCCGGTATTTTTCGCTTTGCGTGCCAAAACAACGGTCGTAGCTGTAGAAGAATAGGTTCCTCCGAAAATACCGGTCAGAAAATATCCTTTTGAAGGGAAAAAATATTTCTGGACAAGATAGCCGCCGTAACTGATACCCGAGATCACTACGACAGCGAGCCACAGCTTGAATGGCGAAATAGGAAGGTATGGGATAACATTGGTCCGCGGCAGCAGCGGAAGGATCACCGCCGACAAAAGTACCATTTTCCCCAAAGTTTCCAATTCATGCGTATTGATACCGCCGCTGAGCCGCTGTAAAGACGGTTTGGCATTTAAAAGAAAAATGATCAGCACAAAAAGAAGCGAAGGCATCCATAGGGGAAAACGCTCTGTCATCGGACCGAAGGCATAGACACTGAGCATCACTACAAAGGGCAGGATGCTTGACCTTCCTTCTTCTACCTTTTTCATATATAACACAAGAAAGAGCAGAGAAAGTACGATCAATACAGCGAGATAAAGCATTAAATGTACCGTATCGATCTTGTAAAAAATATATCCCAGCAGCCCTATGAACGTATAGGTACGTGCCGTCCCGAAGTAAATATTCCCTTTTTGGGCATGATATTGCTGACGGTACGTCTTTAACTCCATACCGACCAGAAAACTGAAAGCAACGGTAATGACCAGATGGATAAGATCGGGGGCCAGACTCATGGTGCGATCATTCCTTTTTCATAACAGACAGGATCAAACTTGCAAATAACATCATGGTCATATGCCAGCAATGCCTTGTCTTTGTCAGGATAGTCATTGAGACTTAAAAAATGTTTTATGATATTGATACGTGCCTCTTTTTTGTCATCGGTATGGACAACATACCAGGGTGCATAGACAAAAGAAGTTTTATTGAACATTTCATCTCTCGTTTTGGAGTAGGCATTCCACATTTTCTGTGCCTTGGCATCTATGGGGCTGAGTTTCCACTGTTTCAGCGGATCAGTCTTGCGTGCTTCCAGACGTTTTTTTTGCTCTTTTTGGGAAATATCGAGATAATATTTGAAAAAACGGATATTGGAGTGCGTCAGCATTTCTTCAAAACTGCCTACTTCTTCCATAAAAGCCTCATACTGTTTTTTGGTACAAAAACCCATGACTTTTTCCACACCGGCACGGTTATACCAGCTTCGGTTGAAGAAAACGATCTCCCCTCCACTGGGAAGATGAGGCACATACCGTTGAAAATACCATGAATTTTTCTCTTTGTCGCTGGGTATTCCGAGGGCGACAGTACGTGCTTCCCGGGGACTTAAATGTTCGGTAAAACGTTTGATTGTCCCGTCCTTCCCGGCCGTATCGCGCCCCTCAAGGACGATACACACAGCAACATTCTTTTCGATCACATATTTTTGGAATTTGACCAATTCCACCTGTAATCTGTAGAGTTCTTTTTTATACAGCTTTTTTTTCATTCTATCTGTCCTTGCTTCAATGATATAAATTTATGCCCAGCCACGGAGAACACCGTCCATCATATAGGATCTGGACAGATAAAGACTGCTGTACCAGTAAAGTACGTGACACTCCATAGGGTTGAGATAGACAAGCGGTGACAGGGGATTGCCTTTATCGTTCCAGGCTTCGACAAGTGCTGTTTTTTTACCGGGACAAAGCAGTGTATCAGAACCATATCCATCATATTTTGCCTTCGGTTTTTCTCCTTCATCCAGTGCACGTATCGTATCTGTCACCGTTTTTACCTGGCTGCTGATCGCAGAAGCACTCTTGAGTGCACCGCATCCTGCGGCATCTCCGATCGCGAAGATCTTCGGGTAGACTTTATGCTCCAGTGTTTTGGCATCCACATCTACCAGACCATTGTCATTGAGCAGGCCGCTTTTTGAAAGATAGGTACCTGTTTTCATCGGCGGTGTAACATGAATAAAGTCGTATGGCAATTCTCCCGCCCCGGAAAACACTGTTTTATGTTCTGCCGCATTGACACTGACCAGTTTGTCTTTCTTCAAGAGGACATTCTCTTTTGCCAAAAGCTTCTTATAGTAGGTATCATAGGCATCATTTGCCGAAAGCCTGCCATCTTCTGCGAAAAAGACGATTTCAACACGGTCTCTCATCCCCGCTTTTTTCAATTTGTCAAGAAGACTCATCAGCGCACTTTTTGCAGCCGCAGGAGATTTGACAATGATCTTCGGTTGTGTAAAATAGACATTCAGTCTTTTTCCTTTTGGGATTTTTTGGACCTTTTGCACCACTCCGTCAAGCTGCTTGGAGAGACGGACAGCACCGTGCAGGTAGTAAATACTGCCTATCGCCGGATCATTCATCCACGACTCCAGTTTGTCTGTATGCTGAAGCGATGAAATCGCTCCGCTCAGTCCGTCTATGGCAGGAAAATCAAGCTGGAGGCCCGATGCCGTCACAACATAGTCATACGCAGCACTTTTCCCGCTGCTGTCTGTCACGGTACGCGTGTTTGCATCGATCGAGGTAACAGCATTTCGGTTGAGTGAAACATGCATCGGCAGATACTTGTCTCTTTCATATGCCAGCTCCGCCATCGGCCAGAGTCCGGTTCCCACCATCGTCATACCCGGCTGGTACCAGCAGCTTCTCTCCTGCGGTTCATACAGGGTAATCACCGGATAGGTGATCGCCCTGCTGAGTCTGTATGCCAGTGCCGTACCGGCCATTCCTCCTCCTATAATGGCAATATGCAAAGGCTGTTTTTTGGAAATGTCTTTTTTGCTGCTTTTTATCTCATTCGCTTCCGCCCCCGTGGTGCCTGCCAGGGTACCCGCACCGGCAAGCGCTGCCAGTTTCAGGACATCACGCCGATTCAGTCGTTTGTTTTGCTTATTCATTTTCATCTCCCTATATATCCAGTTTGCCGCGTTTGCGGTAGTAACCAAGTACGATCATTTTAACCACATCATTAAAGAGGAACCATGCGAACAGGTAAGCCACAAGAAAGATCGCCCAGCCCCAACCCATAGGGTAGATCAGGCCGAAACCGTACACAGCGATCACTACCGCAACTACCGCCGACCAGAGCGAAGCATTCCAGAGTATGGGGTTTGGCCACGGACGCTTGAAGAACCAGTCATCACGACGGGTATTGTACAGTGTTCCGTGTCCGGCAATAATCAGTTTGGCAAAAAAGATCGTTTGTGTCAGTTCCGCGTTCACCTGCCACACATAATAGACCAGCCAGAACAAAAGGAACGATGACAGCAGCCCGGCAACACCGAGCCAGGTTGAGAGCACCAGTACTTCTTTCATATCCCAGCGTACAGGATATTTACGCAGTTTGGTATTGTCGTAGGCGATCGCAAGGATCGGCAGGTCGTTGAACAAAGCAAGCAAAATAATTTCGATCGTCGTAATAGGATAAAAATTGAAAACAGTGATCGTCAGCGTAAAGAGCAGGATGACACGGATCGTTTCGGCGATACGGTAGATAGTATAACTCTGCATCCGCTCAAACGTGATCCGTGCAATCTTGATGGCATTGTTGATGACATTCAGTCCCGGTGCGAGCAGAACGAGGTCTGCCGAGGCACGGGCAGCATCGGTCGCCCCGCTGACAGCAATACCACAATCGGCTTTTTTCAATGCAGGTGCATCGTTAACGCCGTCTCCGGTCATCCCGACGATACGGTCAGCCTTTTGCAGTTTGTCGACAATAAAATATTTGTCTTCAGGGAAAACCTGTGCAAAACCGTTCGCCTGTTCGATTGACTGAACAATCTCTGATTCGTGCTCTTTAATACTGCCTTTTGGAAGCGGACGGTCCATAAGCAGTTTTTGTACCTCTTTGCTGATGTCTTCGCCGAACTTTTTCACTGATGCATCGGAAACCTTTTCGGGTTCGAGTTTTTTATACAATGCTTCTGCCAGTACTTCTGCCAGGAAAACATACTCTTCCGTACTTTCGCCTTTAAGTGCCTTGATATCGCGTATATCAGAACCGATATCAAGAATACCTGCAATGTATTGGGCCACAGCCACATTGTCACCCGTAACCATTTTGACAGAAACGCCATGATCCTTTACATCTGCAATGACCGTTTTGGAGTCTTCTCTCGGCGGATCATAGAGCGGTACCAGCCCCATAAAGTGCCATACTTCTTCTGTTACTTCTTTCCAGGCGACACCCAGTGTACGGAAGCCTTTTTCGGCAAAGGCCTCAACTTTGGCATAGGCCTCTTTCTTGTCAAATGCCTTCTCATCACACATTTCGATGATCACCTGCGGTGCACCTTTGGTCACCTGAATCGTTTTGTCATTGTTGATAACTACACTTTCGGTACGTTTGCTGACTGGGTCGAACGGTGTGAATTTCTCCAGTTTGTATGGCTGAAGATTATCATAAAGCTTGTGGTCTTTAAGATAATTATAGATTGGTGTCTCTATAGGGTCATGATCTTCTTCCTTGGAAGCGAGTGCCGCGTAAAACACAATATTGTCAGCAGTAACGTCTCCCACTGTGTAGGGTTCGTTGATCGTCATTTTGTTTTGTGTCAATGTTCCCGTCTTGTCCGAACAGAGTACATCCATTCCCGCAAGCTCTTCAATGGCTGAAAGACGGCTGACAATGGCCTGCATCTTTGCCAGGAGTTTTGCACCGGCTGCCATGGTCACGGTCAGTACTGCCGGCAGTGCTACCGGGATCGCCGCTACGGTCAGAATAAGCGCATATTCAAGCAAATCAAGAATATTTTGACCGCGGCTGATACCGAAATAGATAATGATCGATACCATGACCAGTGTTACGGCTATCAGAAAATTCCCGACTTTGATGACCATTTCCTGAAAGTGGCTGCGTTCTTCACTCTGTGCTTTGGCTACGAGTTTGACTGTTTTCCCAAAGTACGTGTTTTCACCCGTTTCCACCACTTCTCCAGTGCTTTCACCTTTTTTAATAATGGCATTGGCATACACAGTATCTTCCGCTTTTTTGGTCACAGGCAGCGACTCTCCCGTCAGGGCGGACTGGTCAACCTGAAGAAAGTCCCCGCCTTCAAGAAGCTTGACATCGGCTGGAACAATGTCTCCGATCTTGATCTTGACGACATCTCCCGGGACGATCTCTTTGGCATCAACCTGCTGCCAGCTTCCGTCACGCAATACCATTGCTTTTCGTGCCAGTTTGTTCTTCAGTACTTTCAGGGCACTCAGTGCTTTTGATTCCTGATAGAAGTCAACCGCCGCATTGAAAAGCAGCAAAATAGTGATGATCGTAAAATCTTCCCAGTGTTTCACCATTGCCGAGAGAACAGCTGCAATTTCGATCATCCAGGGGATCGGTCCCCAGAAACGCCTAAAAAGTCGGTGAAGCCACGTTTCTTCCTTCTCTTCAATAGCATTGGGACCGTATTTTTTGAGGCGTTCTGCTGCCTCTGCACTTGTCAGTCCGGTCTTGTCTTCCGATTTTACGGCACTCTCCTGTGCAGGTACAGCTTTTGTTTCATTTTTTTCGGGTTGTTCCACTGTCTCTGCACCTGTAAATCCGCTCTTATCTTCCGGTTTTACAGTACTGTCCTGTGCAGGTACAGCTTTCACTTCATTTTTTTCGGGGTTTTCTGCCCCTTTTGTATCTGTAAGTCCGTCCTTAGCCTCAGGCTTTACGGCACTATCCTGCTGCGGTACAGATTTTGCATCATTTTCTTCTTCACTTGTCGGCATCTTTTTTCCTTTTTATTTTGACAGGTTTTTCACTAATAATTATAATAAAGAAAAGTTAATAAGGGACTCTCATGAGAGGTAAATAACTTCTTCCGGCTCCACGATATGGGCTTTTTCATGCAGTTTTTCACCCATAACTTCTCGGAGAACTTCCTGCTTGTCCTCTTCTCCGTGTATCAAAAAGATACGATGAAGGTCCTCTATGCCTTTTACCCACTTGATGATACCGTTCTGGTCCGCATGGGCGGAAAAACCGTTAATGGTATAGATACTTGCCTGCACACGAATGTCCTCATGATAGATCTTTGCCCATTTGGCACCGTCGACAATGCGTCTTCCCAGGGTTCCTACCGCCTGGTAGCCCACAAAAATAACGGCATTTTTTCTGTTCCAGAGACGGTTTTTCAAATGATGCAGAATCCTGCCGCCGCTGCACATTCCGCTGCCTGCAATAATAATGGCACGGCGGTCGACATCATTGATCGCTTTCGATTCATCGACAGTCAGGGTATATTTCAAATCTTCAAAATCAAAAACGGTTCCGTCACGCTTCTTGATATGCTGGCATTCTTTACTGAGAAGTTCTTCGGCATACTGTTTGTAAATTGCAGTTGCTCTGCTTGCCATAGGGCTGTCGAGAAATATCTGGCATTCGGGCAGTTCGCCTTTGTCATGCATTTCTTTAAGTATGCAGAGGATCTCCTGCGTACGCTCAATAGCGAATGAAGGGATAATAACATTTCCCCAGTCCTTAAGGGTATCGTTGATCACTTTTTTGAACTCTTCCATACTTTGCAGGGCCCCCTGGTGGTTACGGTCTCCGTAAGTAGATTCCACATACAGGTAATCTGCCTTTTCGCATGGCACAAGATTGGGGATGACCATGTCGTTGTCATTACCGATATCACCGGAGAAAACGATCTTTCTTGCTTCGTTACCTTCTTTGTACTCTATCTCTATAAAGGCAGACCCAAGGATGTGTCCTGCATTTCTATAGGTGACGATAACATCTTTGCAGAGTTCAAACGATTCGTCATATACAGGAAGGACACGCGGAAGCTCAAGAGCATGCATGACATCTTTTTCTTCGTAGAGAGGCAGGGGCACATCTTTTTCCCGTCCCCGACGCTGCGCTTTTTTATAGTGGGTCAGATAATCTTCTTTCATGATCTTCGCACTGTCGAGCATAATGACTTCGGCAAGACCAAATGTCGCATCCGTCGCATAGATCGTACCGCTGTACCCCTCTTTAACCAGTTTGGGGATCCGGCCCACATGGTCAAGGTGCGCATGTGTTACCAGCAGATAGTCAACACTTTTGGGATCAAACCCGAAATCCTCATAATTGCGTTTCTCTTCACGTCCCTGAAACATACCGCAGTCAACCAGAATGCGTTCACCGCTGTCAAGTTCCAGAAGGTGACATGACCCGGTGACGACTTCTGCCGCCCCGTAAGAAATTACCGTTGCCATCATTGTATCCTTTAAGTTTTTTATCAGTATAGCATTTTTCTTTAAACTAAAGGTAAGCAGGGCATGCAAAATTTGCCTTCTAACGAGAAGTTTGTTATACTATATTTATAATCCAACATCAGGGCGTACCCCTTGTATTTTAGTGACTACATCAGAAACTGCAGAGAAAAATGTCAGATCACCCAGGAAAAAATGGTGAAGGATCTTTATGATTTCGACTTTGGGAACTTTGCCGGACTGGACACTACGACACTCAGCAAATGGGAACGTGGCATCAGCAAACCGAAAATTGCCAGACAGGCCGGGGTGATCCGCTATTTTCAAAAACTGACCGGTAATGCCCTGCCCTGTCTTGAGCACTGCAGCATCGCCGAAGCGGAAAAAATGATTTCAGCAAGCGGTATGGAACACATGGTAGGCAAAAGCAGGCATCTCATACTGAATTTTCCTTCTGCCATGATGCAAAGCAGTGAGATCACGGTGCATCAGCTCCGGCATTCAAAGATCATGGACGACGTCATCGATATCAATATTGATCTCGACAGGGATTTTAACCAGAATTCAACCGGTTTAAGCCGGGAAACATTCAAAAAATGGGCGCTGCATCCAGGCAGTGCGTTTTATGTCTGTGAATACAAAGAACAGTTCTTCGGACTGCTTTTCAGCCTTCGGCTGAAACAGAATGTTTTTCAGGCACTGATGGATTTTGAGAAAGAGGAACGCACACTCGATGCAAATGATTTTGCCGCCTATAATGAAGAGGGAAACAGTTACGTCACTTCCTTTTTCGCCCTGAACGAAAAAGCGGCTGCCCTGCTTTTTGTCCGTTATTTTGCCTACCTTATCGCCCATCAGAACCGCATAGCGGAAGTCGGCGCAGCCACCATGATGGAAGACGGAAAGAAACTCATAGAGAACATGCACCTGACCCACTACAGTTCGGCAGAGATCAAACCGGGTACAAAAATGCACACTTACAGAGAAACACTTTCTCGTTTGCTTGCCCAGGAGAATGTTGTCAAAATGATACTTTCAAACAGGGAGTCTCCTGGAAAATAGCAAGTTCAAGCCTATCTATCTCTTTGTCTATTTTTCTGGCAGCACGCAGATACTCTGCTTCACTTATTTTCCCGCTGCGGTATTCATCATAAAAAATTTCAAGTGTACAATGCAATTGCTGCAGCGGCTGGCTCAAGCGCATATATCTTCTTCTTTATTGTAAGGTTCTCGGTTATACATGCGGGCCACTCCTTTGAAAATTGCCGCATTATAGATCAATTTCCAGAAAATGACCATAGCATCCGGAAGAAAAAAAAATCTTCTAAATGCCAAGTTGACTACAGCAAATTATTTTTAGCTATAATTATCCTCAATAAAGGTAAGGAGAGAGAAATGGATAAAATAGGGGCATTTATTATGATGCATCAGATAGAGACTTTACTGCTTGTTTTTGGGATGATCGTACTGGCGTTCATCATTACACACTGGCAGGAAGTAAAGTTCTGGTGGCTTAACTTTACGTACAATTTTCCGCTCATCGGGAAACTGTCAACACTTTCCAAAGATATAGAAGGCTTTGATGAAAAGCACAAGTGGTTCTACTCGGAAGAAGCACTCTGCCGCGACTACTACAATTTCTACGAAAAAGTGGACAAAAACGGCGAATCGTATGATGAAGCCAAAGAATACCTGCATGCCGCAGGCGAACTGGGAAGAAAACCTACCCCTACTTTCATTTGGATCATGATCTTTGTACTCGTCATCGTCGAAGCATTCGGGTTTGCCTATGTGCTGGCCGGATTTACCATTCCGGGGGCAAGTGAAGCCACCCAGCAGAAAGGTGCCATCGGAGTTGCCGCCATGCTGGCCATTCTTCTCGTGTGGCTCACACACATGACGGGTCAGGAACTGCACAAAAATACACTGATCAAAAAAATACGCCGCTGGTACAAGAACGATAATGCCGGCGGTTCGAACTGGCGCGATCTCAAACCGGATGAACAGCTCATTACCATAGACAATACCTTCGATGACAGCGCATCTCCAAACTACATCAGAATGCTCAACCGTCTTGATGTCAACGACAAGGTAAAAACTACCTACACAAAGACCATTCTGACGCTGATATTTATTTTTGCCGTTGCCATAGGCGCGACATACATCAGGCACCAGGTGCTTACCCAGGAAATAGCAAGTGCACATGAAAGCGCGATGAATATTTTCAACGATGATGCTTCTCCTTTCGGCGATACCCGAAATGCCGCTGCGGATGAAGATGTCGGTGCGCTCTTCGGAGACGAAGCTGCCAATGATGCGAAAGAAGATCTCTCTTCTCTTTTTGGCGGGAAAGACGCAGGTACAGCCAAGGCTTCAGGCAAAAATACCGCTGCGGTAGAAGATGAAACAAACCAGAAAGGCGGAGATGCCACATTTGTGATTTTAGGTCTTATCTTTGTCTTTATTCAGATTCTGGGCATCTTTTTCGGGATGCACTGGGACTTTGCAGGCCGCGAGTCCAAAGCAGCCTATGAATGTCTCCGCGGTTTTGCCACCAAAAAAGCCTTCCTTTCCTACTATGAAAGAGCAAGAACACATATTGCACGGGTGGCACAGCAGCAGCTCCAGAAACTGCAGCACAAAATGAATATCATCAATGACAATTCCGGAACGGATGCTGAAACCACAGCTTTGCTGCGCAACAACAAAGAAAGAACATTCAGACAATATCTGACATTTGAGGACAAATAATGAAACGACTGCTGCTGACACTTTTGACATTCACCGCTCTGCTTGCCGCACGCAACGACGTACCAAGCTGCTATAAAGCACTGCATATCGAAAATCCGGATCCGGGTATTGAAAAAGAACTGTTCATCCTGGTAGACCAGACCACACAGCTTGACAAAAACCTGATGATCTACACGTACAAGAATATGATGAAATTCATCCGGAACGGCGATGCGGTGACCATCGCTTCATTCTCTTCCAATTCAAATGGGAAATATACGGATGTATCCTATTCGGGCGCACTGGAAAACCTGCTTCCCCAAAGCGCGAAACACGAGATCGCCAAAAAGAAACTGAGAAAATATCAGGCATGCATGAACGGTCAGTACAAATACGCCAAAAAGAAAGCGACCAGGGCACTGGTCGCAACGCTCAAGGGCGCAAACAAAAAACTGCCGCATTCGGATATTCTCAAATCACTCGACGATATTGCGGAGCATCTCATCCAAAATGCCAAAGCCAAAGAAAAAGTGGTGCTTTTGGTTTCGGACATGATGGAACATTCATCCATCACTTCCTTCTATGCCAAAGGTTCGCTCAAGCGTATCGATACCAAAAAAGAGATGGCCAAACTGAAAAAGAGCGGATATACAGCCGATTTCGGCGGTGCAGAGGTTTACGTCATCGGTGCAGGAATGGTCGGAAAGAAAAGCTACAGAGATTCAAAAACACTGAAAGCCCTGACCGCTTTCTGGGAAGCTTACTTCAGGGCAAGCAATGCAAACCTGCAAGCCATCGGAACACCGATGCTGCTTGAGGACATCAAATAATTAAGAGGCCCTCTTAAGTGCCATAGAGGTATAATGCCTCTATGAAAAATCTGCACAATGCCCTTCTTTTAAAACAACTCTACCAACTCAAACAGCTGGGCTACAAATATACCGATGTAACGCCCTATCAGGAAGAAAAAATCGACCTTCTCCTGCCCGATACACTGAAATCACTGCAGAAACAGGCGATGACCTGCCACCTCTGCGACTTGAGCAAAAGCCGGAAAAAGGTTGTCTTTGGAGAAGGCAGTCCCCATGCCGATATCCTCATCATCGGCGAAGGGCCCGGAGCTACGGAAGACAGCAGCGGAAAACCGTTCGTCGGACGTTCGGGGGAACTGCTTTCCAAAATGCTTGAAAATGTACTCGGTCTTAGCAGAGCAGATGTCTATATTACCAACATCGTCAAGTGCCGACCGCCCAACAACAGAGTCCCAACCCCGACAGAAGCACATACCTGCCAGCCCTACCTGCTCAAGCAGATAGAGCTCATCGCACCCAAACTCATTCTGACACTCGGTGCAACCGCTTACCATTACCTGACCGGAGACGATACGGGCATCACAAAAGTCAGAGGTACGGTACATACCTACAAAAAAGCCACACTCATCCCCACCTACCACCCAAGCTACCTGCTTAGAAACCCCAGCGCGAAAAAAGAAGTATTTGAAGACCTTTTGAAGGTGAAAGAGTTGATGAAGCAGTGGTGACCTTCAAGTCACTCGGATCAAAACCGTAAAACAGCTTCTTTTCTTCTCTCTGTATTTCCTGATCCAAGGTATCAAGCAGTGACGATGAGTATCAAATCCCGATCTCTCGGGAATGACAGAGACAGAAGTGCCGTATTACTCACACTCTTTTTTGAGGATAGTTTCAATCGTTTCCACGATACTCGGATCTTCAAGCGTGGAAGTATCCTGGGTAATGGCTTCGCCTTTGACGAGGCTTCTGAGGATCCTTCTCATGATCTTTCCCGATCTTGTTTTGGGAAGGTCCGGTACAAATGCCATGGCATCGCACAGCGCAATGGCGCCGATCTCTGATTTGATCATACCGTTGATCTCTTTCATCGTTTCAAGCTCATCAGCCACGCCTTCATCATCTTTAAGGACCACGTAGGCAAAAATACCCTCACCTTTAATTTCGTGCGGCTTGCCTACAACAGCCACCGCTGCAACATTGTCATGCTTCTTGATGGCTGCTTCAACTTCTGCCGTACCCATTCTGTGGCCCGAAACGTTAATGACATCATCGGTTCTTCCCGTGATGGTAATGTAGCCGTCTTCATCCATCATTGCACCGTCACCGGTAAAGTAAACCGCTTTACCGTCCTTTTTGCAGTCACCGAAGTAAGACTTCACAAATCTTTCAGGGTCGTTCCAGATCGTTCTGATCATACTCGGCCACGGTTTGGTAATGCACATAAAACCTTTTTCGCCTACCGGTGTCGGCGTACCGTCCTCTTCCATGATCTCCGCAACGATACCCGGCAGAGGGAATGTCGCACATCCGGGCTTGATGGGGGTCGCTGCCGGCAGCGGCGAGATCATATGTCCGCCTGTTTCTGTCTGCCAGTAGGTATCGACAATTGAACATCTTGCGTTTCCTACCGCTTCATAGTACCATTTCCATGCCGCAGGGTCGATCGGCTCACCCACGGTTCCGAGGATACGCAGAGAAGAGAGGTCGTATTTTGCCGGCTCGTCCGCACCCATTTTATGCAGAAGCCTGATGGCAGTGGGCGCAGTATAGAACTGGTTGATCTGATATTCTTCGACCATCTTCCAGCATCGGCCTGCATCCGGGAAAGTCGGTACCCCCTCGAACATCACGGTTGTAGCACCCGCAGCGAGCGGCCCGTACACAATGTAGGTATGCCCTGTGATCCAGCCCACATCGGCCGTACACCAGAAAGTATCGTTGTCTTTGATGTCAAAGACCCACTCCATGGTCATCTGCGCCCAGAGAATATATCCGGCGCTTGAATGCTGAACCCCTTTTGGTTTTCCCGTACTGCCTGACGTGTAGAGCAGGAAAAGCGGATGCTCGGAATCCACGATCTCCGCTTCGCACTGGACAGACTCATTTTCTATCAGTTCGTTGTAGGCATAGTCACGTCCCGCTTCCCAGTGTATCTCTTCACCGTTACGCTCGACAATACAGACGGCTTCAACACAGGCACAGCCTTCTTTAAGCGCTTCATCCACAACCGGCTTGAGCATATACGGTTTTCCTTTTCTGAAAGCACCATCCGCCGTCACCACCAGTTTTGCTTCCGCATCGATGATCCTGTCTCTGAGTGCTTCAGCGGAAAAACCGCCGAACACGACCGAGTGGACCGCTCCAAGTTTGGCACAGGCAAGCATAGAGATCGCCGCTTCCGGTATCATCGGCATATAAAGCACGACCCTGTCGCCTTTTTTGATGTTGAATTTGTTTCTGAAGAGGTTGGCCGTTCTGTTGACCTCATAGTAGAGTTCACGATACGTCAGTGTTCTCTGGTCGCCGTTGTCGCCTTCAAAGATGATCGCCGCTTTGTTCTTCTTGGTCTTGAGGTGTCTTCCCACGCACTGGTAGGCCACATTCAGTTCACCGCCCTCGAACCATTTGTAGAAGGGGGCATCCTCTTCGTTCAATACGGTCTCGAACGGTTTGGACCAGTCTATCTTCTCCTGTGCAAATCTGCCCCAGGTACCTTCATAGTCTTTTTCAAATGCTTTGACGAGATTTTGGTATGCATCCATATCTTTGATCAACGGATCGGTAAACAGTTCTTTATGAGGGGTGTATATTTCACTCATATATCATCCTTTTGTTTTTATCATTTAATGGGATAATAACATAAAGCATCAGGATTTAAAAAGCTTTTGGGCATTTTTTTCTAATTAGGAGTAAAATTATCTTAATTGTTACACTATAGGGAACCTACAATATAATCTTCCAATGCTATAATAGCGAAAATCCATCAACAGGCTTGAACATTGAATATTAAACCGGACTGCATTACCTGCATTATGAACCAGACACTTAAAGTATGCAAACTTCTTGAAGTTGATGACCTGACGGCAAAAAAACTTTTGGACAGTACTGCCGAGATCCTGGTGCAGCATGATCTGTCGCATACACCCCCTCAGATCGCGAAAGAAACTTACAGCAAGATCGCTGAACTGACAGGGGTAGAGGACCCGGTAGCCAAAGCCAAAGCGCTTGCTACCGAAATGGCACTGGAGGTCGACACGGCTTTTGTCCAGACACTGCACGATGCGGTGAAGTTCGCTGTTATCGGCAATGTCATTGACTTTGGTGCACAAAAACAGCTTAACCTCGATGCAACCATACAGACACATTTCCATCGCCATTTTGGTATCGATGATTTCGGAATGTTTGAAAAAGAACTCGCAACGGCAAAAACACTGGTGTACATCGGGGACAATACAGGAGAACACATTTTTGACAAACTCCTCATCGAGACCATCAAAAAACACTACGACATCGAAGTATATTATTTTGTCAGGGGTGCCCCTATCATCAATGATGTCACATGCAAGGAAGCAGAAATACTCCGCTCCTGCGCAACCGTCACTGATACCGGGGTACCGACTCCGGGATACGATCTGCAATATGCCAATGCTTCATCCAAAACCCTGTTTGACAAAGCAGATATCGTACTGGCCAAAGGCATGGGAAATTTTGAAAGCCTGTACGATGAGACTGACCGTACAGTCTACTATCTGTTTATTGTCAAGTGCAATGTCGTCTCACAGGCGATCGGTCAGGAAGTGGGAGAGTTGATCTTTAGCAGACATTGAGAAACAGCCGGCTGTCCGGGCAGTCTTTCAGACTACTTCCACCTTTTCCGTCACATCAAGCCCAAACCCGCCGAGCCCTACAAACTCCGTATCTTTGCTTGTCGTAATGAGGTTGATATTTTTGATACCGAGGTCTTTGAGTATCTGCGCACCTACACCAAACTCCTTTGCCTGCTCCTGCGAAATGACTTTGCTGTCGAGAAATATCAGTACGCCCCCGTTCTGTTTGAGGTATTCTATGGCGTTGTTCAGTGCATTGAAACGTTTGTCATCGAGTATCAGGTCGATGTCCGTTCCTATATTGTGAAACTTTACATTGGCGGTTTCATGCAGCCGGTAGAACTGAATGACTGTATGACAGCGCTCAAGGTGGTCACGGTAAGTCAGCTTCTCCACTTTCATACCCTTAAGTTCGCTCTCTTCGGCGGAAATGCGCCTGACCAGTTTCTCGTTTGCCAGACGGTACTCCACAATGTCGGAAATATAAACGATAGGCATCTTGTATTTTTCCGAAAAGACTTCAAGGTCATCTTTACGCGCCATCTTTCCGTCATCATTAATGATCTCGCAGATCACCGCAGCGGGTGCCAGGCCTGCCAGTTTACACAGGTCGACTGAGCCTTCCGTATGTCCTGTCCGTACCAGCACACCGCCGTCCTTGGCGATAAGCGGGAAGATATGTCCCGGACGTACGAAATCGTCCGCTACGGTCAGGGGGTTCGCAAGTTTGGAGATGCAGTCATCTCTCTCAGCCGCAGAGATACCTGTCTCTGCATTGGCAGAATCAATGGAAACGGTAAATGCTGTTTCGTGGTTCGAGACATTGTTGTCCACCATCGGCATCAGGTCCAGCTTGGCAGCGGTCTCTTTGGTAATAGGCGTACAAATGAGCCCCCTCGCCTCTTTTGCCATAAAGTTGACAAGTTCGGGTGTAGAAAAAGTAGCGGCATAAACAAG
>NZ_WGDD01000012.1 GCF_015493435.1 Sulfurovum sp.
CCGCTTAACGGCATTGTCGGATTTACGCAGCTTCTCAAGTCGACAGAACTGAACGATGAGCAGGCAGAGTTCATTACTGTGATAGAAACCAGTTCGGAGAACCTTTTAACGATCGTGAATGATATTCTTGACCTTTCAAAGATCAAGGCAGACAAGATAGAACTTGAAAATATCGCTTTTGATCCTGTAGAGAAATTTGAATCGGCCATAGAATCCTATGCCGCAAGAGCAGATGAAAAAGAGATAGAACTGAGTGTGTATTCCGATCCGGATCTGCCGTCAGAAGTAATGGGAGATCCTACAAAGATCTCTCAGATCCTCGTCAACCTTATCAGCAATGCCATCAAGTTCACTCCGACACACGGTATGATCAACGTACGTATTGAACAGCTTGCTTCCGACAATAGCGATGTTACCATGAAGTTCTCCGTAGAAGACAGCGGCATTGGGATTACGGAAGAGCAAAGAAGTAAAATTTTTGATGCATTTTCACAGGCCGATGTCAGTACCAGCCGAAAATTCGGCGGAACAGGTCTGGGTCTGGCTATTTCAGGCAAACTGGTCAAATTTATGGGAGGAGAGCTTGAAATAGAAAGTGAAGAGGAAAAAGGCTCTACCTTCTTTTTTACCCTGACACTTCAAAAAGCAGAAGGTGCAGAAGCGCGCAAAAAGCCGAACATGAGCGGATTTGTGATCGGTACGGTTATTTCAGAAGAGATCGGCACACAGGCATATGACAGGAATCTGGAAGCGTATGCTCTGGCATGCGGTGCGAAGTTCAAGTCTTATGATAAAGATGGCATTCTCAAACTGCCTGCATCCGAGCAGCCTGACATGCTGTTCGTCAATCATGTCTTCTTTCAAAGACAGGAAGAACTTGAACCGTATCTGGCACTGAAAAGCCGTATGGTCCTGATGACGACACTGAAAATGTTCAATACGGTCAAAGCGCTTGAAGACCAGATAGGAAAAATCATTTACAAACCATTGAACCTAAGCAAGGCTTATAAAGCATTTGAAAGTATGTATGAAGATACTATCCCAGGTAAAAAATCCGTTTCAGAGGAAGAAAAAAGCAGTGCATCCTATTTTAAAAACCTTCATGTGCTTGTTGCGGAAGACAATGAGATCAATCAGAAACTGATCAAAAATGTATTGAATGGGCTGGGTATCAATGTGACCCTTGCCGACAATGGTGAAGAAGCCCTGAATCTCCGGATGCAGCATGAATACGATATGATTTTTATGGATATTCAAATGCCTGTTATGGGTGGGATCGAAGCAACGAGGGAGATACTGGCGTATGAAGAAAAATATCGAAAACACCATATTCCCATTGTGGCATTGACCGCCAATGCACTTTCCGGAGATAAAGAGCATTATATCGCGGAAGGGATGGATGACTATCTTTCCAAACCGATCGAACTGGGGGCTTTGAGAAAGATCCTTGAATTATACCATTCCCATAAAATCGTATACCCTGAAGTCCAGCAGGCCATTTTGGAAGATACGGAAGAAAAAGAGAACAGGGAGAAAGTACCCGCATCTTTGAATAATATCGCAGCAGAAGAAGAAAAACCTGCGGAAAATACAAAGGAGCAGTTGAAAAATACAGTGCCCGAAACCAAGGCTGTGCATCATGAAGAAACGAAAGAGAGTGTAGCGGAAAAGAAACAAACGGATGTGCTCTTTTATCATGAAATTCCCATGATCGCCAGGCTGTATGAGCGTATGCTGAACAACCTGGGGTATAAAACAGATATTGCAAAAGACGCAGAAGAATTCATGGACAGGCTGGAAGATACGCAATACAAATTTGTCATATGCGAGATCGAACCGTTTGCCAAGATACGGGGACTGATAGCGGACCTTATCAAGAGCAGCGGTGCCAAACCGTTTGCACTGGTAGGCAAACTGGAAGATTTTGATGAGTACTACTGTGATGTACTGGCGGAAAACGGTACGATAGAAGAACTCGAGCGAAAACTAAAATCGTTCAGTCAATAAATGATACGTGCCAGGTAGAGCCCCTCTGAGGGGGCCAGGCATGTAGTATGGCGTGTTTGGGCATGCAGCTGTGTATCGAGCTGTTCAAGTGTAAGCTTTTGCTGGGCACACAGCATGGCTGAGGCTACCATCATTCTTACCTGCGAACGTAAAAAACCGTTTGCAGTGAAATAAATAAAATGGTACTTTCCGGATGATCTGTAGTTTGCGCTATAGATCTCTCTTATCGTTGTGTGGATATCCGATCCTGTTTTATGAAAATGGGTGAAATCATGCTCTCCCACAAACATCGACAGTGCTTTCTGAAGAAGGCGGGTATCGAAACTATGGTAGTGTGAGATATATTTTCTTTCAAATACAGAGGGTTCATTCTCTGTAAAAACATATCGGTAGATACGCTGTTTAGCAGAGAATCGTGCATGAAAGTCATCGGGAACGGGCATGATATGCTTGAAGTATACCGATGTGAGTTTCCGGTTGAGGTTGTTTCGCAGCTTCTCCAGGTCGGACCAGTATTCAGGCAGGTCAATATGGATGACCTGTCCGCTGGCATGTACACCGGCGTCAGTACGTCCGCTGCCTGTAATGCCTGAAGTGATCTGAAGGTCTTTAAGGATATTTTCTATGGCTGTGGTCACAGTATTTTTTGTACGGGTCTGTTTCTGAAACCCGTGAAAGGTACTTCCATCATAGGCTACCACGGCTTTCACTCTCATTGTCATCCTTTTAAAAATACTTTGCTACACGTTTTTCAAATAGTATTCTGCCAAAGACAAAAACCAGAAGGGCTGACACGATGAGTATCGGGATATTTCCCCACTTCTCCAGAGAAGAAGCAACGAGATAGAGAAAAAAAGTGCTTGCAAAGATAATGATAAATGAATAATTTCCCTGATATCTCGGATTGATCATGGCAAAAGCAGCTACAAGATAGACTGACAGCAGAGGAATAAGACTTACAAAAAGATAGAAAAGCGCTTTTCCCATACGACCCCTATCCGTTTTTGTCAGGGCCCAGTAGGCAATAATGTCCTGGAAATGAAAACGGTATTTCTGTGATGTGTCAAAAACTTCGAGGGTTTTGTACTTTACCTGCTGCAGTTTTTCCTCGGTATAGGTATAGCCGTACCCTTTTTTAAGCAGCAGAGAGGAAGAACGGCCGTTTCGTTTGAGTTTCCCTTCCCTTGCCGAAAAGAACTGCTCTTCGTTTTTTTTGGTCCTGTTATAGATGACCATCGTGTGGAACATATCATTTTTGTCATCTTTCTTTTTGACATAAATGTAATACTCGCCAAACTTCTGTCCGAGTTTTCCCGGAATAATGTTGAGTGTCGCTTCTGCTTTCTTCTTCGCTTTAAAAGCATTGTAGAGCTGTTTGCTCATCGGGATACCCAGAAAAGAGATCGTACCGAGCAGAACAGAAAAAAGAATACCGAGCAGCAGAATACTTCGAAGAACTTTCTTGGCTTTGAGTCCCAGGGCATAGAGTGCAATCAGTTCATTGTCCTGTGAAAGTTTCATCAAGGTGTTTGTCACTGCGGCAATAAAAGAGAGAGGAATGGTATAAAAAATGATATTGGGAAGGGAATAACTGTAAAGCAGCAGCAATTCTGAAAAATCAATCTGCACCTGCTTGGTCAGAGCAGATATCTTAACGAGATAGACGAGTGAGATAATAAGAAAAAAGGGTAGAAAAACAGTCAAAAATGATTTTGTGAAGTTTGACGAGATGTACCCTCTGACATTAACCATAAATGAGCTTCTCCAGCAGTTGTGTCGCCTGTGTGCTGTAGAGATAGACTATCAGTGTTGCCAGAGCAAGAAAAGGGACGAACGGCACGCCTTTTTCACGGTTGACCAGCGAGGGGATCATTGCAAGCAGTGCCGAGAGGAAGAGGGCAACGAAAAAATTGGGGAAACCCAGAAGTGCGCCCATGGTACCGGCAACGATGACATCTGCACCGCCCATCGCTTCTCTTCTGGCGATGACCGAAGAGAGCAGTCCTATGAGATAAAGGCCTCCTGCCGCAATAGCGGCGTACATGGCTGCATGTATAAAATCGGGTTGGATCAGGGCAAAAAGAAGTGCGGCAATATTGACACTGTCCGGAACAGCCATATATTTGAAGTCGATCATGACAAGTGCAAAGAGTGCGGCGAACGAGAAAGCGACAAAAGGAAAGTACCAGACGATTCCGAGCTTGAAGTAGAGTACAGTGAAGATAAGACCGGTCATGAATTCGACCATCGGATACTGTATGGCAATGGAGGCATCACAAAAAGCACATTTTCCTTTCAGGAAGATCCAGGAAAAAATGGGAATGTTGTGGTACCACTTCAGCGGTGTCTTGCAGCTTTGACACCGGGAAGCAGGAAAAACAATGCTTTCTCCCTTGGGAATGCGGTAGATAACGACATTCAAAAAGGAACCGATCATTGCTCCAAATATAAAAACCAATAAAATAACGGCAAATGTTCCTGTCATGATAATCCTCCAAATCGTCTGGTGCGCCCCTCGAAATCTTCAATGATCTCATCGAGCTCCTCTATGGTAAAATCGGGCCAAAGTGTTTCTGTAAAGTAAAATTCCGCATAGCTTATCTGCCACAAAAGATAGTTTGAAACACGTTCTTCCCCGCTGGTGCGTACAAGCAGATCAATATCGCTGTACGGTGTTTGCAGTGCAGAAGAGATGTCTGCCTCCGTAACTGCTTTTTTCCCTTTGGCCATGAGTGTGTTCACTGCATGAGTTATTTCTGCCCTTCCCCCGTAGTTCAGAGCAAGAATGTGTTTCAGGTCACTGTTTCTGGATGTTGCTTTTTCTGTGATCCTGATGCGTTCCTGCAATTTGGGAGAAAAGGCTTTGATGTCACCGATAGCCATGAACCGAACGTTGTTCTTCTGATAGGTTTCCAGTTCTTTCTGCAAATACCGGTCAAGCAGTTTCATGAGAAATTCTACTTCAAGTTTGGGACGTTTCCAGTTCTCGGTACTGAAGGCATAAAAAGTCACTGTTTCTATGCTGGGATGTTTGGCACAGTATGTCGTGATGTCACGGATGACTTCAGCACCCTTTTCATGTCCCTTGGTCCGGTTGAGGCCACGCTGTTTGGCCCAGCGTCCGTTGCCGTCCATGATGATAGCAAGGTTTTTGAGTGTCTGTTTAGTCATGAACAAGGCTTTTTGAATGTTCAAGAATCGCTTCGGCAAGGGTAAATTTGTCTGCTTTTCCCAAAGGGATGGAGTGTTCCTGTGTCAAAAAAGTGATCTCATGCACATCGGTACCGAAACTGTCACTGTTTTGAAGCAGATTGTAGCAAACGGCATCAACCGCTTTTTCTTCAAGCAGTTTTCTGGCAGATTCAAGGCCGTTTTGGACATCCATTTCTGCTTTGAATGCAACGGTTTTGATGCCGTCTTTGCGCAGTGCCGAAAGGATATCTGCCGTTTGAACAAGTTCGAGGTTCCATGTCTCCCCAAGCATTGCCTTTTTCAGTTTTCCTGCCTGTGGGAACTTCGGTGTGTAGTCGGCTACGGCAGCTGCCATGAAAAGGTACGGTTCCTTCTGTATGAGGTGTACCGGTTCGCTGCTGTTCATACTGGCGGTACTCATCTTCCCTTTTTTGGCAACGCGTACGGCATCTTGTGTATAGTCAAGCATCTCTTTGGCACTCTCCACTTCGATCGTGTAGATACTGTGCGGCATGCCTTCGTTCCCGGTCGTGGTGATGTAGCATACATCCGCGCCTTTCAAATAGAGGGCAAGACAGAGAGCCTGCGCCATTTTACCCGAAGAATAGTTGGAAAGATAGCGTACTTCATCGATCTTTTCCCGGGTGCCTCCGCCGGTGACAACGATACGCCGGTCATCCCAGAAAGATTCTCTGAAAAGAGCTTTGGCTGTTTCAAAAAAGATTTCCTGCGGGTCCGCGAGTGCACCGCTTCCGACATCGCCGCAGGCAAGCTGTTTCTCCTGGGGTTCGATGATCGTGTAGTCGTTCACCGCCAGCATTTTGAGCGAGCCGGCAGTATAGTGGTTTTTGAGCATTTGTGTATTGGCAGCCGGCGCGACCAGCATAGGACCGGCATAGGCAAGGGCTGTTTGCAGCAGGAGGTTGTCGGCAATTCCCTTGCTTATTTTGTTCAGGCTGTTGGCTGTGGCAGGTGCGATGACGAAAGCATCGCATTTCTTGCCGATCTCGATATGGTTGAGTTCCGAACTCCAGCTCTCCGAGTTCTCTGTCAGTACAGGGTTGCGTGTCAGGGCTTCAAAGGTCAACGCGGAGACAAAACGTTCGGCACTCGGGCTCATCACAACATGTACCCGGGCTCCTGCTTTGACGAAAAGTCTTGCCAGGTCACAGGCCTTGTAGGCTGAAATACTTCCGGTCACACCCAGAAGAATGGTTTTGCCGTTGAGGTTGATCTGCATATTATTTATCTCCGAAAAATTTATAGAAAAAGTTTTTAACCGTTCTCATAGGGGTTCTGGAAATCGCCAATACACCTTTTTCCACATTTTTGTTCACTGTCGTTCCCGCCGCGATCATGACATCGTCTTCGATGCATACGGGGGCCACGAGCTGTGTATCCGAACCGACAAAAACATTCTTGCCGATGATGGTTTTGAATTTGTTCTTTCCGTCATAGTTACACGTGATGACCCCGGCACCAATGTTGGAACCTTCACCGATCTGGGCATCGCCGATATAGGCGAGATGGCCTGCCTTGACACCGTTGAGTACAGATTTTTTGATCTCTACGAAGTTTCCGATGTGTGTATTAACAAGTCTGGAACCCGGTCTGATCCTTCCCATGGGTCCTACATCGGAATGCTCTATATGCGAATCCTCGATGACGGAGTGTGCTTTGATATGTGCATTGAAAAGATGTGCCGCTCCCTCAATGCGTACGCCGTTCTCAAGTTCGCACTCGCCCTCGAATGTGGCACGGCAGTCGATGTAGATGGTCTCCGGCAGGCGCATGGTCACGCCGGCCAGCATGAGTGCTTTTTTGATGCGCCGCTGCATGATCTCTTCTGCGTGGGCGAGGTCCAGTTTGGAATTGACACCCTTGAATTCTTCTTCTGACACATAGACAGGATGTACGGTTCTGCCGTCATCTACAGCCATTTTTACGATGTCTGTCAGATAATATTCCGCCTGGGCATTATCATTGTCCAGTTGCGGAATATAGCGTTCCAGAAGGGCAGTATCGACGGCATAGATCCCTGCATTGACCGTTTGGGTACAAAGCTGTGCTTCATTGCAGTCTTTCTGTTCAACGATCTCTATGACATTCCCTTCACTGATGATGACACGGCCGTAGCCGGAAGGGTCTTCGAGTTCGATGACGGACATGTTGATGTCAGCATCTCCGGAAGTGAGTGCTTCAAGGGAGGTTTTGGTAATGAGCGGCATGTCACCGTTGAGTATAAGGGTACGGCTGTGCCTGGTGTGTACCCCTTTCATCGCACCTCCGGTACCGGGAAAGTTTTTGGCATCCTGTCTGTGGAAGATGATGTTTTCATAGGTACTTTCCACCTCTTCCCTGATACGCTCAGCCTGATGATGGAGTACCACGGTAATATCATCCGAAATCTCTTTGGCTGCATCGATAGCATGGAAGAGCATCGGTTTTCCGGAAATGGTATGCAGGACTTTGGGCATAGCGGATTTCATTCTTGTTCCCTGGCCGGCAGCAAGGATCACAACAGAGATGGACATTTTTTGTACCTTTTGGATGAAATTGTATTTACCATAATAGTTTTCGTGATTATATCGAATTGAAATTAAGTGAGCAGATTGTATGCAGCCGAAAAAGCCGAATACTGCATCAAGAAAAGGGAATCACAGGCGGCCCTCTCCCTGAACAGCTGTTATGATCCGCAGCGGATCATTTTTGCAGTTTTTCACTTACTTCTGAAACATGGACACCTTCTCTGAGTACTTCGCAGCAAAAATCAACATGTTTGTTTGGTGAAAGAATTACGAACGGCTTCGCCCCTGTATCTCTGATGGTATCGCTGATGAGGCATTTTATCGATTTGAAGGGTCTGCCGTCAAACAGAACGAACTGATATCGGGTATCTTCGATCCGGTTCATAAAATCATCTTCCGACGTGACTTTGTCAACACTGTAGCCGAGGTTTATCAGCATTTTTGCATAAATGTTCGCAATCATCGGAAATGAATGATACAGCAAAATGTCCCGCGAGGGTTTCTTTTGTTCTGTTTGTGCAGGTGATGCCACCTGTGCCTCTTTTGCCTGCATCTGTGTTTCTTTTGCGTTAACAGACACTTCTTTTGGAACAGGTGCCTCACTGTTTTGTGCCGTGGTTTCTTCAGGTATGGGCGCTGCTTCTTTTAACGTTTCCTCTTTGACTGAATTGTCACTGGGGGATACCTCTGCAGGGCTTGTTGTCTCATCAGAATCGTGGGTGCTGACAGTCTCCTGCTCTTCTCCTGTCTTTTTCGGTGTGATACAGGTGGGGAAATACTCCTGAAGCAGGGTGTTGAGTTTATCCAGATCAAGCGGTTTGGAAAGGTAGTTGTCCATTCCGGCTTCTATGTATTTTTCTCTGTCCCCATGCAGGGCATTGGCTGTCAGTGCAACAATAGGTATATGCTTGATGCGGTTGAGCTTTTCAAAACGAATCATTTCTTTCGTAGCTTCAATACCTCCCATGACAGGCATTTGAATATCCATAAAAATCATATCATATTCATTTTGCTTACGGAGGTCAAACGCTTCCTCTCCGTTGTCTGCCACCGTGACCTGCAGACCAAAATCATTTAAAATCCTTTTGATCAATTTCTGATTGATCAGGTTGTCTTCTGCGATCAATGCATGAATATTGTCAAAATGACAGTATGCGGCTGTATGTGCCTTTTCAACCTTTTGGTTCTCTTCTTTCTGTTGGCACAATTCAAGTACAGTGATGATTTTGGTAAAGTTGACAGGTTTATAGACAATTTTCCTCACTTTATCGCTGGGGACATTAAAGTCGCGCTGCAACTCTCCCGTCGTAAGCAATACAAGCTGGGTCGGAAGTTCGAGATAACGCTCAAGTTCACCCTTGTGTCTTGTATATTCCTGTGAGAAAAATACCACATCCGGCAATGCAGACTGGTCTAAAGCAAAAATTTCATCACCGTAATACACTTTGAAACTTACCCCAAGGTAGTCAAAATAGGCGATCAGGTTAATATCTATCTGTCTGTAAATATCCTGGGAAGGCAGAACAAGTGCAATACTCATGCCCTTGTATTTCTGTGCATAATTCTCCTCTTCCTCTTCGGATTTGTTGAAATGGAGGGTAAAGAAGAATGTGGAACCCTCTCCTTCTTCACTGTCCACATCCAGTTCTCCTCCCATAAAGGAAATGATCCGGCTGGAGATGGAAAGTCCGAGTCCTGTACCTCCGTATTTCCTGCTTGTCGAACTGTCTGCCTGGGAAAATGCCTCAAAGATCTTTGCTTTCTGCTCTTTGGAAATACCGATACCTGTATCGCTAATGGAAAAATGGAGGGTAACATCGTCTTCTGTTTCAGCAACCTGGGAAATATTGACATTGATCGCTCCGTGTACATTGGTAAATTTCGTTGCATTGCTGATAAGGTTGATGATGACTTGAGACACTTTTGTCGGATCGCCTATCAGCGTATGCGGAATGGTCGGATCGATATAGATACCCAGTTCAATATCTTTTGAAAAGGCTTTTGCCGCATAGGACTCTACCGCTGTTTCAAATGTTTCAAATGTCTTAAACGGGATCGATTCAATTTCAAATTTGCCTGATCCCATTTTTGAATAATCAAGTATATCATTGATGATTCCGACCAGGTGATGTGAACTTGTATCAATAATATCAACGAATTCTTTTTGCTCTATATCCAGTGCTGTAGCTTTCAGCAGATCGGTAAAGCCTATGATGCCGTTCAGCGGAGTACGGATCTCATGTGACATATTGGCAAGAAAGGTTTCTTTGTTGGCTTCATTGGCTTCATTGATCGTTTGTGCCAAAAATTTATAGATCTTCCTGTTGTCTCTTGTAGCAATGATCTCTTTGAGTTCTTTGTTCTTCTTCGGTGTCAACCCTATTTCAATACTTTTAAGTGTGTCTTCGAGCATCTGTTTCTCTTTGTGCATCATTCTAAAAAGATATAAAAGGAAGAAAAAGAGGAATAGCAAGAAGAGACTGACATACAGGTACTGCATCATGTTTTTTTGTTTTTGGGCACTCTCAACACTCAGTAAATGGCTTATCTGCTTCAGGATAGCATTCTGAATGCTCTGGACAAAAGCAATTTTCTGCCCATATACAGTCTTGATCCGGGGGAGGGTAACGGTGTAAAGACCGTTAGCTGATTCTGCGTAGATCATTACCGTTTCATTTAACCCGAGATTCTCAAACTGTGTTACGGAAAGTCCGGTGTGAATATGGGAAATATCGTATTTTGGAAAGTTGTTTTCTATATGGAGCCTGTCCCATGCCACAAGATCTTTTTTTCCCATGACTAACGATTTTTCTACGATAAATGAAAGATAGGATTTCTCAAGCGCCAAATGGTATTTCAATGTTTCGAGTGCAATAAACTGTTTGAGTGCCTCATCGTTCCTGATCTTCACAGTTTTGCGGGAAACATCTTTGAGCATCATGATCATCTGCTGAAAAATATTGTCATCATATTCATCAAAAAAGATATTGTTGTAGTCTTTGCTCAGCGTATCGACTTTTGAATGGACAAAACCGAGATTTTTTGCAATATCCGAGAGATAAGTCAGATAATGGTTAAATTCGGCATGGGTACCGATCCAGCTTTTTAGATCATTTATGGCTGCTGAAACTTTTTGGCGGTCAGATTTCAGTAGTTTGGCATTTTGGCTGTTCTCTTTGCCCAGATAGACGGCACTTGCATAGACTTCATCGGTCAGCCGGTCTATGATCCTGTCTGTTTTGGTGAAAAATTCGACCTGCTGTGTATTGTTCTGTGAAATCCTATAGGCACGGTACAGTCCATAGGTATAGTATGCCGAGAAGAGAAAAGCGGAAAAGACAGTCAAAAATAAAAGAAAAAAGACTGATTTGCTGTTGAATATTTTCATAATTGTTCCTACGCTTTCTTAAAGGTTTTTGCTGTGATATGCTGATATTGCATCTGTTTTTCTTTCCAGATATACCACTGAATCCGACAGCAGGTTCGGAATAAAATACTGATCAATATTTTTCAGGACCTGGTCATCTCTGTGCCAGACTTTATCGATATGCTGCCGAATATCCTGAAGGTTCCCGGGGTAGGGGTAGGCATTGATCTCGGCTAAATACTGTTTCAGACCACTGATCGACTTTTGAAGGTTCATTCTGTTGTTCTGTGTGTCATAGCCCCGGTAAAGTGCCATATAGTATTTGGTAATACGTTCCAGCAAATACTTGATATTCTTGGTTGCAACCAGCATTTTCTCCTCTTTGGAAAAGGTATAGGCATAGGTTCTGCCGATGGAATCTGCACCTTCAAGCAGAGTTTCACTGTAATCCAGCATCAAGAGGGCATCTGCACTTGTCGGCTTCTGCTTGATGATAGACAGTATTTCTTCTTTGCTGTAAGCCAGAAATTCCAAAATATTCTGCGTATCTTCATCTTTTGTCACTGACGAGATAATTTTCAGGTTTTCTTCCAGTTTTTTCAAGGTTGCATAAAGATTTTTCTGCATTTTTGCATTGTTCGGATAGGTATAGTAAAATAGATATTCCTTGGCTATTTTTTGACTTAGATAACGTATGTTTTCTGTCGCTTCAATGATCTTTACGTCACCTCTTGTCATTTCTGTCTTTTTGATTTTTTTTGTTTTTTCTGCCTTTTTCTTTTGCACAGTATGCATCCTGGCAGCGTGTGTATGTTTTTTTACGCTTCCCGAAGCATACATACTGCTTGCGCCCAGGAACAGACAGCACCAAAAGAGCTTCTTCATGTCAAACCTTTTCATTTATTTGGATAATGCAACATACAATTCAGTGATCTGATTCATTTTGTTGGTAATGTCATCGGTCGTATTAAATACGATCAGCGGCAATCCGCCTTTTTCAATATTGAGATAGAATTTATAGACGATCTTCCAGAGTCTGTTTATCTTGTTGAGTTTCCGGTTGATTTCCGGTGTATTGGAAGGATTGTTCATTAATGCTTTATGCGCATCGCTGAATTCTTTTACAGCCTCTTTCATCTGATCGACGGTATTTTTATCTCTTATTCCTGCCTGATAGGCAATGTAGTATTTGGCAATACGCTGTGCCAGCATTCTCTGTCTCCCCGCTTTTCCCACGAGAGCAGATTCTTTCAGGTTTGCTTTCTTCTTCAGCGAATTGACAACATACTGACTTCCCTCGAGCATAGATTCACTCAAGTCGATAATTAGCTGTGCATTGTCAAGGTTGAATGGTTCATTGGCTGTACTTTTGAAGTCTTCCATGCTCAGTTCGACAAATGCAAGCAGGTTCTTGATCTCCGGGTCATTGATGGAATTGACCAGTGTTTTATGTGTTGCTACCATGGATTTAAGGGAGGCAGCCAACTGTTTTTGTGCTTTGGATACTGCGATCTTTTCGCCTGCATACAGATAATCTTTTGCAATTCTCTGGGAAAGCATTCTCTGTCTGCCTGCAATATCGATCAGCTGGAGAACATCATGTGTCTGTGTTGTTGTCTCCTTCACTGTGCTGCTTTTTGGGGATGTATTGTTGTCTGCACAGAGCGCAGTACCCATAAGTGCGGTTGCCGCTGCTGCTGCCAAAGTGATTTGTTTTATCCATTGTGTTTTCATCTTTCTTCTCCTTCTGGTTTATTTTTCCTGTGCGGCATACAGTCCGGTTGCCGTATTCATGTTCTTTAAAATATCGTTGGATTTTTTATAGATCAGTGCCGGAATGAATTTGGACTGTGAACGGTTCATGATTTCAAAGAACATGAAAGACCTTTGAGCTTTGTTCAACAGTGCTGTAATTTCCGGTGTGTTCATCTTTGACGCTTTCAAGCGTTCGAGTGATGTTTTGAAGAGTTTCATGGCCTGATCCATTTTTTCCTTGAACTTGGGATCATTAATGCCCCATACTTTCAGCATGTACAAACTCGCCATTCTCTGGGAAAGCATACGCTGACGGCCTGAAATGTTAATGATCTCTCCTGATTCCTTGCCTGTCTGTTTGGCAAAAAGTCCGACTGCCTCATTGGACTGCTTCAGCAGGGCTTCAAGATCTTCCTGCATTTTGGCTGCCTTTTCTTTGCGCGGTGTTTCTTTCAGTGCGGCTTTTACTGGCGTCCACATCTTTTTTACTTTCATAAGACTTGCATCGGTTTTCGGATCTTTGTTGAACGCGATCAGCGCATCAAGATGGTCTTCAAAGTCTGTCATGGTCTTCTGAAGGTCTTTTTTGGGGTTTCCAAACGGGTTTTCCAAGCCTATCATGGCATAATCTTTGAGCATTCTCTGGGTAAACATCCGCTGTTTCCCTGCCACATCCACGGCCTGTGACAGATTTTTGATCTCGGCTGCTTCTGCCGCACATAGTACAATCAGCAGTGTCAGTACGATTTTCACTGCAACATATAACGGTTTTCTCATTTTTTGACTCCTTTTTATAATCGGGAACGTTCCAGCCATGCCAGCATCTTCTGTCTGTCAAGATGCTCTCTCAGTGCTTCGGTTTCCTCTGCTTTTTCTTTATTGCCCATCTGTGCGAGCAAACCTTTTAATGCATGCAAAATACTGTCTGCCTCGTCATGACTGTATGCTTCCGGCAGAGAAAGCATCTGCTCAAAATTTTTGAGTGTCGTTTCAAGGTTTCGTTTGCCCTTTGCCACGATCGGTACAATTTCATCTTCTTCAAAGCCGAATTCTTTTAAAAAAACATAGGCTTTTGCTTCTGTTTCATCAAGCAGTTTTTGCATGTCCGATCCTTTTCAAGATTTCATACAAGGTTTCAGGGTTTAACGGTTTTTCAAGGATCCCGGCAAACCCGTACTCTTCCACTTTTTCGTAAGTGGACTTATAGACATCGGCGGTAAAAGCATAAACTGTCGGTAAGGAGCCATGAAGTGTTTTGAGCTTGTTCATGACTTCAAATCCGTTCATTCCCGGCATTTTCAGGTCGAGGAAGATCACATCATATGTTTTGATCTTGCACATACCGATCCCTTCATAGCCTCCGCCTGCCAGATCGACGCTGGCATCGGGATATTGTTTTTTGATGAAAAGCTGGAAAATATCCAAATTGGTTTCTGTATCATCGATGACAAGGACCGACAGCGCAAGCTCTTCTCCGCTCTCGCGGAGCAAAGCATGTTGATTGCGTAAGAGTTTTTTGTAGAGTGACAGCGGTGCGCAGTATTCATACAGCTCATCAAAATACTTTAACGAAAGATGCTGCTGCATATTTTCGGCAATGAATGCAGTATGGTTAAACTGCTTTGCACTTCTGAGATAATAAATCAGTGCGTCAAATTTGGCATAGGCTTCCGGTTGTGCCATGATGGAAATAATGTCAGGCATATCCTCTTTCTCATTTAAAAGATAATTGATCAGGGCACTCTCTTTTTTAAAATGTGTTATCTCGGCACCGCATGCTTTCAGAAAATGGATCTTTTCCTTCAAGTGTGCAGTGATTTCGGCTTCTTCCACATAAAAACAGATTTTTTTCCCTTCAAAATGTAGTTCTATGGGGCGATACTTTTCAAAACTGCAGGTAAAAGAGAAAGTTGTTCCCTGCTTAAAAGTGCTTTGGACATTCAGTGTGCCGCCCAGTTTCTCTGCGAGTTGTTTGGTGATGTGCATGCCCAGTCCAAGCCCCTCTTTCTCTTTTTGGTAACGGCTGTACGGAGAAAAAACATCTTCTACCTGCTCCGGTGTCATACCGCTACCGCTGTCTGAAACACTGAATGTTGCCTGTACCCCGTCTGTTTCTATGCTGTAATCCATAGAGAGTGTAATAAAACCTGTTTTGGTATATTTAAAAGCATTGCTGAGAAAGTTGATGAGAATTTCCATAATGTGCATTTTGTCGCCATAGACACTCAGGGGCATAAATTTGGACTGGAACTGAAAATCGATATGGGGCCGGTTTTTTATTTCGATGGAGAGATGGTCAATACACTCCAAAAGCATTTCCTGTATCGTAAAAAATTCTTTTTTTATCTCCAACTGGCCGCTGTTGAGTTTGGTTATATTTAAAATATCTTTGACAAGAGACTGAAGGCTTGCCGCACCGTTCAAGGCTTTTTTCAAATGAAACTTTTCTTCTCCCTGTATGGCTTTGCTCTCTTCAAGTATGGTTAGATAACCCGTAATGGCATTGAGTGATGTACGCATTTCATGTGAAAGATTGGCGATCATACGCTCCTGTGTTTTGAGTACGGTATTGAGCTGGCTGCTCACATTTTTTAAAATATGCTGTGCGGCAACCGACTGTGTTTCCATCTGTTTGGCATACATGCACCGGTCAATGAACAGAAAGTCAAAGAGTTTGCTGACGCCTTCCTGAAGCCTCTGTTTCTCTTCTTTGTTCTGTGCTGTATCATACAGGTAGGAGAAGCCCTGAAAAAGAAACTGCACCAACATGCGGGTATAACGAGGGTCATTTTCTGTAAAGATTTTATATTGCAGATCATAAATGATTTTTTCATCCTGACGGAAGATCATAGCTTCAAGCTCATTTACAGTTCTTTGCGCTTCTTCTTTTGAGCGCCCGAATTTTTGCATGATCCCTGCTTCTAAATACGCATGCTGTACGGCATTCATCATGATGACACCTCCCTTTCGGTAATCAGTGCAATGGTCATTGTCTGGTTGTGGAGCACTGTGCCGCTGTGTTTTTTTGAAGTGGCGGGAGGACCTATTTCTCCAAAGGTATGACCGCCGACAAATGTAATGTCAAGATGTCTTTTAACGTCTTCAAGGTACAGGTATTCCATCATGGAAAGGTTTTTTTCTATACCTATGCAGTTGAACAGAAGTGCCGCACTCTTTGGCGGGGCAAAGGAATAAAGCCGACGGAGACGTTTCAACTGGTCCTGCTGACTGACCATAATACCTAATTTTACATATTTGTTGTTACACACATTTCTGTAAAGCAGTATGCTTTTGTCTTTTCTGTTTATACCGATCATCGAAGCCAGCGGCGCACTTTCCCAATGACCTTCTGCCTCTTTTTGCAGGAAAAGAGGGTAGGCAAACGTACCGATAGCCGATTCATCCAGTTCTCCGGCCAGGGCTTCGAGTACCTCCATTGCCGGCTGATTGTTGAGTTCATAAATTTTGTTTCCTTTGGCGCTGGTTATTTTGAGGGGAAGTCCTGCCGGACGGAAAAGATGCATGCTCATACCGTCTATCCTGTATCTGCTCTCATCGATCATCCATAACAGTACATGCCGATCATAGAATACACCGTTATAAAACACTTCTGCCTCCTCCTCCATGGCCGGGGCGTCCACACCTGCGACAGCACCGAAGATTCGCTGTGTACCTACGACAGAAGGGAGAGGTGAGAGCATATCTTCCAATTCGAAAGAAGTAAAGGCGCTGAAAAGAATAAGCTGATATTTTTTCTCTTTATCCAGTGTTGGAGTGATTTTGTCATCTTTATGGAATACCTCTACAGTAAAAGCCTCTTTGTCCATTTTCAGACAGAGATAGACACAGGGGAACTGATGGCGGGATTCTATGTAGGGGAGTTCATTGGCAATGTTGCCGGCACTGCTGCATCCGATAATATCTGCCTGTGGGAAACGCTTTTTCAGTATCTGGTATTCGGCAGAAAAAAGTGTCTTTTCGCTTTTTCTGTAAAATCCGATGATCACTGTTGGAATAAAATCAATGGTATCCAATGATACACTTGTCACTGCTATTTGCTTCATGATCGTTATTCCTCCCTTCTTTTTTTCTTCAACCCTCTAAATTCAAAAGTTGTTTGAAATTTTTTTTATAATCCATGGGCATGATCGGTTTTCGCAGGAACAGATCGAAAAGTGCATGGGAATTTTCATACTCTTCAGGATAAAGCGTCAGTGCGGCAATTTTGGTTGTTTTGTTTTTTTTCAGCGCTTCTTTCGCGATAGCACTGCCCGAACCGTCAGGAAGGTTCATGTCTATTACCATTGCATCATAAACGGCATTTTGGGAAATTTTTGTTAATGCCTCTGCCACATTGAGTGCTACATCCACATGGATAGAAACATTGCCTTCTTTGGTTAAAGATTTGATTACTTTTTCCTCGAATTCCAAATTGTATTCGAAATCATCGACAATTAAAACCCTTCTTACCATTTTTATCTCCTTGATTGGGTTATTATAAAACAATCACAGTCAAAAGGCTATAAGACTTTTCTTATAGCGTGTTTCCGTTTCCTGCTGAAAGTTTTTGTATCTTTTCAACCAGCGCTTCAAGCTGTACCGGTTTTGCATAAAGATACCCCTGTATCGTCAGGGGAGCAAACTGCTGCAGTACGGTTGCTTCTTCCTGTTTTTCTATGCCTTCTGCTATGACTTTCATATTCAGGGCTTCAGCCATTGAGACAATAGCTTTCAGCAGGTCATGTTTCTTTTTATCGGTATCGATACCCTGTATAAAGGATTTGTCAATCTTCAGTATATCGATCGGAAGGTCGGCAAGCTGTCTAATAGAAGTGTATCCTGTCCCAAAATCATCTACTTCTATGCATATGCCCAAATTTTTTATTTTGTGCAGAATATCCAAAAGATAATCGGTATGTTCCAGCAGCATTTCTTCTGTAATTTCGAAATGCAGGTTTCTTTCATTCAATTCATATTCCTGAAGCAGAAACTGAAGTGTTTTGTAGAAATGTGCTGTAAGCAGAAAAACCGGTGAAATATTGACAGAAAGGGAAAAGTCATCAATGTGTGCATGGTCCAAAACAATAAATGCTTTTGAAGCGGCAACAAGTGTTTTGATACTCAGTGAAGCGATCATGCCATTCTGTTCGGCCAGCGGTATAAAAATTTCCGGAGAGATCTCTCCGTAAGCAGGATGTTTCCATCTTGCTAACATTTCAGCCCCGGTAAAACGCTGATGTACCTGTGAATACTGTGCCTGGTAAAGAAAATAGATTTCACCGTTCTCTATGGCGGCAGGAAGCGCCTGTTTTAATTCCATCTGTCTTTCTGTCAGCAGTATGGAGCTGTCCTGGACGGTACTGATCAGGTTCTTTCCGTTCTTCTGGACTTTTTTCATTTTATTTTCGGCTACTTTGATAAGTGCATAGAGGTCTGTGCCTTCATCTGGATAAAAACTGATACCAATGGAGGTATAAATGTAAAACATATCTCCGTTGATCATGCACGGTTCAGAAAAAAGATGCATGATCTGTCTTGCCAGTTCGGATGAAACACGTTCCGGTATATCTGCCTGTACTACAATATACTGATAATCTCCGACTCTGACAAGCATATCGTTTTCTGTCAAAGCAGAACTGAGTTTCTTCCCTATTTTACTGATCAGGAGCTGATCCCGTTCCAGTAGATTTTCGTTATAGCCATAAAACTGATTGAAGCCGTAAAATTCTATGAAAAGTATTGAAAAACGGATATGCTCAGGGTCGGTTTGAAAAAAATTTCTTTGAAGAAGTTCCATCAACGCAGCGTAGTCAAGCGCAGACGAACAGGAATCATGGTGAAGGACATGGAGTATCTCGACAGGTTTTTTCATGATAGGATGTTGCCTTTCTTTTCAGCTAATAACAGTTTCATCTAAGGATTCTTTGTCTGCTGTAATGAAAAATGGATCAGCTGTGCAGTCGAGGACAAACTGAGTTTTTGAAGTATGTGTGTATGATGGGCAGAAACAGTTTTGGCAGAAATATTCAGAGTTGAAGCGATCTCTTTAAAACTGATACCCGAAACGATCATGCTGTATATTTCAAATTCTCTCGGCGAAAGTGTTGAAAGAGAAGGTTTTTCTTTTTTTAAAAGTTCCATACCGTAGGATAACGTTTCTCTGTATTTGGAGGAAATATAGATACGATTGTCCATGACAGCTTCAATCGCCGGTATCAATTCGTGCTGTACATGTGTTTTCATCACATAGCCGGATGCCCCTTCATGGATACACTGCATTGCGTACGGATCTTCCGGGTACATACTCAAAACCAGTATTTTCATCAGGGGAAACTGTTCTGAAAGGTACCGTATGTCATGCATAGTGTGATGATTGCCCAGATTCAGATCAAGAATTAAAAGCTGGTATTTCTTTTGATTCAGGCATTGCATAAGTGCATCATGGTTCAATGCCTGGTCAATAACATCAAATGCGGGCTGTTCCTGCAATAAAAACTTTACACCTGTACACACAATATCATGATCATCGGCTATGAGGACCGAACACCTGTCCTGGCACTTTTCCATTTCCCCGCCCCCTGGTTTTTTGAGAAGGTTCTATTATATATTGTTTTTCAACAGAAAATGCTTGATATAAAACAAGAAAATAGAAGTTTTCCTTATTTTATTTAAGATAAAATATGTAATAACAACAAAGGGGAATCATTTTGGATTGTAAACATTTTGGAATTTGCGGCTCCTGCGGTCTGTATATGCTCTCGTATGCAGAGCAGCTGAAGCAGAAAGAAGAGAAGGTTTCTGCACTGCTGACACCGTTCTGGCAGGGAAAACTTGAAGTATTCGATTCGCCTGATGCCCATTACCGGGCCAGAGCGGAATTTCGTATTTGGCATGAGGATGAACGATGCGACTATGCGATGGGGAACATTGAAAAGAAAGGTGCTGTCACCATAAAAGAGTGCCCGAAGGTTATTGAATCCATAGAAGAACGTATGTGGAAGCTGCTTGAAAAGATCAATGCATCACAGGATGTATTAAAACAGCGTCTTTTTTCTGTTGAATTTCTGGCAACGACGACCGATGAGTGTCTTGTTACCCTGCTGTATCACCGAAAACTGGATAATACCTGGTCGCAGGAGGCAAAATTACTGGAAACCGAACTGAACTGTAAAATCATGGGGAGAAGCCGCAAGCAGAAGGTGATCCTCTCTGATGAATTCGTGACTGAAAAACTGGATATCGATGGAAAGACTTTCACCTATCTCCAATATGAAAGCGGGTTTACCCAGCCCAACCCGGCAGTCAATGTCAAAATGATAGAGTGGGCAGTTGTCCAGGCCAAAAAAGTAGGGCACGGTGATTTTCTGGAAAGCTACTGCGGTCTGGGGAACTTTACGCTGCCGCTGTCACACTATTTCGATAAAGTGCTGGCCACGGAGATCTCCAAGCGTTCCATACATGCGGCGCTGCAAAACTGTAAGCTCAACGATATAAACAATATCACCTTTGCCAGGCTGGCATCAGAAGAGATGACGGAAGCATTGAACGGTGTACGGGAGTTCAGCCGCCTTAAAGATATCGACTTAAAGAGCTATGATTTTTCTACGGTACTGGTGGACCCGCCAAGAGCCGGACTGGATGAAGGCACCATAGCACTCATTTCCAACATAGACCATATTATCTATATATCCTGCAATCCCGAAACGCTGGCAAGAGATCTTGAAACGCTGACAAAGACCCATGTCGTGCTCGAAGCCGCCGTTTACGACCAGTTCCCGCATACGGAGCATGTGGAAAGCGGTGTGTTTCTGCAGAAAAGATAAAAGAAGATTTTCCGCTAATTGTTACATCATATTTCTGTGTTCCACCATTGCGCAGAGGTTCTGAACTACGGTCATGCCTGCTTCTTTTGCCTTTTGTGCAGCGGCATTGTTGACCAGTCCCTGCTGTCCCCAGAATACTTTGATATCACCTCTTTCTATACAGGCATCGGCAATGGCATCAAAGGCTGCCGGTTTTCTGAAAATATCTACCATATCGATCTCAAAAGGGATCTCAGCGAGTGAACGGTATACTTTTTCTCCCAGGATGGTCTCTTCTTTGGGGTAGACCGGTACGATCTTGTATCCTGCTTCCTGCAGGTATTTGGCAACACGGTGGCTGGCTTTGCCCGGATCGGGGGAAAGCCCGAGAACCGCGATGGTTTTGACATTGTTGAAAATGTTTCTGATCTCTTCTTTGTTTGAGTTTACTGTTGGGAATTCGCACTCCATGTTTTATCCTTTATTTGGCTATAATTTCTCCATTATAATACTTAGGAAAGATTAATGTTGGACTTAAACCGGATCAAAAAAGCATCTGAAAGACTCGAAGGAGTGGTACATCACACGCCTTTTTCCTATGCTCCCATACTGAGTGAAATGAGCGGATATGAAGTGTACCTGAAAAAAGAGAATCTTCAGCGTACCGGTGCATTCAAACTGCGCGGTGCGTTCAACAAGATCGCTACACTCGTTGAAGAGGGAAAAAAAGGCGGTGTTGTAGCTGCTTCTGCGGGCAATCATGCACAGGGAGTGGCATTTGCGGCAAATTATTTCGGTATCGAAGCAACTATTGTTATGCCCGAATCAACACCGCTGACCAAAGTGCAGGGGGTCAAGGTATTTGGTGCCAATGTGATCCTTCACGGAAGCAATTATGATGAGGCATATGCCTACGCGGTCACTTTTGGAGAAGAGAAGGGCTTTGACTTTGTGCACCCTTTCACCGATGAAGAAGTGATGGCAGGTCAGGGAACGGTGGCTCTGGAAATGCTGAAGGAAGAGCCGGAGCTCGATGCCATGGTCGTACCTGTAGGCGGCGGCGGACTTATTTCCGGTATGGCAACAGCAGCCAAAGCACTGAAGCCCGACATCAAAATAATCGCTGTTTCGGCCCAGGGCGCACCGGCAATGAAAAATTCCTACGATGCCGGACAGCCTCTTGATACGACATCGGTACGTACGATTGCCGACGGGATCGCGGTACGTGATACCTCTGCGATCACGCTGAAATATATTTTGAAGTATGTGGACGGCTTTGAATCTGTCTGCGAAGATGAGATCGCTTCGGCCATCCTCTTTTTGCTCGAAAAGCAGAAAGTACTGGTGGAAGGTGCCGGATCGGTCGGAGTGGCTGCGCTGATGCACGGCAAGATCAATCTTCCGAAAGGCAGTAAAATAGGTATTGTGCTCAGCGGCGGGAATATTGATGTCACGATGCTTTCGCTTATTATTGAAAAAGGTTTGATGAAGTCGGCAAGGAAAATGAAACTGATGGTGACACTGATGGACAAACCCGGAGCACTTCAGTCTTTTACCCAGATACTGACCGATACCGATGCCAATATTGTACAAATTGGTTATGACAGAACATCCATCGATCTCGAATTTGGAGATGCACATGTTTCCGTCGCACTGGAAACCAAAGGAGAAGAACATCAGGAGCTTATTCGCAAAAAGCTCAGAGAAGGCGGTTTTGCTTTCAGGGAAGAACACTGATAAAATAAGCTGTATCGTCTGGGCCTGAAGCAGGGGTGAGTGGGCAGATATTTAATGGTACATTCAGGAGGGGGAAGAAGTGCAACAACCATATATAGTCGCGATCGATCTGGGGTCGAACACACTGCGGGTACTGGCGTATGATTGTCGCAACCAAAGGGCAGAAACGGAGTTTGAAAAGGTCGTCAAAACTGCAGATATGCTTGAAAGTACAGGCGTGATCCACCATGGAGCGGTGGACCGTGTGATCTATGCACTAAAAGAAGCACAAAAAAAAATCGATTTTTCCGGTGCCGTGATCAAAGCTGTGACGACGGAAGCAGTACGCCAGGCACGCAACAGTGCTGATGTGCTTGCACGCATTTACAAAGAAACCGGTGTGCGTTTTGAAATTATTTCGGGAAAAGAAGAGGCAGAACTTACCCTGTCTGCCGTGAAGCACCGGCTGAAGAAACTGCATCTTGCCGCCCGGAATTTCGTACTTGTCGACATTGGCGGCGGCTCGACTGAACTTATTTTTTCTTTTGGTACCGAAACTTTTTCCAAAAGCTTCCCTGTAGGTATCGTGACGATCGCACAGCGCTATGAAACACTTGCCGCCATAGAAGCTGCGCTTTCCCGCGAGATGCTTGATATGCAAATGTACTGTGCGGAGATTTATGCGACCCGGGGCACAGTAGATGCATTCATTGCCACTGCAGGTACCCCAACCACGGTAGCAGCTATGAAGCTGGGACAGAATTATGCAGGCTATGATGCCAGAAAGGTCAATGGAACAGTACTTGAAAAACAGGAACTGGATATCTATCTGGAAAAACTGCTTGCCATGCCTTTTGAAATGCGTGAAGAGACGGTAGGCACAGGCAGAAGCGACCTTATTGCTGCGGGTATACTTATCTTCAAGCAGCTTTACAGCATTGTCGAGTTTGAAAAGTGCGTAGTGATTGATGACGGTCTGCGAGAAGGTGTTGCCCTGAAAGCATGCCGGTAAAATCTCCACACTTTCCGGAGACGAACTAAAGGAACAAGAATAGAAGTCAGTGTATGTCAACTCTATTACTCAGGTTGGTCAGTGTGGTAATTCAGAGGCTTAGTATAGTATATAAGAATACAAGGGGGAGAAATATACTTTCACCTCTTAAAACGTATTATAAACAAAGAATATGTCAAAGTTTGTCAAAATAGAAAAAAAATGGAATTTTTCAGTTTGTCTGTAAAATATATCCGACCCCATAGGCTGTTTTGATCGTTTCCTGGGGGAGTTTCTGTCTCAAGCGTTTCATTAAGGAAGTAATGGCATGGGCGGAAAAATCTCTTTCGGGCTGATCTTCGTACAAATGATTGTAGATATCTATAGCGGAAACGGTCTGGTTCGGACGGGTACAGAGCAGTGCAAGGGTTTTTTGTTCTTTGGGCTTCAGCAGAACCTCTTCTCCTTTATGATAGAGCCTTTTCTTCCCTTTGTGCCACTGAAAAGAGGCTTTGAGATCGAGTATGTTCTTTTGTTGTCTCAGCCCGTCCGCCAGTGAAAAAAGAAGTGTTTTCAGTGTATCGCTCTGTACAGGCTTGATAAGGTATTTGACCAGATGCAGTTCTATGGCTTGCATGAGCTTTTCTTTGTCGGAATGGGCAGAAGTGATGATGATCTTGGTCTCCTGGTCATTCCTGCGTATTTTTTCTATCATCGAAAGGCCGTCCAGACGGGGCATGTTGATATCGGCAATGATAATATCGGGATGGCAGTCATTGTATATGCGAAACGCTTCTATGCCGTCTCTGGCCCGGTACACTGTTTCAAAAAAAAGTTCCAGATATTCTGACATGGAATGCAGAAGGTCTTTTTCATCTTCGGCGATCAGTATGCTGACAGGGTTCATTTTAGTATGCTGCATCCGGGTTCTCCATTTTTATTGTAAACTGTGCACCCTCACGGGTATTGGAAACACTGAGCGAACCGTTCATGTTCTTTTCGATGATCATCTTGGCCGTATAAAGTCCCAGTCCTGTACCGAGTGACTTGTGTTTGGTGGTAAAGTACGGGTCGAAAATGCGGTGCAGATTTTCTGCTTCAACTCCTCCGGCATTGTCTTTTACGGTGAGAATGACATTGCCTTCTGATGCATAAAGCATAAGGTTGATCATCGGTTCAGATATGTCTCTTTTCTTCAGCATATCCTTCGCATTGTTCAGGATGGAAATGAGTACCTGCATATATTCGTTCATATAGCCGTCTATGTAAAGTGCCTGATCTCTGTCGGCAGTTACGGAAATACCTGCTTTATGCAGCATCGGGCGTGTGATCTCGAGCGCATGTTCAATAACCTCCGAAACGCAAAAACGGCTTTTTTCTTTGCGGGGATGATAGAAGTGCATGAAGTCATCGATGGTTTTTGACATATACTGGATATTCTTTTCCATTTCCTGAAGCTTTACAGCGAGTTCATCATGGGACAGGATCTCTCTGTCGTTTTTTTCTTTCAGAATGGAAATAAGGGTATTGTTGAGAGCAAGGGGCTGACGCCACTGGTGGGCGATATTGGCGACCATCTCCCCCATATCGGCCATTTTTGTCTTCTGAAAAAGCAGCTCCTCTTTCATTTTGATCTCCTGAAGAGAAGTTCGCAGTGCAAGGTCTTTTTCTTTCAGTTCTTCAATGGTATGAATAAGACGGTCCTTGTATTCTCTTTCAATGTAGAGTCCGCATTCGAGTGCCTTCATCTGTCCGATCAGCGGGGCGATCCTGCTCTTGGGAATGATCGATCCATGCTGCGGGGCGATGAGGTTGACATCCAGTGCTTCTATTTTGGTGAGTGAATAATTGAAAATGTCTCTGCTTGGCATATATTCGGCATGGAACTGTTTGGCTTTTTCAAAATAGTCATCTTCGGCATAAAATTCCCAGGATTCCTCTATGCCGCCGAAGATATCTCCTGAGAAAAGAGTCTTGGTTGAGGGTTCATAGGTGACGAATGCCCCCGGCGAATGGCAGTAGGGTGTGGTAATGAAGTGCAGATGGAGATCTCTGCTGTGCAGCTGGTGTTCATGCTTGTCAATTTCATAATAGTCGGACTGAATAAGGTAATGTTTGACAAGCGGTACCATTCTGCTATGTGTAATGATGCGCAGATCACTGCGGCCGATCAGTTTTTCCATTTCGGGGACCGAGGCGGCAAGGTCCGGGTCCTGGTGGTGCAGGATGATATATTTGATCTGTTTCATATCGGTGACAGTATTGACTTTTTTGACAACGGCATCGAATTCCAGCATGGAACCGGGGTCAATAAGGATCGATTCATTGCCGTTTTCTATCAGATAGGGATGGCATTGGAACGGATCATGTTTTAAATACATTCCCACCCAGTAAATACGGTTTGATATTTCAATAGCCTCTGTAAAATCCATACTGGGAGTATAATAAAAAAAGTATATTCTTTTAATGATACCGATCAAGTAAAAAGAATTTTTTTCTCCTATTTTTTATTTTTTATGCCATACTCTCTAATCTTATTTTGCTATAATCAGACTAAAATTAATACAATACGGAGTGTAAACCATGCAGATGAATGGTGCACAGATGGTGTGTGAAGCGATCATTGCTGAGGGTGTCAAGACTGTTTTCGGTTATCCTGGCGGTGCGATCATGCACGTTTATGACGAAATATACAAGCAGAACGGTTTTGAGCATATTCTCAACCGTCATGAACAGGCAGCGGTACATGCCGCAGACGGATATGCAAGAGCGACCGGTGAAGTAGGTGTTGCCATGGTCACGAGCGGACCGGGGTTTACCAATGCGGTGACAGGACTGGCAACCGCCTATATGGATTCTATTCCCATGGTTGTTATTTCAGGACAGGTACCTTTGTCTCTTATCGGTACGGACGGTTTTCAGGAAATCGATGCAGTAGGTATTTCGAGACCGTGTACGAAGCATAATTTCCTGGTACGTTCGCTTGAAGAACTTCCCCGTGTTCTCAAAGAAGCGTTTTACATTGCAAGAAGCGGAAGACCCGGACCGGTACTTGTTGACGTTCCCAAAGATATTACTGTAGAAATAGGAAAGTTCAAATACCCTGATACGGTCAGTATCCCAAGCTACAAACCGACATACAAGGGGAACAAACGTCAGATTGAAAAAGCGGTAGAAGCGATCAAAAGGGCCAAGAAACCGCTGCTTTATCTTGGCGGCGGCGTTGTACTCTCCAATGCTTATGAACTGGTACGGAAACTTGCAGAAAAGACACAGATACCTGCGGTTGAAACACTGATGGCACGGGGGGTTATGGGTGCGAAAAATCCGCTCTTGCTCGGTATGCTCGGTATGCACGGCAATTATGCTTCCAACATGGCAATGTCGGAGACTGACCTTGTCATTTCTCTGGGTGCACGATTTGACGACAGGGTGACGGGAAAGCTTTCAGAGTTTGCCAAGTATGCCGATGTGATCCATGTAGATATTGATGCAGCGAATATCGGCAAACTGGTAGAGGTGGATTACCCGATCGTCGGAGATGTCAAAAGAGTACTTGAAGAGATGATCCCGCTGCTGGAGGGAGTCGAGACGGACCGATACCGCGCCTGGAGAGAAATACTCAAGCGTTACAATGAACTGCATCCGCAGTCCTATATTGACAGTGATGAAGTGATCAAGCCCCAATGGGCGATCGAGCGTATCGGTGAACTCATCGGTGAAGATGCTATCATTACTTCGGATGTCGGGCAGCACCAGATGTGGGCGGCGCAGCACTATCCGTTCGACAGACCGAGACAATGGATCAACTCCGGCGGTCTGGGAACCATGGGATTCGGTTTCCCTGCTGCGATCGGTGCCAAAAGGGCTTTTCCCGAAAAAACAGTGGTGAATGTTACGGGTGACGGTTCCATCCTGATGAATATGCAGGAGCTTGTCACAGCAGCAGAATATAAAATACCGGTGATCAATATGATCCTGAACAACCATTTTCTCGGGATGGTCAGACAGTGGCAGACCTTCTTCTACGAGAAGCGCTACTCAGAGACCGACTTGACCTTCCAGCCCAACTGGAAAGCGCTTGCGGAAGCCTGCGGCGGTATCGGGTACGATGTGACGACCAAAGTGGAATTTGATGCCGCGGTCAAAGATGCAATGGAACAGAACAAAGTCTGTTTTATGAATGTTGCTGTGAACCGTTTTGAAGATGTACTGCCAATGGTACCATCAGGAGGCGCATTGTTCAATATGATGCTGCCGCCAAAAAGTGAAACAGACGGGGAGGAGAAATAATGGCCAAGACAATGAATGAAAGACGTGTGATCTCCGTGGTTGTAATGAATGAAAGTTCGGTACTTGCAAGGGTGACAGCGCTTTTTGCAGGACGGGGCTACAATATCGAGTCTTTGACGGTTGCACCCATCCCGAACAGTGAAATGTCGCATATTACCATCGAGACCAAGGGAAATGCCCGAGTCATGGAACAGATCACCAAACAGCTGCATAAACTGATCCCGGTCTATAAGGTCATTGAACACGAAGAGATGGTGGAAAAAGAAATGGTATTGGTAAAATTTCCTATTGCCGAAAACTTGAGTGATATTGCGTCATTGGCTGCGGCATATAACGGCGGTATCGTCAACGTAGGAAGAGAAATGGTCATTGCGCAGGTCGCAGATGAACCAAAGCGTATCAAACATTTTATTGAAGCGGCGCAGCGTTACAACCCCTGTGAAACTGTACGCAGCGGCGTAGTTGCCATAGAACGGTAAACGATAACCACTGTAGAGGTCCCCTGGCGGGTACCTTCCCCTTATATATAAAGGATTCTCTTTATGACTTACACACTCTCTCAAATTACAAAAACGATCGGCCTGGCTTATCAGGGCAAAGATATCGAGATCGACGGTATTCATACGCTCAGTGAAGCATCTCCTTCCCAGCTCAGCTTTTTTAACGATGCAAAGTATGCTTCGCAACTGCCGGAGACCAAGGCAGGTGCGGTCTTGATAGATGCCGAACATGCAGATTTGCTGCCTGAAACAAGTATCGCACTTGTTACGGATGAACCTTACCTTAAACTTGCACTGGCATCCAGACTTTTTGCCCACAAGATCGAGACAAGGGGAGAAGACCCTGAAACAGGTAAAGGATGCGATATAGACGAACAGGTACGTTTTGGAAAAAATGTTACTCTGGGTGACAATGTGACCCTGTTGGCAGGCTGTTATCTCGGAGACAATGTGACGGTTGGTTCGGATACGCTTTTGCATCCCAATGTAACCCTGTACCACGGTACGCAGCTGGGAAAACGCTGTATTGTGCACAGTGGTACGGTCATCGGCTCTGACGGGTACGGTTTTGCCCATACGCGAACAGGGGAGCATGTCAAGATATACCAGAACGGCAATGTGGTCATTGAAGATGATGTAGAGATCGGTGCGAACTGTACGGTAGACAGAGCGGTATTCGGGACGACGTACGTACGAAAAGGCACCAAGATAGACAATCTTATACAGATCGCACATAACTGCGATGTGGGAGAATACTGCCTTTTCGCTTCCCAGGTCGGTCTTTCGGGTTCGACCACCCTGGGCAGAAATGTCGTTATGGGGGGACAGAGTGCAACCACGGGGCATTTGAAGATCGGTGATTTTGCCACATTGGCAGGGAGATGCGTCGCTACAAAATCACTTGAAGGCGGTAAAACATATGGCGGTTTTCCTGCTATAGAGCACCGTTTATGGTTGAGACTGCAGGCAAAAATATCAGCTTTGCTGAAACGTAAACCCTCATAAAAGGTTCGCTTAACAATTTGTGTTATAATGGTCACATATATATTATTATTAAGGAGTTATGATGAGTGGAACAATGACAGCAATAGATGAAATTGCACTGAGTGGAACAAAAGACGGTAAAATAACAGTGTCTACGATCAGTGAACCTTACGGCAAGGAGAGCGGGAGTGTGGCAAGTATCGGTATCTCACTTCAGGGCAGAGCAGAGGAACCGGACTGGAAAGTCCATATCCCCAAAGCGAATATCGATGCAGTTATCGCAGCACTGCAGGAAGCTAAAAAAAGTCTGTAGTCTCAAAGCTGCTATGACGCTTCAGCGGCTTTCATCTCTTTATATTGCGCAAGCGCTCTGTTCATGGCGTCTGGATCGGGGACTTTACGGCCGGCAATATAGCCTGTAATCTTTCCGTCTTCATCAACTTTCGGCTTGATCCACACGACGACAAGATAGTATTTGCCTTCATTGGTCATATTTTTGACATAGCCTTCCCAGTAGTTGCCGTTTTTGATGGTGTCCCACATACCGGCAAAAGCTGCCTTGGGCATATCGGGATGCCTGTTGATACTGTGAGGGGAGCCTATGAGCTCTTCCTTGGTATATCCGGTCAGTTCCCTGAATTTACGGTTGGCATAGGTAATGATGCCAGCGGTATCTGTCTCTGTGATCATGACACCGCCGTCAAAGGGTACCTCTGTATCCACCGGTTCAGGTTTGGTGATCGTCTTTCCCGTAATAATGTTTTTGATTGTTTTTCCCATCTTCGTTACCCTTCACTATGCGTAGAGAAAAAGCTGATATAACTGTTGAAAGAAAACAATATATTACAGTCTGGCAAGCTGGTGATCTTTGCTCCCGGACCATGGCTTTGCATTCTTGCTTCACAACAGATTTGGCTTTTTCAAAACATTAATTATAATTATTTTAGTAGATTATAGCACTTTAGACTTTATAGATTCAAGAATATCTGCAAAACATGCCGAATACCAAACCTAATTCGGGTTTAACGATACTTTGATACAATGGCAAATATATTATAATTGGGGTAAATCCCATGAAGAAGGAATGAGTTGTCTATTACAGAAACCATCAAATCACTTTTAGAAGAACGTATACTTGTCATCGACGGAGCCATGGGTACGCAGATACAGGACCTTGAAGTACCCGAGGAAGCCTGGATCGATGACAAGGGTGTTTCGCAGGAAGGATGCAACGAATTGCTTAATGATACAGCTCCCGAACTGATCGGACGTATTCACAAGCGTTATGCCATGGCAGGTGCCGACCTTATTAAAACCAATACGTTCGGAACAATGCCGTGGGTACTTGATGAATACCAGATGGGTGAACGTGCCTATGAACTTTCCAAAAAAGGTGCCGAGCTTGTCAGTGCTGTATGCCGGGAGTACAGTACTCCCGAACAGCCCCGTTTTGTGCTTGGTTCCATCGGTCCGGGGACCAAACTGCCTTCTCTGGGCCACATCCAGTATGATGAAATGTATGCAGGGTACAAACGGTGCGCGCTGGGCCTCATAGATGGCGGATGTGATGTTTTCCTTCTGGAAACCTGCCAGGACCCGCTTCAGATCAAAGCGGCACTGCATGCCTGCCAGGATGCAAACAAGGAGCGTGAAACCCAACTGCCTGTGATGATCTCTGTCACCATCGAACTGAGCGGTTCCATGCTCATCGGTACGGATGCTACCACCATTGTAACAATATTGGAACCTTTCGATATTCTCTCGCTTGGATTCAACTGCGGTACCGGTCCCGACCAGGTAAAGAAGCATCTCAAGACGCTGAGCGAACTGTGCCGTATTCCCATTTCCATCCATGCCAATGCCGGTTTGCCGCAAAACAGGGGCGGGTACACCTATTATCCGATGGGACCGGATGAATTCACACAGAAACAGCTGGAATTTACCGAATTTGACGGTGTAAGTTTTCTGGGCGGATGCTGCGGTACGACACCGCAGCATATACAGGCATTGAAAAAAGCGGTAGGGAACATAAGGCCAAAGAAGCCGACAGGCTCCATAGAACCCTCCATCGCTTCGCTGTTCAATACGACCGAACTCTTCCAGGAACCTGCTCCGCTGCTCATAGGTGAAAGAAGCAATGCTACCGGTTCCAAAGCGTTCCGGGAACTCATCATTGCCGGTGACTACGAAGGTACACTGACCGTAGGGCAGGCACAGGTACGCGACGGAGCACACTGCCTCGATGTAAATGTCGAATTTGCCGGACGGGACGGTGCCACGGACATGGCTGCGGTTATGGAACTCTACAACCAGAAGATCCCGCTGCCTCTCATGCCTGATGCCACGCGTGTCAATACGATGGAGTCGGCACTCAAGTGCATTGGTGGAAAGCCTATCATCAACTCGGTCAACCTGGAAGACGGGGAAGCCAAACTCGATGCCATTTGTCAGCTGGCCAAAAAATTCGGTGCTGCGCTGGTCTGTCTGACCATAGATGAAACCGGTATGGCAAAGACGACAGAGACGAAGCTGGCAATGGCAGAGCGTATTTACGATCTTTGTGTGAACCGACACGGGATCGATCCGCGAAACCTTATTTTTGATATGCTGACTTTTACCGTAGGCTCGGGTGACCTTGAGTACCGGGATGCTGCCATTCAGACGCTCGAAGCAATCAGGGAACTGCATACACGGCATCCCGAAGTGGGTTCTACACTCGGACTTTCAAACATTTCTTTCGGACTGGACAAAAATGCCAGAGTCTACCTGAATTCTGTTTTTCTGCACCACTGCATACAGGCAGGCATGACTTCTGTCATCATCAATGTCAAACATATTGTGCCTATGGCAAAAATGAGCCGGGAAGATATCGATATCTGTGAAGAACTGCTTTTTCATCCGGATGATACGTCACTTTTCAAATTCATAGAACATTTTTCTGACAAAACGCTCGATGAGGGCGCTACAGATGAAGAGTACGAAGCGATGAACAATGAAGAAAAAATTGCCAAACTTCTGCTTGACGGTGACAAAGAAAGAATGATCCCTCTGGTAGAAGAGGCAAGAAAAGAGATTGAAGCAGACCGCATTGTCAACGAAATTCTTATCGATGCCATGAAAGTGGTCGGTGAGCTTTTCGGTTCGGGGCAGATGCAGCTTCCTTTCGTGCTGCAATCTGCGGAAACCATGAAAGCGACGGTTGACTACCTGAACCCCTACCTGACCAAGCAGGAAAAGGAGACCGATACCACGCTGGTCATCGGAACAGTGAAAGGAGACGTGCATGATGTCGGGAAGAACCTTGTAGATATCATCCTTTCCAACAATGGCTTCAAAGTGATCAATGTGGGGATCAAAACGGAATTGCAGGCATACCTGGATGTCATGAATGAAAAGTCCATCCAGGCTATAGGAATGAGCGGCCTGCTGGTCAAATCAACGGCTGTTATGAAAGACAACCTTGAAACAATGGCGGAAATGGGACTGGAAATACCGGTCATGCTCGGCGGTGCGGCTCTGACACGCTCGTTTGTCGACGATTTCTGCCGACCTGTCTATAAAGGCCCCATTTTTTACTGTCGTGATGCCTTTGACGGTGTGATCGCCATGAGCCGGATCGAAAAGTACAATGAAGACCCTGCTGCCGGACTCGATACACGCCTTGCGGGGGATATGGTCGAAAGAGCAGAGAAAAAAAAGAAGAAAAAAGTGGTGATCCCGCCATTTGAAGAAATTGCCATGCCCGAACCGGTCGATATCCCGACACCGCCGTTCTGGGGAAGGAGGGTACTGCAAAAAGCCGACCTTGATCTGAATATGGTTTTTGACTGGGTCAACCAGAAAACCGTCATTAAAATGCACTGGGGATACAAAAAAGGAAAAATGGACAGAGCAGAGTATGAGAAGATGCTGGAAGAAAAGGTCTATCCTGCCTATGACAGGCTCAAAAGAGAATTTTTGGAGAAAGACCTTTTTGATCCGACGATCATTTACGGCTATTTCCCTGTACGCAGCAATGACAGGGAACTTTTGGTCTTTCCCGAATCAGAAGGCTGGAATGTCGATGAAAATGCAGACAGAGAACCGTTTCAAGAGGTAGTGGGGCGTGCAGAATATGTTTTTTCCTTTCCGAGACAGGGCAGAAAACCCTACAGGGCATTGAGTGACTTTTTCAGACATGAACGGCACGATGTTCTGGGGATCACCTGTGTAAGCGCAGGCTCAAAGTTCTCCGCTTACGAGAAAGAGCTGTACGATGCGGGTAAATACCTCGAATACAATATGGTCCACGGTTTTTCTGTAGAGCTTGCCGAAGCCCTGGCGGAAGTGGCCCATAAACAAATACGTATGGATCTGGGCATTTTAAGGGAAGACGAAGGTGCCACACTGAGGGATGTCCGTATGAACCGTTACCACGGTGCGAGATACTCTTTTGGCTATCCGGCCTGTCCCGATCTCGAACAAAGCCGTATTATCTTCGATCTGCTTAAACCCGAAGCGTTCGGCATTGAGTTGAGCGAAACCTTCCAGATACACCCGGAACAGAGTACAACGGCTTTGGTGGTACACCATCCCAAAGCTACGTATTACGCGGTATAGCGGATGTCAAAAAAACAGATACCCTGCCGCTACTGCAAACAGGAGGTGGATGACGGTGTCAAAAGATGTCCGCACTGTGGAACGCACAATCCTACTATCGGGGTAAAAAAAGCAATGGTATGGACGGTAGGTGCAATCATAGCATTCTACCTGATAGGGTTTGTTTTGCAAATGCTGCATTAGTCGACCCAATCTATCATTTTCCCCTTAATACCCTCCTATGTTTACATTGAGTTAATGTTGCGTGCTATAATTCGTGTGAGATAAATATCTCCAAA
>NZ_WGDD01000013.1 GCF_015493435.1 Sulfurovum sp.
ACATGTATCTCATCGATCCGCGCTACACTTTTTCCTGTCAGAATGGCATGGATAGCTTTATACATTGTCGGCTGCGTAATGGCTGTCCGGATCATGGTATTAACCACCTGGTTGGGCATGAGCAAATGATCTGCCCCCGCATACTTGAATTTGCTGACGATATTGATATCGTTCACTCTGGCGATCACTTTGATCTTGCGGGATATACTCTTTGCATTCAGTGTAATATAAATATTTTCAACATCACTGCCGGTCAGACAGAGTATGGTGATATTGGCATATTCGACATTGAATTTGCTCAAAGTTTCAAAACGGCTGGCATCTTCCTGTACCGCCTGATATCCGTCCCGTCTTGCCTGTTCGACACGTTTAAGGCTTTTATCGAGTATGATATAGTCGTCGATCTTCTCTTTCTTCTGGCGAAAGAACATCTTCGTCATCTGTCCGTATCCGCAGATAATGAGAAACGAGCGGCTTTTGTTCACCTGCTCTATAATACGGCTTTCTTTCAGCTCGGTCAGTCTTTCCGAAAATGCGGAAACGATCACAGAGGTGGCAAAAGAGATCATCGCAATACCGCTGATGATCGTCAGCATTGAGATCGTCCGGCCTGCATCGGTTACAGGAGAAATATCTCCGTACCCAACCGTCGAGATCGTGATAAGAGACCAGTAAATGGCGTCAAAAAGTGACTTGATATGGGGATTGATACGTTCTTCAAGCACATAAATCGCTATACCTGCTGTTGTGACAATAAAAAAAAGCAGGAAAAGCAGTGTGAGAAGTTCAAAACGCTTGTTGGTAATCACTTCTACGAACTGATTGATACTTTTGGTATAGCGCAGCAGTTTGAGTACTCTGAAAAGTACAAAAATACGCAATACACGCAAGGGCCGATAGGCAGGGAAGATAGCCAGCAGGTCAACAATGGCTGCCGGGGTAGCCATATAATTCAGTTTTTCTTTCAATCCGTATTTCAAAACGGGCCACAGTTTGAATTCCCGATGCAGGAACTGTGCATCATGGTATTCTTCCACAATATATTGGGAAAGATCATTATGCACCCACAGACGCAGTATATACTCTATCAAGAAGACAAATGAGACAAAATAAAAGTCATAATAGTCCAGCCAGAGAGGTACCGGATTGGTCACTTCATACACAAGAATAAAAACAGAAGTAATAATAAGAAAGATAATAAAGGCATCAAGGTATTTTTTATAGGGATTGCCTGTACCGTTGAGAAGTTCCCGTATATATTCTTTGGTCTCTTTGTAACGTTTTGACTTGCGCAGAAAAAGAGCCAGAGACAAAATATGCTGTTTCATAACCCTTTCCTGCCTTTTTTATGAATTTAAACGCTGTTTTAAAAGTGCATTCACTTTTCCGGGGTTGGCAGAACCCTTACTCGCTTTCATCGTCTGACCGACAAAGAAACCAAAAAGTTTTTCCTTGCCGCCTTTGTACTGTTCCACTTTATCGGCATTGTTTGCCAGGATCTCGTCAATGATCGCCAGAATGGCACCGTCATCACTGACCTGTGCAAGTCCGAGTTCATCGATGATCGCATCGATGTCACGGTTTTCGTTTTCCATCATATGGTCAAGCACCTCTTTGGCCCCTTTTCCCGAAACGGTGTCATCTGCGATCCTGGAAACAAGTTTCCCAAGTGTTTTGGCATTGACGGGAGAATTTTCTATCTCTATGCCCGCCTTGTTGAGACGCCCGAGCAGTTCGGATGTCAGCCATGTCACTGCCGTTTTTGCCACAGCTCCCTGCTCGATCATTTCTTCAAAATAATATGCCATTTCTTTGTTTGCAGTAATGACCAATGCATCGTAATGATTGATACCCAGTTCATCTTCATAACGCTTTACTTTCGCATCGGGCAGTTCAGGCATGATCAGAGCTTCATCGATCATTTCCTGTGTGACGGTAAGCGGACGCAGATCAGGATCCGGGAAATAACGGTAATCTGCTGCCTCTTCCTTGCCTCTCATCGAACGGGTTTCATTCCTGGCAACATCCCAGAGTCTTGTTTCCTGATGTACTTCCCGGGCATACACACCGTCTTCGTAGGCTTCAACCTGTCTCTGTACCTCATAGGCAATCGCCTGTGCCACGAAACGGAAAGAGTTGATATTTTTGATCTCAACTCTCGTACCGAATGCTTCCTGCCCCTTGGGTCTAATGGAAACATTCACATCACACCTGAATGAACCTTCCTGCATATTCGCATCGGAAATATCGAGATAGCGCACTGTTGCATGCAGTTTTTTCAAATATGCCACTGCTTCATCGGATGAACGCATGTCAGGCTCCGAAACGATCTCCATCAATGGTGTACCTGCGCGGTTCAAGTCAACTTTGGAGTGGTCACCCTCATGCATATTCTTTCCGGCATCTGCTTCAAGGTGTGCCTGTGTGATCCCGATACGTTTCTGTGTGCCGTCTTCAAGATTGATGAACAGCTCGCCTTTCTGTACGATCGCTTTGCTCAGCTGTGTGATCTGATAGGCAGACGGGCTGTCAGGATAAAAGTAGGATTTTCGATCGAACGTGGACGTATGGTTCACCCTCGCATTGACTGCATATCCGAAGCGCATCGCTTTGACAGCAGCTTCTTTGTTCACGACAGGCAATCCTCCTGGGAGAGCAAGACAGGTAGGACAGGTATTTTTATTTTGATGTTCTGCAAAAGAGGTGGGACATGCGCAGAAAAGTTTTGTTTTTGTATTGAGTTGTACATGGACTTCAAGACCGATAACGGTTTCAAACATGGTGCTGTTCCTTGTAAAATAATTGAAAAGATTATAGCGTTTTGGTACTATAAAGGAGTTTAGGATCTAAACCGAACAGACGAAGGGTTCGGCCGTCATAGTGCTCCCTGTCAAACGCTATTTGTTCTGTTCCACCAGTTCTTTTAGCAGTTTTGTCTGCTTTTGAAGCTCTGAGAGCCTCTCTTTTCCGGTGATGATATGCTCCAGAACCAAGATGGCCGCCATACCGGGAAGTGTACCTATCAGTGCAGAAAGCAGAGCAAACAAAAAACTGGTATGATAAAAAGAAAAGAAAGAAGAGGCAGCGCCGATGAGCACAGCTGCCCAGGCGACACCGAGGAGGAAATTGATCACGAAACCGAGTGTTCTGTCATTCAGTCGCATAGCGTACTGTTTAGACTGCACCCATGGTATCTATCACAGGATCCGGCGCTTTTTCATGTTCTTCATCAACAGCTACTGCACCGGCAAGGTACACATAGATAAGGATCATAAAAACAAATGTCTGCAGCAGTGCCGAGAATGTCAGCAGCAGGTATGCAGGAAGCGGTGCAATGAACGGTACCAGCATCAACAGTACCCACAGGAAGAGATCATCTCCTTTAATGTTACCGAACAAACGGAAACTCAGAGAGATGATCCTTGAAATATGGGAAACAATCTCGATAGGGAACATCAACGGAGCCAAGAGTTTGACAGGACCGGCAAAGTGTGCAAAATAATGTACAGCACCGTTCTTTTTAATACCTTCGTAGTTATAGTAGAAAAAGACCATCAGTGCCAAAGGCAGGGTTACATTGATATTTGAAGTCGGAGATTCAAATCCGGGGATGATCCCGATCACATTCGCTACGAAAATGAAAAGACCTACTGCTGCAACCAGCGGAAGATATTTGCGTGCAAGTTCCTCACCGATCACATCTTTACCCATTACAATAACGCCGCCGAGGTATGCTTCCATCACATTCTGTGTACCGTTCGGTACTGCTCTCAAACTTTTTGTCGCCTTTTTGGCAACCCACAATACAATCACAGCTACCAACAGCAAATGGGCAACCAGCACAACCGAATGGTTGTCTTCTCCCAAAATACCGCCAAGGTAAGTAAATACACCTTCCATAGAACATCCTCTTGATATAATTTGCTGTATTTTACATAAAAAGCACTAAATTACGGGTTAATTTCAACGAATAATATCCATTTTTTCCTGCCCCATCCGATAAAGTGCAAAATCATACTTTACAGGATCGGCCCGATCCCACTTTCTGAAGCATGCCGTCAGTTCAAGCACGGCTTTCATATCGTAGCTTTTACGTTTCAAAAGTCCCAGTTTCCGGGAAACGCCAAAAGTATGTGTATCCAGAGGCATCAAAAGATCTTTCCTGTCTATCTTTGACCAGAGCCCCATGTCAAGATTGTCTTTGCGCACCATCCATCTCAAGTACATCATATAGCGTTTGCAGGTACCCGCAGTACTCACTTTCCGGGGTAATTTGCCAATGAGAAAATCATACCCCCGTGTCTGATGCGGATAACTTTTTCTGAGCCTGTCCATAAAATACCACAGTCCGTCAAGAATACTGGCCTCTTTTCTGTATCCGTGATAAAAGATATTTTCAATGCTGTCTTCTTCCCCCAGCCGTTTCAAAGCAATAAAAAGGGCCGTCACATCTTCCGGTTTCTGAAAACGGTAATAGTGTTTTTCCAGTGATGAGCGTATTTTTTGTTCAGAAGATCCAAGCAGGGAAAAGTCCAGACTTTCCAGAAACTTCACGATCTGGCCGGCATTGCCGTATCCGAACAGGGCACAGACCAGTGCAACAGATTCGTCTTTGTACTTTGACGCAACAAACAGCGGGTCAGGTTTGTCGCGAGAGAGTTCTTCGAGGGTATTGCGCTGGGAGACCTCTTTGTCAAGAAGTTTTTTCACTTCGGATAAATGCATAATTCCTCTGTAATACCTTTTGTTCGGGCCTTTGGGCATATGGTTTTATTGCGTGCAGATTGATTATGCGGTGCGTGTTACGCACCCTTGCGGCTGTTCCCTGTAGGTTTGGCCGTGCCAAACGTCATATTTCAACTAACATCTATTGATAATTTGATTTTATTCAGCCATTTGGCATAGCCAAACCTACAGTATTAAAACGTAAAGTGTTCACCCAGATAATGCTTTCTTACATTTTCATCATTGGCAATCTCTTCACTGGTTCCTGACGCCATCATTTCACCGCTCCGCATCACATACGCCCGGTCACAGATCCCCAGGGTTTCACGGACGTTATGGTCCGTAATGAGAATACCCATATCGAGTTCGACCAGCTGGCGGATAATGTTTTGGATATCCAGAACCGCTATGGGGTCAACACCGGCAAATGGTTCATCGAGCAACAGGAATTTTGGCTCGCCCACCAGTGCCCTGGCGATCTCCACCCTTCGTCTCTCACCCCCGCTCAGGCGTATTCCTATACGCGAACGAATGGGTTCGATATTGAAAATTTCCAACAGTTTCTCGATACGCGGCTGTACCGTCTCTCCAGGAAGCTCAAGCGCTTCGGCGGCAATGAGCAGATTTTCCTCTACCGTCAAATCTTTGAAAATACTCGACTCCTGCGGCAGATACCCTATGCCCATCTGCGCCCGCTTGCTCAAAGGAAAATGTGTCAGCTCTACACCATCGAGAAAGACTTCTCCTTCTGTTGCACCGGTCAACCCGCAGACCATATAGAAAGAAGTTGTTTTGCCCGCACCGTTGGGCCCCAGAAGCCCTACGATCTCTTTACTTTTGACGACCATTGAAATATCATGTACGATTCTGGTCTTTTTAATGGTCTTGGCAAGGTGTTTGGCTTCAAGTGTATGCATTCAGTACTCTATAGTATATTTTCGTTTCCCGTCACAGGGTTCGATCTCGATCATGGCAACATTATACCCTACACCCTCTAAAAAGGTTTTAAGCGCATCACTGCCCCACTCCACCATATGCCAGCCCGGCTTCTCGAACTCTTCAAAAAGCCCCATCTGCATGAATTCCTCATGGTCCAGACGATAGAGATCGTAATGGTACAGCCCTTCCCCGTAACAATGCTGAAGAGAAAAGGTCGGAGAAGTCACTTCACCCTCTACACCTCTTGCTTTGGCAAGGGCCTGGGTCAGTGTGGTTTTCCCGGCAGCAAGGTCGCCCCGTAAAAAAACAATAGCATTTTCAGGTAATACCCCATTGAGAGAGGAGACGACCTTGTCCAATTCCTGTAAAGATGCTGTGATTTCCATACTGTCTCCTAATCCTTTGGTGCGTGAATACGCACCCTACATGAGCTTCTGGCTTATTTGGGCCATTTTTTGCAGGTGTGCCGTTGCTTTGCCGCTGTCAAGCCCCTCTTCCGCCATGGTGACAGCTTCTTCAATGTCCCTGACATTCCCGTCGACAAAAAGCGCAAAAGCTGCATTGAGTACAACGATATCACGTTTTGCACCGCGCTCCGCTCCCGAAAAGATATCTTTCGTGATCTGTGCATTGTGGACGGCATCCCCGCCCAAAATCGCTTCTTTGGGTGCCAGTTTGAAACCGAATGCTTCAGGGTTGATCTCCCCTTCTGAGATACGGTTTGCTTCCACATAGGCAAAAGAGCTGTTTCCGGACAATGAAAGTTCATCCATACCGTCATGGCTGCTCACGACATAGGCTCTCTTGGTATCGAGCTCCAGCAACGCTTCGGCCATACGTTTGATATAGGCAGGGTCGAACACTCCCAGAAGATATTTTCTTGCTCCTGCCGGGTTGGTAAGCGGTCCGAGGATATTGAAGATCGTTCTGTGGGGGATGGACTTGCGCACAGGCATGATGTGTTTCATCGCAGGATGATGGTTCATGGCAAAGATAAAACAGAAACCGGTCTCCTCAAGCATTTTGACCTGATTTTCCACGGAGAGGTTCAGGTTGATCCCCAGTGCTTCGAGTACATCTGCAGAACCGGAATTGGAAGTAATGCTGCGGTTCCCGTGTTTGGCGACCGTACATCCCAGGGAAGCAAGCAGCAGAGAGACTGTAGTCGAAATATTGAAAGAGCCGCTCCTGTCACCGCCGGTACCGACCACATCAATGGCTTTTTCACGGAGTTCATTGGAAAGAGGCACCTTCACGGAGTGTTCGCGCATCACAGAAGCTGCCGCTGCAATATCAGAACCGCTCTCTCCTTTTTCATAGAGATCTATGAGGAACTGCCGTGCCTCCTGCTCTGACATTTCATTGTTAAACAATTTTTCAAATTGGATTTTGATATTCATATATTATTCTCCGGTTTCAAAGCGATAAAGGCAAAGCAGACTGCCTTTATTCAACACTTCTCACAAATTCTTCTTTCTGACTTTTGGGGATCGTTTTTGTTGTAGGTATCTGCAATACTTCGTAGGACTTCGGCCCTTTGAGGTACTCGATGGTAACGGTATCTCCTACCTTGAGGTCTTTGGAAGCTTTAGCTTTCATTCCATTCACGAAAACAACACCGCTTTTGAGCATATCGGTCGCGATGGTTCGACGTTTCACTACATTGACGGCGCTGAGCCATTTATCTACACGCATTGTTTTCCTTCTGTTTAACGATCCGGTGCCCTCAATGCCATTAAGCTAAAGTTTTTGGAGCAGCGACTTTAGTCGCTGATATGCGACTGAAGTCGCATCCCCATGTTGTACTGACTTAAATGGCATTTCCCGGCACCCTATTGTTTGAACATTGCTTCAGCCGCTTTGGCCTCGGTAATGCCTTTGAGTGTCAACTGTCCGTCCGCAAGATATTTCTCGGCTTTAAGTACCTTCAATATCTGCTTGGCCTCTTTCATATCATACATTCCCGTATCAACAAGCATGACCGTTACATCATTAAGCGTTTCATCGGGTTTCTTTTTCATAATTCCCAAAAGCGTTACTTTTTTGAGAAGGTCAATATCATCATTATTCATATATCATCCTATGTTTGAGGGCACAGCTATGGCCCTGGAACTTAATGCAGATCTTCGTTGAGTTTGACTTCTCTGGTACTTCTGCGTGCAATGATCTCACCTGTAAGAGAGTTCTGTCTGTAGTGGATACCGTTAAGGCCCTGGAGCTCTTCACCCTTGAAGGTCGTCTTGTTCTCCAGCTTCGCATCCGGATTCGCCGCTTTGATCTTTTCAAGCTCTTCCGGGGCGATCTTGATCTTTGTTCCTGCCAGAATGGTAAGACCCGCATCGACGATACAGCCGTCTCCAAGAGGCAGGCCGGTCACCGAATTCGCACCGAGCAGTGTGTTCTCACCGATGCTGATGGGGTTGCCGTCCGTTCCGGAAAGTACACCGAGTATACTCGCTCCCCCGCCGACATCCGAACCGGCACCGACGATCGCCGAAGAAGAAATACGTCCTTCGACCATTACAGGCCCGAGCGTACCCGCATTGAAGTTGATGTAGGATGCACCCGGCATTACTGTTGTACCTGCTGCCAGCTGCGCTCCCATTCTTACCTTGGACGCTTCAAGGATACGCGTATTGTCATCCGGGATCACATGCTGGAGGAACCTTGGGAATTTATCCACGGAATCCACTGTCGGGTAGGTACCGCTCAGTTTCATTTCAATCTCGTTCTCTCTGAGATAATCCAGCTCATACGGCGTGTTGCCCACCCAGGCCACATTGGAGAGGATACCGAAAGCACCGTTCAGGTTCACCTTTCTAAGCTCCGCTTTTCTCAAAGAAAGGGCATAGAGTTTCAGATAAACCGCTTCGACAGACTCCGGATTGGCATCTTCGAAAAGAAATACGATACGGAAATCTTTACCGATATCTTCCATCTTTGCCAGTGTCTTGATGACTTGGACATTCTTGTGTGCATCACCTGTTGCTTCGGCAAGATACGGTGCAAAAGCTGCCACTGCGTTGGCAACAAAATTGTCATTGATCGTTGTAACGAATTCGGAACCGGAACAGTCCACCTGGCATTTTGCCTCCTGAAGCGCCTTAATGAAAACCGCGGCCGAACCGTAGTTCTCTTTCCAGTTGATCAGTCCAAAATTGGCCTGAAGCACTTTCTCTGCATTTTTCTGCCCTCTGTCCACTCTTGCAATACCGAATGCCATAGGCTCTCTATAGCCCTCCTGTGAAGTCACGTCTGTTACCAATGCTTTAAATGCGTCTGTCGATGCTACTGTTTCGATTGCCATTGAACTCTCCTAAAATGTAATGAAAATAATTGATAGGGATTATACTTTATTTTATTTAAAATACTGTAAAATCCGCGTATGAAACATTTAAGAGGCTATACCAGACGGTACTTTTCACTCGCAGTGATTGCGATGTATTCGACACTCAACAAATTGTGCAGGGTCGAGAGTAATTTCCAGTACCATAAATCTGCCTTCAAAATAGAAGAATACAAAACTTCTCCTCCTTCCCTTCAAAAATCATTTTAATTCGTGTAGGGTGTGTAAATACGCACCGGGTCACACAATTCAATTCGCCGTAAGGCCACATCTAACAGGTGCATACACCCCAAGGGCATTTCCTGCGGGCTTTACGCACCCTACCATAGCGTTACATAACAATAGGAACACATATGAAACTTCAAACACTCAGCCTCATCACGGCTACACTATTACTTACAAATACCGCTTTCGCAGAAGAGGTAACACTGTCGCCTATTGATGTCATCTCGACCAATAAAACGGAACAATCCATTGAAAATACAACTTCCAATATCACAGTCATCACTTCCGAAGAGATCGAAGAGAGAGGCTACCAGACCGTTTCACAGGCTATCAGCTCCGTTGCCGGTATACAGGTCGCCAATTCGGGCGGACTGGGACAGCCTACTTCTTTTTTCGTCAGAGGTGCCGATTCGGGAAAGGTACTTGTACTCCTTGACGGTATGCGTCTCAATGACCCGAGTACGACCAACGGCACGGCACTGCTGGACAGTTTGACTACGGATAACATCCGTCAGATCGAGATCGTCAAAGGCGGTGTCAGCAGTATCTGGGGTTCCAACGCATCCGCAGGTGTCATCAACATCATCACCAAAAGCCCCAAAGGAGGAGTTCACGGTTCTCTCGGTCTGAATTACGGATCATACAATACAAGGGGCATAGACGGTGACCTTTCCTACAAAGATGAAAAACTTTCAGCACAGGTACTGGCTGCCTATCTGAAAACAGACGGTTTTTCCGCACTGGCCCCGAGAGATGCCGAGAAAGACGGATATGAGAACAAAAATGCCAATCTTAAATTCGGTTACATCTTTAATGAGAACAATAAAGTGAACCTCAGCTATAACCGTATCAAAACAAAAACCAAGTATGACGATATGTACTCTGCCGCATTGGCCAATGATGACTATTCACATGCCACTGCAGACCAGACGAATTATGCACTTAACTATTATTTTACCAGAGACAGCTACAGTGCGACCTTCACTGCCAGCAAAGGAGACTTTGAGCGGGATTATTATACTTCCGGTCTTTATGGTGATGCCCACAATATTTACAAAGCGACCATTAAAGAATATACCCTTATCAATGCGTACGACTACACAGGCGGCAAAGCGATCCTGGGTCTTGAATACAAAGATATAGACGGGTCCAACCACTATATGACCAGTATGCCTTCGCTTCCCACCCAGTCAGCCTATACCAACAAGGCAGTCTTTGTTTCCAATACATACAATCTCAATGGAAATACCCTCATAGAAACCAACCTGCGATATGACAGTTACGATGAATTCAGCAATGAGACAACTTACAAAATAGGGCTTAAACATCATCACGATTTTCTCAAAGGTTTTACGACCTCGGCAAACTACTATACCTCCTACGATGCACCGAGTGCCTATCAGCTTGCTACACCGGCGCCGGGATCTCTGCTGAAACCAAGCTATACAAAAGGCTTCGATATCTCGGCAGCCTACAAAGAACTGATTTCCGTAACCTATTTCAACAACAGAGTAGAAGACAATATTGATTATGTATTTGACCCGGTCACATACATCGGCGGATACCAGAATGTGGACGGTACATCAAAGTTTGAAGGCGTGGAAGTCAAAGGTGCCTATACGCTGCCTGCACTCAATCTTCATTTTTCCGCAAACTACACCCATCTGTTCAAGTTTGAGAAAGAAGACGGTACAAACCTTCCAAGACGGGCAAAAGATACACTGAACGGATTTATGGACTACTATACCCAGAACGATATGCACTTTGGTGTCAATGCCCAATATATCGGAGACCGGAACGACATGGACTATGCGACATTCCCTCCCTCTGATGTCGCCACAGGAAATTACACTCTCTGGAATCTTTATTTCGATACAGAACTGATGAAGAACCTTAAACTCAATCTTACGGCAAGAAATATCTTTGACAAAGCGTATCAGGAAGTATACGGCTATGCCACAGAAGGCAGAAGCCTGTACGCAAACGTGAAATACAGTTTTTAATATTTTTGGTGCTGTCGGGAGACAGTACCCTACGCAGACTTGAGACTAAAGATTCAAATCCCGATAATGCACGCTTCACAATATAGGATATAATACTTCATGCTGAAAATCATCCCAGAACAGTTCATCCGGTATAAATTCATGAACTCTCTCTTTCTGGGATTGAGCGTGGGTGTCATTTTTATACTCTACCGTCCGCTGGAGCCTTCTATCTATTCACTCGGCGGTGTTTTCCTTGCTGTGGGAATACTCATCATCGCACGCTTTTACCATACCATCCTCAATACAGAATGGTTCTTCCGTATTTCGCTGCTGGTAGAGTTCGTCCTGCTGTTTGCCATGCTCTTTTTTCTCAAACATTCCTACACGTATCAAACCGCGCTGATCCTCTATATCGGTTACCAGGTCACCTTTGTTTTCGGCTCATATCTTGTCAGGGCAGAGACCCTGCTGCTGGGTACCGATGAATTGCTCACCCGTCTCGATACGGCAAAACAGCTGGGCTATCTTCTGGGAATGGGGGTTTCCTATCTCTTCTACAAGATCATTGAACATTTCGGCGTGACGAACAACCAGGCACAAGTATATGACCTGCATTTTCTGCTGGTCTTCATCGAGATCGTTGTGATCGTACTTATCTTTAAAAGTTTTAGAAAGGTTAAGGGATGACATACAAAAAGTGGTTTGATGCACACGGAGAAAAACACCAAAAGATCATGAAGAAACTGACTGGGCTTTCCGACGAAGAGGTCATTGCCTATTTCCGTTTTGAGAATATGGCGGAAAAAGAAACGGACTTCTGCCCGCTGTATGCCGAAAGGAAACAATGTCACGAGATGGAAAACCTGAACTGCTACCTCTGCGCCTGTCCCTTTTTCCGCTTCGATGACCAGGGTCTGTACCACAAGGAAAACAGAACATACTACAGCACTTGCAGTATCAATGCAAAAGAAGGGAAGGCATTTGTCTCAGACCATGCTGTCCACCAGGACTGCAGCAGTTGTCTGCTGCCCCACAGAGAATCTTTCATTAAGAAAGTGTTTGAAAGAAACTGGTTTGAAATGATGAAAAAATGTATTCCCTCAGATGCTCAGTATCCTTCTACCACAAAATAATCATTGTCATACGCATAGTTTCGCTGCCTGCGCTGCCGCTGATGCATGGCATACCAGTCCTCAATGTCACCTTCAACATACACAGAAGTACCTACCCCTGCCCACGCATACATACGCTGTGCAAAGCCATTCTTCATTCTGATGCATCCGTGTGAAGCCGGACCTTTTTTGGGAACATATCCCAAATGCATCGCGATCCCGCTGTTGGTAAGACGCAGCATATAGTTCATTTTGGCTCCGCCGTTTGGCTTGGGCCAGAGATTCGATTTGTGATAGCGTTTTTTCTGGAGGATCGTATATTGCCCTTCAGGTGTTTCCCTCCCCCTCACTCCTGTAGAGATGGGACCGTCAAATATAATGACACCATCCTCTATGGCATAGGCACGCTGTTCTGACAGGTCGACTACGATCTCCTTGTAGGCAAAAAGATCAGAAGAGACAGCAAACAGCATGCATATCACTGTCAATACCTTTAACATAGGATTCCCTTTTTTATCTTTTTTCATATTTTACCTGATATCTATGAAAGTATGTGTGTACCTGCCAAGCGCATAGAGCCTGGTCATGCCGCTTGATGCCCCGTTTAGCTGGAAGAAATATCGGTCTCTTCTTCTATGATTTTTTCCGTACGAAAAGCACTCGGCCTGCTTTTATGGGAAAATTTTACGATCATCGCTGTAATCACCGCTCCGCCCGGAATGACCCAAATGACGCTCAGGCCTACCATCCTGGCAATATCCAAAACCTGTTCGCCGGCCTTTTTATATTCTCTGTGTTTCAGCAGTGAAGGAATGGCAGCAGTTTCTTTAAATTCAATATGAAGTCCTTTGCCTATATGCCTTGCGAAACGGTTCATTTTTTTAATCTGTTTTTTCATTACTCTACTTCAGACACAGTTTTATTCTCTTTCACAATAGTATGTTTCTGTGTATAAATTGTGGAATACAATCATTTTTTACGTTCCTCATTCACAACATCTTTATAGACATAGACAGGCTATCGCATCCGCTTTCCTCTGACACATCTTACGTGCAGTGTACGCCCCTGTCTGGAAGGTTCTGCTTCCCCATAGCTCATCGAAAGTCTCCATGCTTCTTTTTTTGGATCGCCTGCAAAAGGAGTCGCTGTCCAGAACCATTCATCGACACGCATTTCAAAGCCGTATCTGAGTGCCGGACGTTCCCGTTTCATATCAACGATACTGTAAAGTTCGGACAATGTCGGAAGACGCCAGTCATCAAATCCATCCGTCTTTAACTGCTCGCAGTACTGCTTCGCTTCATGGTAGCTTTTCTCTATATTCTCGACCTTCGGGTTATCCTGCCATACAAGTCCTGTTCTGTCATCCAGCTTGGAAGAAGCCCCCAAAAGAAGCGAAGCAGTCACAGTCAACGCAAATAATAACTTCATTTGTTCCCCTTTGCAGATGTCTGAGAAACATCTTTCACACAGCGCACTGCATGGTCGGTGCTTTTGTAGCTGTAAAAAGTTTTTCCTGTCCGAAAGTCAATCGTCCACGCACGGGAAACATTCGGGACAAAGGTGGTCGAAGTCCAGTACGTCCCCTCTTCCACAAAATCAAAGACCGGATTGATCGCAGGATTGATACGTTTGAGATCTACGATCGAAAAAAGTTCTTTAAAAGTCGGAAGTCTCCAGTGTTCCATACCGGCAAGTTCAAGTTTGTCACAATACACCACGGCATCATCCCAGTCCTCAGAGCTCTTTTTTGACCCCATATTATCCTGCCAGTAGATACCGCTCCTTTTATCCAGCACCACACCGGACAAGCCTTTTGCATTGGCCACACTGCCTATGCCTGCTGCCAACACAAAAAGCAGAAGAATTTTATATTTTTTCATACGATTTCCCATTATAACTTTTATTTATTATAGCAAATTTTATTTTGCTTATTATTTTACCCAAATCCCAAAATAGAAATTCAGTACATTGCACTGATGTTCAGAGCATCCCTTTCAAACTCAACCCCACCTTCCCCTTCTCCGCATCCACAGAGATCACCTCTATCTGGGGAAGATACTGGTTCACGGAAAGCACTTCAAGCGGATGGGCAATGCGTTTCTGGCTCATCTGGGAGATATGGATCATCCCGTCGTTCTTGAGGCCAATATCTACAAAAGCGCCGAAGTCTGCAATGTTCCTCACGACTCCTGAGACAATGCTTCCTTCCCTCAGCATACTAATGTCTGTCATATCA
>NZ_WGDD01000014.1 GCF_015493435.1 Sulfurovum sp.
CCCACATCTTCGGAGTTTTTTAAATACCACAGCACGGTTTCTTTTTTAAAAGCATTGTCCGTAACAGCTTTCAGTCCTGTCTGCTTTGTAATATTTCTGGCTAAATCAGCGGCAGATATGTTTTTCTCTGCTTTTGCCATAATGAATGTAATATATCTGTTCTCTCCGGGATTGAGTCGTTTGAAATTCGACTGTGTTGTGTACATCAGCGGTCTTGGCGGGAATCTGGGGATGGTGGAAGAGACACCGCTCACAACGACTCTTTTATCATTAATGATCAGTGTGTCTCCGTATCGCAGTTTTCGTGTAGGTACATTGAGATGTACGCCGTCATAAGGCCACATATCTTTTGTATACATCGGTGTCTGAAGTTTATCTTTGGTTCCGCCGCTGTCGACGATGACGCTCTGGGGTATATGAAGCAGTGTGGTACTCAGACCGCCTCCGGGCCTTGGGGTTCCGCTCAGTGTACCGTCATCTACACCGATCATCTGAAAGGACTGGAAGTGTCCGTTTGGAAATCTGGCGGTGACATCACCCAGATACAGAGGTACAGCATAACTCACTCCTTTGACACTGCGCACAAGCCCCAGAGCACCATCACTCATATTGATCGTTGCTTCTGTCGAATGCACTGCCGGGTCCATCACCCAGATACTGGCGGTGGGATTTTCGCTTACCAGCGCAAAACCCCTGGTCATGAAGCCTGCAAAATAGGACATTGCGAAGGTTACCAGAAACGCAGTAAACCCGATGCCTGTAAAAAGTCCCAGAAATTTGGTTCTGTCATGCATCAGCATTTTGACTGCCACTTCAAACATTTATTTTTCCTGCTCAGGGGTCTGGATAAAGACATCCAGCTGTTCTCCCACATAAAGAGGGAATGTTTTGGTTCTTTCGGCTGCATAAATAACTTGCAGCACACGTGTATCGGTTCGCTCTGTACTGCGCCCTGTCAAGTTTGTTTTCGGCACGACATAAGGAATGGTATAGGCGTATTTCAAGCCGATATTTTTTTTAGTATTTCCGCGTAAGTATGCGACTGCTTTTGTTCCTGGTTTGAATTTTGAAATATCATACTCATTGATGCTGACACGTACATTGACCCGCTCACTCCCAATGAGAAGAGCATTTGAGCGGCTGTCAAAAAAATCTCCCCTGCTTATCTCAGATCTCAATACTATGCCGTCTATGGGACTGTACACCTTATATAGATTTGACTGTTCTTTCAGGGCAGCCAGTTTTGTTTTGGACACTTCCAGCAGCTCTTTTGCTTCATGAAAATGATCCTGTGCCTGCATGTATTTTTCTTTCGTAACCATTTGAGGAGAGACATTTTTGAAATTTTCTATCAGCTCGAAGTGATGTTTTGCACTGATGAATGTTGCCTCAGCAGCTTTGATACCTGCCTGTGCGATCAGAATATTCGACTGCAAAAGGGTATCATCCATTTCAAAAAGCAGCATTCCTTTCTGTATTTTCTCCCCGCTTTGTACATAAACCGCTTTGACAATACCGGAGAAAGAGGAACTTACCGCAATATTTTTGCTTTTTGCCTCTACGATCCCCGTACCTGCTATAAAAGAGTTAAAAGGCAGTTTCACTGAAGGGATGGCAACGGTACCGGATGATTTTAGCATATCATCGTAAAACATAGCAGCAATGCCGATACCTACACCGATAAGTGAGAATATAATCCATATATAAAATTTTTTCATCTATTTTTTTCCACCTTGATGATTCTTCCATCTTCCATTTGTGCGATCCTGTCTGCATATTTATATACCCGTTCATCATGTGTCACGACGATCATGGTTACACCGTGTTCTTTGGTCAGTTTCTTTAAAAGTTCCATGACCATCTGTCCGGACTTGTGGTCCAGACTGCTTGTAGGTTCATCACAGATCACCAGTCTGGGTGTATGTACCAGTGCCCTGGCTATGGCGACCTTCTGCTGCTGTCCGCCGCTCAGATTACCCGGAAGAACATGTTCTTTTGATTCCAAATCCACCGCTTTTAACATTTTGTATGAACGGGAGAATGCCGTTGTTTTATTGGTACCGAAGATGGTAAGAGGCAGGGCTGTGTTCTCCGCAGCCGTGAGTGCAGGAATAAGATTGAATGCCTGAAATACAAAGCCGATCTCTTTGCCTCTAAAAGCAGTTTTTTCTGCATCGCTCATTGCAGAAAAATCGTGGCCCAGAACAATGCACCTGCCGCTGTCAAAACCAAGCAGGGCAGTAATTACCGATACAAAGGTCGTTTTGCCGCAGCCCGAAGGCCCCACCAGCATAAGCAGTTCATTTTCATAGACATCAAGACTTATACCCTGTAACGCTTTGACCTCTGTCTCGCCTGAATTATATGTTTTTACGATATCAGTACACTGTAGTGCAATGTTTCTGCTGTTGTCTGTTGTCATAGGCAAATTATAGTCGATGAAAATGAAATGAGGATGAAAATTTCTTTCATCCTCATTTCATTTTGAATGTTTATAATGAACTAAAATTCACCAAACGGATCATATATGTCAGATATACTGAATCATTCTATTTTGCCCTTTATTGAGCATTTCAAACATTATGTCGTATGGATCGCCTTCTTTGCCGCCTTTGGCGAGACGCTGATCGGTTTAGGTTTTTTGCTGCCCGGTTCAACCTTCCTGCTTCTTCTTGGTGTTCTGGCGGGGCAGGGATATTTTGATATTGGTATATTGCTCTTATTTGCAGTAACGGGAGCTTATATAGGGGATATCACCAATTATTATATCGGTAAACACTACGGTTCTTCTTTACTGGATAAAACATGGATCCCTTTCTCCGGTGAGCAGCTCAGGAGAGCACAGCAATTTTTAAATACACACGGTGCAAAATCTGTTTTTCTGGCTCGTTTTCTGCCGGCGCTGAAAGAGAGTGTTCCTTTTCTTGCAGGTTCTTTGAAAATGCAACGGAGCAAGTTCCTTTTTTGGGATTTTTTTGGTGCTATCGGCTGGAGTTTGGAGTTTATAGGTGTAGGCTATCTCTTTTCGGCATCACTTTCCCTTGCACAGATATGGATGAGCCGTACGCTTACTGTCCTTGTGATACTCATTTTCCTTTTTGTACTTCTCTATCTTTTGAAACAATTTATTGTAAACAATGCACACTCAGCCAAAATAGTACTTCTTTCACTCTGGAATTCTTTTTTGCAAAATCCTTTTGTATCAGGGGGGATAAAATCACATCCAAAATCCACAGCATTCATCAAAAGCCGTTTTGACCAAACAACATTTTATGGATTGCCGCTTACATTGCTTAGCGTTGCATTTATATCGGTTTTAGCACTTTTTGCCGGTATTGTCGAAGATTTTCTCAGCCGGGATCCGATCGTTTACGTTGATCATATTGTTGCAAACCTCATGGTAGGATGGAGAACGCCGGAAATGATCACCTTCTTTACCTGGGTCACCTATCTTGGTACGAAAGAGATTGTGCTGCTTTTCCTTGCATCGGCTACTGTTATTTTGTTTTTGTATAAAAAATATAATGATCTTATTGCACTCTATTTTTCTTTCGCGGGGTCAGCTGTTTTTCTCTACCTGGGTAAACTCGCTTTTCACCGCCCGCGGCCGGAGACAGCACTCTATTTTGAGTCTTCCTTCTCGTTTCCAAGCGGGCATGCCACAATTGCTGTAGCATTTTACGGATTTTTAGGCTATTTGCTAATACGCCATGTCGATAAATTTAAAAACAAGATCAATCTCTTTTTTGTTACGACAATACTGGTTCTGCTGATAGGCTTAAGCCGTATTTATCTCGGAGAGCACTATCTCAGCGATGTTTATAGCGGATACTTAATAGGAACGTTATGGGTAATCACGGCTATTGCCTTGCTGCAGTGGCTCTCATGTAAAAAGTTTTTTACTCAGGGAAAGCCATTTGGTAAAGCAAAAACAATCAGTATTACGCTGATTTTCATTACCGCAGGTTTGTATGTTCTTTTTGGTTTTAAATTTCATTATACACTTGCCACCCCTCCCAAAATAAATACAGTCAAACTTGACAGGCTCAAAATGTTATTTGACAAAAGTTCCAATAGATTTGCCAAAAATATCTTCGGACTTGACGCGCAGCCGATCAATATTGTCCTGACGTCTGATCAAAAGGAAGATATCTGTAGTGTTTTAAAAAAAGCCGGATGGAAAGATGGAAGTGAGATACAAAGTCTCAATATTCCTCTCTTTTGGCAGGCAAAAGAACCGATCTGCAGTTTGAATATGAAAAGAAAAAAAAGATTTTATCTGCTAAAAATCTGGCGTACCGATGTATCCTGTAAAGGCAAAAAAGTATACGTTGCCGGTGCGAATGCTATCACCGGAAAACAGTGGGGTATCATACCGGTTTTCATCACAGATATGGATGAAGCAAAAGCATTCGTTGTGAAAGAGCTCCATGAGAATACAAATATAAAAAGAGATAAACCTATTCAGGTAAATGCACCTTTTGTCAAAGAGAATCTTTTTGGGAACTCCTATTTTAGCGATGGGAAGATAGAGGTATTGTCTTTGGAAAAATAAGAGAAGATCATTTTTTCCTATGGATCAATCGTCGTCTTTACTTTTGAGTACTTTCGCTGTAACCGGATCGACAAGTACTTCCATCTTTTTACCGTTTCGGGCAATAATTTTGATCTTATAGACGAGATAGTCATCTTCTTCATCGAGTTTTGCCTTTACAACCTGGCCGTTAACACTTTTTTTTGCCGCTTCGATCGCCTGGATCATGGAGACAGTCACTTTGTGCATGGCTTTCTTTTCAGATTCGAAAAGTCCTACTTTGATAGAACTTATAATATCGTCAGCCATAGCCGAAGAGCTGAAAAGCACACCAGAAACAAGGCTGGATAAGAGAATTTTTTTCATGTTTATTCCTTCGTTTGATTTATACCTATACTATACAATTTTAAGATGAAACAAAAATGAAAGTATACATAGTAACATATTGTAGAAACTATAGTTTGGTTCTATAGAGATAAAGCCAATAAAAAAACAGCGGTATGACAAACAGATTTACCACAATAGCAAAAAAGAGTCCGCCCATAATGGCGATCGCCATATCCTGTATGATCTGTGTGCCGCTGCCTATTGCCAGTGCGACGGGCAGCAGGGCAAAGGCGTTGGAGAACATGGTCATCAGTACCGGACGAATCCTAACAGCGATGGCATCTACTATTCGTTTTTTCTCGTCGGTATCACCGGCTATATTCATGTGATAGAAATCGTAGATGAGAACATTGTTGTTGATGACGATGCTGAGGACTATCAGCATACCCATAAAAGCAGTGATATCCAGAGGCTTTCCGGTAAGCTTCAGTGCCAGGAAAACACCCGTCAATGTGACCAAAAGTGCTATGAGTATAGAAAATGAGGTGCGAAGTGAACTGAAGTTCAAAAGCAATCCTGTAAAAATGATGATAATCGCAAACAAAATAACATATCCCATCTCTTTGAAAGATTGTTGCTGCTCTTTGTAAAAACCGCTGATATCGGTGGTGATATCGCTTGGCAGTTTGGCAGAAGAAAGGGTTTCTTTGATGTGTCCAACTACAGCTGACATATCATTGCCCATAAATCGGATACCCAGGATACAAACCGGAGAGAGGTTGTAGTGTGTAATTTCAGCTACTTTATTTTTATAGGTGATCGTGGCAACATAATTCAAGGGTATATTTTTGCCCAGTTTGGGTGAAAATACAAGCAACTCTTTTTGTAGATAGGCAATAGGATCAACCCTCGGACGACTCATAAGGACACGAATATTGATAAGCTTCTCCCCTTGTGCCACAGAGGCCACAACCCTGCCGTAATACATAGCCCTAATCTGTGTTGCCAGTGTCTGCTCATTAATACCATATAATGCGAGGGCATTATCTTTAAGGCGTACATTAATGGCAGGGGAAGCATAGGAAGTAAGGACATTTACTTCTTCTACATCTTTGATAGGTTTCAGCTTCTCTTTAAGGCGATACCCCTGTTGTATCAGCTCGTCAGGATTGGGGCCGAAAAGATGTACCGATATAGGTGCATCTGCTCCCATAATGTCTCCAAGTCTGTCTTCAAGGACTTGAGAAAGCCCCAGTTCCTCCAGATTGGGTACGGCATGCTCTATCTCATGACGCAGTTGTTCGATGACTTCAAAGGCACTTCTGCTGCGCTTTTTTTTGAGTGTCACCAAGAAATCTCCCTGATTGGGTTGTGTAGAGACTTGCCCCAGAGAGGTTCCGATACGGAGTGTCCATCCTTTGACCTCAGGCGTATTATCGAGTATTTTGCCCACAGTCATAAACTCATCTTTGCTCTGTCCCAGTGAAGTACCCGGAGGCAGTACCATGTCCACAACAACATTTCCTTCATCCCATTTGGGCAGGAAAGTAGAGGGGATAGTTTTGTAAAGGAAAAAGCTCAATACGAAGGCAGAGATGAGGATAGGTATGGATATCCAGGCATGGTTCATCATCTTTGTCAAAAAGCGTTTGTATCGCTCTACCATAGGCTCCATAAAGTCTTTTTTTGTTTTTGGTTCATTGGGAAGTGCAACAAAAGCAATGATGGGAGTCAGGAAAATAGCGATCACCTGAGAGATCACATAGGTGATCACCAACACAAAAGCCAGCTGTTTAAAAAAGAGTCCTACCACACCGCTCACCAGCAACAGCGGTACAAATATCAATGTAGCAAGCAGTGTTGCCACTGCCATGATCGGCAAAATCTCTTTCGCACCGCGGATCACGGCTTCCTGTTTTGAAACTCCTTTTTTAAAGTGCCTTTCAATGTTTTCGATCACAATGATCATCTGATCTATCAAACCGCCAAGTGCTGCAGCCATACCGCCGAGTGAAAAGATATTGAAATCAATACCTCCAAGCTTCATCCCCACCATGGTAATAAGAAATGTAACAGGAATAACAAGCAGAGAGACAAGTGAAAGTTTTACCTGTCTTAAAAAGAAAAACACCACCAAAACAGCGATGATACCACCGAGTATGATGGCATCCCTTACACTGTTGACCGCCTCTTTGATAAAATCGGTACCATCATAGTAATTGACGATCTTGATATCTTCTTTTTGAAGTGCAGGTGCCAGCTCTTTTAATTTTTCATCAAACTTTTTTGCGACATCTATGGCATTGGCATTGGGCTGTCTTAAAAGATTGAAAACCACTGAATTTTTAAATCCTGTGGCGGCACTGGTGGCCTTGACGGGATTTGTTCTCTCTATAAGCAGTGCAATATCACTCAACTTCACAGATTTTTGATTTGGCAGTGCAATATCAAGATCCAGTAATTTAGAAGCATCTTCGCTTTTTTGATAAAGTGAAAGAACATACTGTTTATGATAATCCTCAATAAGCTCCATAAACTCTATGAGATTTTGCGCTTTGAGCTGGTCGATGATCGTTTGCACATCCAGTCCGTATGCTCTTACCTTTTTTGCATCGAGCAGGAGTTTGTATTCACTCCATGCCGGTGCTTTTATCTGTATATCATAGACTCCCGGGATAGAGAGCAGTACCGGTTTGAGTTCATAGTAAAGTTTCTCTGTCAATTTTGCACGTGATAATGAATTGGAACCGATAGCATAGATAGAGACAGGGTAGATACTCGGTGTCGCCTGACGTATGGTTATGGAGGCAGAAGCAGGAATACGGTTTTTGATATCTGCTATACGGGCCTGAACCAGCTGGTATGCAAGATAAGGGTCGATATTCCAGTTGAAATAGAGACTGATATCGGTAGAACCGATAGAGGTGGAAGAGACTATCTTCTCGACATCCTGTACTGTTTTAAGCGCTTCTTCGCTGGGCTTGGTCACGGAGAAAAGCATCTGTTTGATAGGCGCATAGCCATTTTCAATACTCACTTCGATGCGTGGGAAAAAGACATTCGGGAAAACACCTTTGGGGATAGAAAAGGAGAGTTTGTAGCCGACAGCAGCCAGCAAAAAAACAACGATAAAAATCGCCAGTTTATTTTTCAGGATATAGAGGAAAAAACCTTTTTGCTCTTTCATTTAACAACCTCTACGGTGGCCCCGTCATGCAGCATATAGGCATTTTTCAAAGCGATTTGATCTTTGGCTTTTAGATGGTCTGTGACCAACACCTTGTCAATCATATCTTTTTGCACGGTGACAAAGTGAAGTGTCGCTTTGCTCTTTTTTATGAGAAATATAGCCGGGCGGTTTTGTACCAGGACAATCGCCTCTTTGGGAATGATCCAGCCTTTGGTCTGTGCCGTTTCTATCTGAGCTTCTATACGCAACCCAACCGGCAAAGTATGAGAAGGCAAGGCAATCACATTGAGCAGATTGTCACTGCTTTGAGGAAGTATGGCTATAATTTTTGCATCAGCAACAACCCCTTGCTCTTTTATTTTTACGTTTTGACCGATATGCAGCTCTTTTGCAAAGAGTGGAGAGACAAAAAGCCGTATCTGCACATGGGCATCTATGATCCTGCAAAGTGTTTGTCCGTAAGAGACATAACTCCCGTCAGGAAGCAGCGAATCTACATATCCGGCTACCGGTGCTTTCACAGTGGAGGAGCTATTTTGAAGTTCCAATTTATTCAATGCTATTTTGGCTTGATTGAGGGCAATGCTCCTCTCTTCCAAAAGATTTTGCTGATCCAAAAGTTGGTTTTTTGAGAGGATGCCGAGGTTCACCATCTCTTTGGCACTTTGAAGTTTACTTTTTTGTGCAGAAACCTGTTTTTGCAGAAGTTTGATATTTGACTTTAGCATGGTTATGGTGTTTTTTTGTCGAGCGTTACTGACTGTTGCAACAACATCATCTTTTTGAATCAGTTGGCCATTAAAACTTTTTACATGCAGAATGCCCTCTGATAGTGTATTGATAGTAATCTTTTGATGGGGCTCTGTAATGCCGGTTACAGTATGACTCATAGGCATACTTGCGATTTTTGGGGAGACAATACTGACTTTAACATGTCGTTCCTGTTTGGGAACCTGAAGTGCTTTAGCTGTTTCTTCATCATTATCTTCAAAGAAAGAGAAAAGAGAAGAACTAAAAAGAAGTAAAAGGCTGAAGATAAGGAGAGATTGCCTATTCATAAATGATTTTCTCAGAAAGCATATTCAAGATAACAGCATTCTGTATCATCTTGTATTTGGCACTGATCTGTGCTTCATGTGTGGCAAGGCTCTCTTTTATGGTCTGTAGGTAAGTGTTTAGGTCAACATAGTGTTTCAGGTAGGCTATTCTCATATTTTTTAACGTAACATTGCTGTGTTTCAGGGGTTGGCGGAGTGAAGCAAATAATTTTTTGGCTGTTTGATATTGGGTTTTCCATGCAATGTACTGTGCTTTTCTTTCTATCTCCAATGCTTTTTTTTGACTCTTTATCCTCAACGCATCTACTTTTTGTCTCTCTATATCATGAGTCATCCCACCATCAAAGTGCATACTCAACCCCATGCTCAAAGTATAGTTGTCACCATTGGCAGTAGGGTCATTGTTGTATTGCTGATTGGCACCGATGATGGCATCTGGCATCCAGCTTTGTTCGATCTGCTTTATTTTTTGTGAGGATTGTTTTGCTCTGTTGTCATTGAGTTTGAGTTGCGGACTGTGGGCAAGAAAGTGACGAAGATCGCTATGCAGCCCAGTCACAGAGAGGTGGGGAATAGCATGATGCGGGCTGTAAAGTTTCAGTTGCGCTTTCATCATCGTGACTATTTGCTTTTCCTGGTCTCTTTGTGCCTCTATCAGTGCCATAATATTTTCAAGTCTTGTGAGTTCAAGCATGGGTACAGTACCCGACTTGACGGCAGATCTGACAGCTTCAATCAAAGTTGCCTGTGTGTGGTACAGCTTTTGGTAGAGTTTCAGTTTCTCTTCACTGGCTTTACAGGAGGTGACCATATCGACCAGGGAAAGAAAAAGTTTTTCTTTCTGGACTTGAAGCAAAAGCCCGTCCTCTTTCATTTGAAGCTGTATAAGACGGATATCTTCTATATTTTTTCCAAAAAGATCGATCGTATCTGTGATACCGATATCGGTATTGTTGAAGTGATGTGCCAAAAGTTTTGCATTGGTTGCACCGTACATGATGCCTGCATCAAGATTGAGATACCGTTGCTTCTTTTTGGCTTCTATAAGTAACGCTCTTGATTTTTTCTCTAATGTGTACGTGCTTTGGTAAGAAAGTGTTTTTACTGCCTCTTTGTAGAACGGGATCATACCGCTGCCGGCATTTGCCAAGGTTAGGAAAATAGTCATCAATAAAAAAACAGTAATTTTTTGCATGAATGCTCCTTTTGCATATTTTACTTTATTATGAATAGTGAAAATGAAATGAAAATGAAATCCCGTACAGGCAATGGCATAAATTACAAAATCACTTCTACAGTCGTACCAATGTCAAGTTTGGATGTGATGTACAATTCACCCTTATGAAGTTCAATACTGTTCTTAACAATAGAAAGACCAAGCCCAAATCCTTCTGTTTCTTTATTACGTGATTCATCTACTCTGTAAAAACGGTCTGTGATTTTAGACAAGTTTTTCTGTGCTATGCCTATACCTTCATCTTGGATAATAAAATGAATCATCTTCCTTTCCTGCCAAAGTGATATATGAATATTTTTTCCTGGGGATGTATATTTGACAGCATTGTCTATAAGATTTGAAAAAATAGCATTGATCAATTCAGGGCTTGCATTTTTTGTTGCTTTTTCAAACCTGATGATTTCCAGGTCAATGTTCTTTGCCAGGGCTTTGGGAAGATACTGATCAACGGTTCCCAGTAAAATAGCATTTAGGTCGCAGGGGACAAAACTTTGCATTATATTTTCTTTCGAATATTTACTGAGTTGGAGCAACTCTTCTACAATTTTTTGGATCTTGTGTGATTCGGACTGTATCATGTTCAAACTCTCTTTATAGTATGCTCTGTCCCGATCTTTTTTGAGAGCCAATTCAATTTTTCCATTGATCACAGTCAGTGGTGTTTTCAACTCATGTGACACATCACTGTTAAACCTGTCCAGTTTTTCAACACCGTCTTTGAGTCTATCCACCATAGTGTTAAAGGTGTCTATCAGATTACGAATCTCATCTTCAGATTCCGTAAGCGGTATTTTATTTTGAAAATTGTGAATTGAGATATCTTTTGCCACAGTACTGATGTTCTGTATGGGTTTTAGAATCTTATTGACCATTTTATTTGCCAATAGCATGAAAAGTAAAAAAAGTATGGATTCCAGGGCTATGATGATAGTAATAACATTTTCAAACCCTTCGTCAATATCATCTTTAAAAACTGCGATGGCACCGTCAAAAGGTTTTTTGAATTTCAATACATAAAGTGCTGTTTGACTCCCTTTTCTCTCTACAGTAGAAAAAGGTTTTTTTTTATGAATTATTTTTTCAATACCCTTAAAGTCAAATTCTTTTGTTTTGTATATTGTCTGACTATTTTTCACAATTGCAAAAGGAAACTTGGCGTGTATGTCGCTAAACTTTGTAGTACTTAAATGCTCTTTGATGTAAAAAGACTGGGAATAAAGACCATTTTTTGTCGTCTCAATCATGCTCTGGTTTAAAAAATAATAAAATATAAACCCAAAAGCCACAAGCATAAAAAAGGAGATAGTGCCAAACGATAGCAGAACTTTTGTTTTTAAACTTTTATGCTTCAATTTTATATCCCAGCCCTTTAAAATTTTTAATGAAATCCTTACCCAGTTTTTTTCGCATATGGTAAATCGTTACCTCGATAACATTGCTTTGTTTGAAATCTTCATTTGTCCACAATTGCTCTTCTATCATAAACTTTGAGACATACGAATTTTTTTGCTTTACAAGAAACATCAGAAGCTCATACTCTTTTGCAGTAAGAGGAACTTTTTCATCGTTCTTTTTGACGGTCTTGTCATTGATGTCGATACTAATATTTTTTATGGTAATGGTATTTTTCCCGTTCGAGACTATCCTTCGGTAAAGTGCTTCCACTCTGGCCTGTAATTCTTCAAGACTGAATGGTTTGGCAAGGTAGTCGTCTGCACCACTGTTGAGTCCCGTAACCTTGTCTGCTATCTCACCTTTTGCAGTCAGCATAAGAACAGGCGTATTGATATCCTGCTTTCTTAAAGAATGCAAAACATCCAGCCCACTCATTTTTGGCAGCATCCAGTCAAGAATAATCACATCATAATGGTTCATTGTTGCCAAATATTCGCCATCTTCGCCGTCCTTGGCAACATCAACAATATGATTTTCCTCAACAAAGGCACTTTGCAGAAGCGAGAGGATGTTTTTATCATCCTCTACGATCAAGATCTTCATTAATCCTCTTTTTCTTCATCTTTTTCATTGTCGTTTTCATCTTCATGGTCTGGTTTGTCCACGCTTGAAGTTAAGACCTGAGCAGTTCCGGCATCCACAACAACATTGAAAGTTTTACCATCCTTCTGGAAAACTTCAGCTTCATAAACCAGGTTACCCTCTTCATTTTCAAGTTCAACCTTTGTGATTTTGCCTGACAACTTTGCTTCAATCGCAGCAAGAACTTCATTTATGCCAACTTTTGCAGCTTTTATCTCTTCAGTTTCACTGGCTGTTTCGCTGATCTGTACCGAACTTTGTATCTCTATATCTTTATCATTGTCATCATTGGTCTCAATGTCCCCAGCCATGGCAACACCACTTGCTAAACTGAATGCAAGAAAACTTTTTACTATATATGATTGTTTCATATGTGATCCTTTAATGTTTATTTATCAACCAATTGCTTGATCGATAAAATAAGTATAGAAGTCTCAGATGAAACAAAAATGAATAAGGTTTATTTTTTATTTCCAAAATAAGGTCTTGAATAGGGCTGAACATACCCTTGTGTATCATAATCATATCCAAACGGAATATAGGTATATGGAAGTTGGTAATAGTTGAAAATTTTGCTCGTCTTTTCCCAGCCTATGGCTTTTAGTACCTCGGATGAATTTATCCCGACACCAACATAAACTACACGTTCTTTGTCCAAATAATCTTCATGTGCCTGATATCCTCTTGTGTAATATCCGAGCTGCAGTTCAAGATACTTCATAGGTGTATCTTCCATACTTTTAAATCCACTGAATTTCAGTGCCATTAAATATTTCATTGAATTGTATTGGGTAAAAAAGTCAACATTGGAATTGAAATCAGGTATATATTCCAGACGAAAATCAAGTTTTGATTTTACTGTCGGATATTTTTCCCGGACATAATAGAAAGCTGCACCCACAGTATTCATGATGAGATCCTCATAGGAAAATCCCTGTGATGCACTGAACGAATCTCCAACCTCCATCAGTGCCTGGAAGGTCCAGGATGTAAGGGGACCGTATAGCAGGGCTTCATCTTCATGCATACCCCAGTATTCATAAAGGGAGGAGAAGCCAAGTGACCATAAATAGGTGGAGTACATATGGCCAAACTTATCGGCACCGCCATACTTTGTATCCTTCCCAAACCACCCTTCATTTTTAACAACAGGTTTGATGGTAAAGTAATCCCAAAAAGCCGTCCCCCATGCGGCAACAAGACCAGCACCAATCAGGTTAGTGTAGAGTACCCGGGTTCTCAATTCTTCATCGGTCAGCGGCTTTTCCGGCTTAAAGAGGATAGCTTCAGTCCATGTTCTTTCCTGTGTTCCTGCCGCGGTATCTTCTCCTGCTTTTGAATTTGGTATATGCCCACCGGCTATTAAGCTTGCAGATACTACCGGGATCAAAATAAGTTTCTTCATTTATATTATCCTCCAAAAAATTATCGAAAGCATACAAAATGAAAATGAAACAAAAATGAAAAACTATGCTTTACCACTTGTAATTAAACTGTATACCTTTGTAGTCAGTGCCAACCTCAGGTGTAATGTCGAGGTTTTTATACGGGCTGGTGAAAAACCAGCTCCGGAGAATGCACTTGAGGTATGTCCGGAAGGGAAGGAATCTGTATTGTCGCTGTCTGGTCTCTTTTCTCGCACGGTGTACTTCAACGCATAGGTTGCCGCAAGCGTTGTGCCGTATGATTTGTAGAATTGATATTCTCCTTCTTCATCATCAAGATAAAGTGTCGCTCCATAAGCACCTACCGGTATAGCCACCGATAATATATCTCCTATTCTTTCTGTATTGCTTTTTGCATACATTGGGTTTGCAAGTATCAATATCGGTAATGCTGTAAATATTTTTTTCACCCTGTCCTCCAAATTTTGCATTGGAGTACTTTATGGTATGAAAATGAAATAAAAATGAAAATTTCATTTTCATTTTTATTTCATTTTCGTTGATTATTATTCCGAAAAGTACGAAAACCAAAGTACCGATAAAGGTGCACTGGCGGAATTTCACATTCATGAAGGAAAAAAATGAAATCAAAATTTGAAAAATCACGGATACTGATATCCAGAATTATTGTTGTTGCAATATTGGTCTTTTTTATAGTAACAGGAAGTTACTGGGAAGAAGATCATGGAATGATGTCTTATGTATTGTTTTGCATAGGTGTAATTTTTGTAGGCATTGCTTCATTGGGAAGAATGTGGTGTTCAGTATATATCGCTGGCTATAAAGACAATAAACTGATTACAAAGGGACCTTATTCACTCTCGAGAAATCCTTTGTATTTTTTTAGTATGTTAGGTGTGATTGGAATCGGATTTGCTACGGAAACCTTTACTTTTCCTTTACTTCTTACAGCACTTTTTGCTATCTATTATCCTTTTGTGATTAAAAGTGAAGAAGCACGTCTCAGAACTTATTTTGGGAATGACTTTGAAGATTATGTTAAAAAAGTTCCTGCTTTTTTCCCAAGATTTTCATCTTTTGATGAGCCGTCTCAGTATATGATGAATCCTGCTGTATATAGAAATCATATTTTTAGCGCATTGTGGTTCATTTGGATAGTTGGAATATTTAAAGTCGTTGAAGGTTTGAAAGAACTTGGATTTTTTGGTCATTTATGGATAATTTATTAGCCAACCTGTAGAGAACCTCTCATATAAAAATTTCGGAATAGGGTGCAGTCAATTGCTCTTCATCCCCATTTCATTTATACATTATATAATTAAGTCATGAAAATCTTAATTATAGAAGATGATGCACATATCCTTTCTCTTTTAACAAGAGGATTCAGCGAAGACGGGCATCTTGTAGAAAGCAGTATGGAGGGGGAAGAGGGGGAGTATATGGCAGGTGAAAATGCTTATGACATCATCGTACTCGACTGGATGCTGCCTGGAAAAAATGGACTGAAAATTTTACAAAGTTTACGTCAAAAGAAAATAAAAACCCCCATTATCATGCTTACAGCAAAAGGTGAAACAGAAGACAAAGTGGCTGCATTGAGAGCAGGTGCAGATGATTATCTGGCTAAACCTTTTGCGTACGAAGAGCTGCTGGCAAGAATAGGGGCACTCTACAGAAGAAGTGCTATGGAAGGCAGCAATACTGTTGATATTCAGAATATCACGCTTGATCTTGACGCAAAAACTGTCCAAAAAGAGGGTAAAGTACTTTTGTTAAGCCAAAAAGAATTTGAACTTTTACTCTTTCTTGTCAAACATAAAAACAGTATGGTAACCAATGCCATGATAGAAGAACAGCTTTGGAGCAATGAGACTGCTGTCAACAGCAATGTGATACAGGTAACGATCTATCACTTGAGAAAAAAAATAGGGAAAGATCTGATCAGGAGTTTCAGGGGACTGGGGTACAAAATTGAAAGCCGATAGTCTAAAGAGAAGGGTACTGTTTTGGTTTGGCAGTGTGAGTGCTATGCTGCTGGTACTTTTTGGTTTTGTGTTTTACTATCTGTTCGATCAAAGTATTTCTTTAAAAATACAAAGCCAACTGTACAAACAGGCTATTGGGACAGAAGACAAAATAACCGCAGGAGAACCGTTAGATCAGGTTTTGCAAAAAACACTGGCACAAAATTATGAAGCGGCAGTATTCAAGGCAGGCAAACTGGCCGGGCAAAGCAGGAACTTCCATTTGAAAAATCCCGAATCTTACATACATTACAATGACCGGTTTGTAATGCTCAAGTCCGAACAATACCTCAAAGGAGTCTATGTACTGACACTTTCAAAACTGTTTAAGGGAAAATTGATCGTAACAACCCATGAGATCAATAACAGTATTGAAGATATTACAGATACACTGCTGACACTGATACCTATACTTCTTTTAACCCTTCTTTTTCTGGGAAGCAAACTGATCGACAAGATCTTGATACCAGTCAAGCGTATTACCCGGACAGCCAACAGGATCGGTGTCAACAATTTTTCGGGTACTATCCCGCTTCCCGAAAAAGAAGATGAGATAAAAGCACTGGTTGAAGCGTTTAACAGCATGATCGTCAGACTGAAAGAGGGGGTGGACAATCTGAACCGGTTTAACAGTGATGTGTCGCATGAATTGAGAACGCCTCTGACCGTCATTAAAGGTGAAATAGAGATCACCCTTCGCAAACTGCGTGAGCCGGATGAATATATTGAAAGCATGCAGACCATTGCCTATGAAGCGGAACAGATAGAATATATTGTAGAGAACCTGCTGCTGCTTACCAAATACAGCCAAGAAAATATCAAGCAGACATTTCAGCCCTGCCACCTTGATGCCATGGTGCTCAATACACTTGAGAAATATGATAGTACACTCAAAGAAAAAGGATTGCATCTTACTATAGAAAAACTTGAATCGATTATGATAGAGGCAAACCCTGTACTTCTGTCTATGATTTTTTCAAACCTCATAGACAATGCGATCAAATATACGCCAAAACATAAGTCTATTACCATTTCACTTTATAAAGATGAAAAAATACATTTTGCTATTAAAGATGAAGGTATAGGAATTCCCAAAGAAGAACTTTCAAAAATAACCGATAGATTTTACAGGGTTGACAGATCAAGAAACAAAAAGACAGAAGGCTTCGGACTGGGGCTTTCCATTGTCAAGAAAGGTGTGGAGCTTCATGGCGGGAAGATAAATATAGTCTCTGTGCCAAATGAAGGGACTACAGTTCATATTATTTTGTAATTATTAGAGGTCCCCATAAGTTTATCCTTTTTTATTGTATAGTAAATTCATATACAGTTCACGATCTATTTGTATACTATTGTATATGATACTACTACATAAGAAGGAGAGAAAAAGATGAAAAAAATACTTATTGGACTTATAGTCCTTTTGGTTCTGATCCAGTTCATACCGTATGGAAGAAACCATGACAATCCCAAGGTCGCAGCTGAACCGCAGTGGGACAGTCCGCAGACACGTGAAATATTTATGCGTGCCTGCGGAGATTGTCACTCCAATGAAACCAAATGGCCAAGGTACAGCAATATTGCACCGATCTCCTGGTCTGTGTACCACCATGTAGAAGAGGGGCGGGAACATTTCAATATTTCCATGTGGGGATATCAGAAGAAAAACAAAGGTGACGAAGCCGCCAAAGAAGTGGAAGAAGGAGAAATGCCTTTGTTCTCCTATCTGCTGGTTCATTCTGAAGCCAGGCTCTCAAAAAAAGAGAAAGAACAACTTATCCAAGGACTGGAAAATACGTTTGGCAGGGAAGAAGATTGATTTTAGGCTTTTTTTAGCACACACAAGGAAATACAAGCGAGTCTGTACAGAAACGACAGACTTGTTGTCCGGCATAGCACTTGATTTTCCTGTACCTGGATATTTCGGATATTTTTAAGTGTTATACCGGTTTTCTTTATTGCTTAATTCTATTGATTAACATAATATAAATTCTATTAAAAAACTATATCGTTTCTGCTCTGTAATTATATGTGTACATTTCCCGGTATATAAAAGACAATTTTTTGTCTATATGAGAATTTCACTGGAAATTATTTCGCGATCATGTTATTCCAATAAATTCCAAAACCTAAATCCGATTCACTGTAGTTTCTTTTCTATTTTAATTATGACAGATATAGATAAAGTTTATATTTTCAAATATAAATAAATTGTTCTTTTCCTGCTTTCAAAACACCAATGTCGTTCCTTTCAAAAAAACCAAATATGTATTTTCCCTGCAAAGCCCTTTAAGGGGTACTTTAACGCGGTATTGGTGAACATTTGTTCTTAAATAAAAGTAGTTCCTCTTTTATAAATGAACATATGTTCACTTCAGGAAAAACAAGAAAAATTAAATATGAACATTTGTTCATAAGCAAGACATGGTGCCGGCTTGACATATGAACATTTGTTCACTATAATTGCATTAAAGGAGTCACTATGAGCGAGCAGACGGGCACTTCCGCCCTATCTAAAGGAAGAAAAACCAAAGAAAAAATACTCAAAACCGCATTGAAACTTTTCTCTGCCAAGGGCTATAAGGCAACAACAGTCAGAGACATAGCCGGAGCCATGGGTGTAAAGCAGAGTGCACTCTATAACCACTTCAAGAACAAAGAGGAGATACTTGAAACCCTTATAAGCAACCTTACCTCTTCGGCGATAGTCACCTTGTTTGACGATAAAGAGCCCCAGGAGCTTCATAAACAGGGGAAATCACTTCTTATGAACCTTGCAACTACGTTTAAGCTTATCGGCTTTGACGGGCCAAATGAAGCACTTTTAAAGCTATTGATGCAGGAAATATTCAGAAACGAGCGTGTTCGGGAGATCTATAACGAATATTTCTACCAGGAGAACGTTAAAAAGCTTTCAGGGCTCTTCTTTCAAATGATGCAGGAAGAGATGATCAAATCTTCCGATCCGCTTTTGTTGGCCAATGAGTTCTTTTCTCCCCTTTTTTTCTACCAGATGCAGGTTTCTCTGCTAAAATTAGACAAGAAATCTACCTCTTCGGTCGTTTCACTGTTTGAAAAACATGTAGATTTTTTCTGGGACAACATTAAGGTTGAAAAACAAGAGACGTTATTTTAGTTAGATACTAAATAATATTAAAAAGTAGAGATATTATTATATTAAGGAATATTAAATATGAAAAACAAGATTGACCACTTCGCGCATAAGTCAAAATCATGGGATATGAATTCAAAAAGAGTTCAGAATGCCAAGGGTATCGCAGATTTAATAGTAAAAAATATTGAACTCTCCCCTTCCATGGAAATCATGGACTTCGGTGCAGGTACCGGTCTGCTGAGCTATTTTGTCGCTCCCTATGTCGGTAAGATCACGGCGGTAGACAATTCCCCTTCTATGCTTCTTGAGTTTACAAAGAAATGTGACGAATTCGCCTGCAGGACCGAAGTCATGGAAAAAGATCTCAGTGTCGATACGCTTGAACGAAAATTTGACGGCATTACCTCGTCTATGACCATTCATCATGTGAAAGACCAGAAAGCCCTTTTCTCCAAATTGTATGACATGCTCAAGGAAAAAGGGTTCATTGCCATTGCGGACCTTGACAGTGAAGACGGCAGCTTTCACAGTGACAATACAGGCGTCTTTCATCATGGTTTTGACCGGAAGGAACTTGAAAACATTGCAAAAGAGGCAGGATTTAAACATATCAGGTTCGACCATGCCAATACGATCTCCAAGCCGCATCATGATTTTACAGTCTTTTTAATGACTGCGGTGAAATAGTATGAAATATCTATGGCTGGGTATCTTTTTTACTGTTTTGACCTGGTCAGCGGTACATCCCAAAGACCAGTTTACCTGGTTTCTCGAAGTAGTGCCTGCCCTGATCGGCTTTATACTGATCGTATTGACCTACAGGAAGTTCCCTCTTACACCCCTGCTCTATACGCTCATATTGATGCATATGATCATCTTGATGGTCGGCGGGCACTACACTTATGCCGAAGTACCGCTCTTTGACTGGATCAGAGAAGTGCTGCATCAGAACAGAAACAATTTTGACAAACTTGGGCATTTCTTTCAGGGGTTTGAACCTGCTATCCTTGCCCGGGAGATACTGATCCGCCTCAAAGTGGTCAAACCGAGCCGCTTGTGGCTGGATTACATCGTACTGAGTATTGTTCTGGCTTTCTCTGCTTTCTATGAACTGGTGGAATGGTGGGTAGCGTTGGCAACAGGAGAGGATGCCGAAGCTTTTCTGGGAACACAGGGCTATGTCTGGGATACACAGTCAGATATGCTGTATGCGCTTATCGGCGGTATCACCGCCCTGCTTCTTTTAAGCCGACTGCATGACAGACAGCTTAAAAAGATGATGAAGGTTTAGTGCTTTTTGATCTCGGCTACGATCACACCGCGAAGACTGCCTTCTTTGAAACCGGTTGCATGGTCATGCGGATAGGCACTTTCAATCGCTTCTTTGATCTTGGGTGAAAGAGCGCTTCCATGGCACTTCAGGCAAACAGCCTTTGTTACAAGCGGCTTGTAGATACGTGTGACATCTCCCTCTTTTACTATTTTGATATCTTTGGGGGAAAACGTTTTGTCAGCGATCGCTTTTTCATACGCTTCCATTACTTTCCTGTCTGTGGCATCGGGTGTATTGACAGAATTGTTTCTGACTTTCAGTGCGGTACGCCTTACTGAAGCATACTTTGGAAGCTTTGCATTGACCTCTTTGGTGATGGTATCTGCACTGGAAGTACAGAATGCAAGTGCCTCCAGACCGCTTGGATCGTTTTTCATATGTGCTTTGAGTTCACCTTTCAATGCCCCGCCAAGCATTTTAATGTATTTAATGCCTTCCTGTTTCACCTGCGGCTGTGGTGCTGCCTCCGATGCATGGAGCATAGATACGGCAAGAAATGCCGGTAATATCAAATGTCGTACTGTCATTTTCAATCCTTCGTATAATAATATGTGGAGCAGTATAGCAAAACTTTCATTTACGAATATTAATCCCGATCGTTTAGCATCCAAAATCAGGCAATACTCCCAAGTGTAAAAATATGACAATATGACATATTTTTCACAGCTTCTATTGTTATATTCTATAATTCGGGCATGTATAAAAAGAAAAAAGAGCGTTTTTACATTTCAGAACTTTTGGAAGACCCGGCCGTAACCTATCCATCCTATTATATGCTTTCTGCTTCTATGGCGAAAAACGAAATGCTGCATACTGCTATTATTGCTCTGCACAGTTTTGATTTTTCATGGTTTGAAACACCCAAAAACTTTGATGATATCTTCAGTATGTTTGATTCCGGCACTTTTCCTCTTTATAAAGAGAAGTATATTGTAGGATATTTTGGAAATAAAATGATGTTTCTTGAAAGCAGCGGATGGAAGGGAATGCCCGCCACAGCTGACCTTTTCAAGCTTGAGAACTGGCTTGTCTGCTGATAAAAGCATAAAATATTGATATCATTTTTTTAATTAAGACAAATTTTATCTTATTTGGGATATACTTCGCCCTATCTTAGGTATCGGCGAAGACATTTTTTATTCTTCCTCCTTTTTTAAAAACGTCAAAATGTGCCAACTACCCATTGGCATATTACCTCCTCCCAAAACCACGTCGGTACCTAAGATAGAACTTTTCATCTTCGTAAAATCATTCCAAAAACAACAGGCACACGCGTATATCATCATAACTTACTTCACCATTGAGCCCCTCGAACACAGGCTTGAGTTTCAGTTTTCCGTCCTCGGAAAAATTTTCTTTCATATGTTTGGTTTTCAGGCTCAACACTACAGTGTCTACCCGTTCCAAGAGTGCTTCATTCGGTTTGAATTTGTCCAGATCAATCTCGGGATCCTCCTCTTTTATCAGTGTCAAATGCTGAACTATGGTACTTTTGGCCAGTTTTCTGTTGGTTGCCAGTTGTATGAGTGTATCGGACTTGTCTATGAGGTTTTTGGTTTTGATGTATGTAGGGGTGACGTATGCTGAGTGTGAGGGGTTTCCCGCTTTGATATTTTTGCGCTCCTCTGCTATTTTTTCTTTGCTGACAACGCCGCCCAAATGTGAAATATGCCCTTCAAACATCCTGTCAAGCGCTTCAGGAGAAAGACCCTCTATGCGCTCGGCGGCTTTCTGTGAAGCGGTTTTAATGCGTCCGTCCACGTGCAAAATGAGCGGGTCTACACGCAATGCCATCGGATTCAGGCCCATCAGACGCAGCCCCTCTATGCTCTTTATGCGTGAAAGCGCTACATACCCCTGCCCTGTCTCAAAGGTTTTACTCAAATCCATTTCAGCAGCATCAAGGGTCATCCCCTGTGATTTGTGGATGGTGATAGCCCAGGCCAGACGCAGCGGTACCTGTGAAACGGTTGCCGTTACTTTTCCGCTGTCATTTTCCAAAGACCAGTCTTCCCGGTCGAGCTTGATCTTTTTGCCTTCCGCAGTACGGACAATGGGCATATTGTCTATGGGAGAAAAATGCTCTACTGTTCCGGTAGTACCGTTGACATACCCTGCTTCCGGATTATTTTTAATGAAAATAACCACCGCCCCTTTTTTCAGCGCCAGTGTTTCCAAAACCAAAGAAGACTTGAATATCTTTTCTATGTTCTTTTGGCTTCCCTGTGCTTCATAGACAAAGTGTTTTTCCTCTCCGCCGAGCTTTTCGAGTTCACTGAGGTTAATGCGGTCTACATCGACATTGTGTGTGTAGAGTTTTGTCGGCGTATCGATGGCCAGTTCTTTTTCATGCCTTTGGGCAAGCATTTCTTCAGAAGATTCCGAAATACTGCCGCTTCGTATATCGTCCAGGATCTGTATAAGCCTGCTGTCGTCCTGTCTGAATTTCTCATCGAGGTAACAGGTTTGCAGGTCCAGTGCCTTCCAGACAGGAGACTGCCAGGCAAAGCGCTTCTCTCTGGGTTCCCTGGAAACGGGAGGCAGCTGAAAAAAGTCTCCCGATATGACCACCTGTACCCCGCCAAACGGTGCATCTGTCTCCTTGAACCCGCGCAGTATCATGTCCATAGAGGCAAAAAGCTCCGGTGAGATCATGGAGACTTCATCGATGATGAGTATGTCAAGTTTGGCAAAACGGGTTTTAAGGTATTTTTTATCCAAAAGAAAATCTACATATCCTTCATCGATGCTCTCACGTATACCCAGAGCAAAAAAAGAGTGTATCGTCTGCCCGCCCAAATGCGAAGCCGCTATCCCCGTAGGTGCTACAATGGTCGGGTATATGCTTCGTTCTTTGAGATACTGTGTGTAAAGATTCAGCAGATAGGTTTTACCTGTGCCTGCCGACCCCGTGATGAAGACGTTTTTGCCTGATTTGAGTATGTTGAGTGCTGTTTCTTGTTTCATGGAAGTATTATAGCGTGGTATGTTCGGTTTTATCGAACATACCATGCAATTATTAGTGATTTTATGTATAATCCCCTTATGCAAAACCTACCCATAAATCATGTCATTCCCGAAGTCAGAGAAAAACTTCAGACACATACCCGTCTTGTGCTTCAGGCACCTCCGGGAGCAGGAAAGACCACTGCGCTGCCACTGGCACTGCTTGACGAACCCTGGCTGGCCGGAAGGCAGATCATGCTGCTTGAACCCCGCCGGCTGGCAGTGCGTTCTTCCGCTGTACGTATGGCTGGATTGTTGGGTGAAAAGGTGGGACAGCGCATCGGGTACCAGATCAAGATGGAGTCTGTGCAGAGCAAGGAAACCAAAATACTTCTTGTGACAGAAGGCATACTCACACGAAAACTGCAGAATGACCCGGGGCTGGAGAATGTGGCACTGCTTATTTTCGATGAATTTCATGAACGCTCCCTGCACGCTGACCTCTCTTTGGCTTTGGCACTTGAGTTCCAGTCTGTGCTGCGCGAAGATTTGAAAATACTCGTTATGTCCGCAACACTTGATACGTCGGCTATTGCTGCACTGTTGGGCAATGCACCGGTCGTGCGGAGCGAAGGCCGTTCCTTCCCTGTGGAGCGTGTTTATCTGGATGCGAATACCCCTCAACCCGCAGGCAAGTCTCTGCCGGCATACATTCACAGGCTTTTGCTCAGGCTGCTCTCCTCAGAAGAAGGGAACATTCTTGTTTTTCTTCCGGGCATACGGCAGATCAAAGCAGTGGAAAAACTGCTTGGAGGGAAGAAGCCACAAAACGTCTATGTTGCCGCACTCTACGGAAATCTCAGCAAGGAGGCACAGGACAAAGCCATCGAAGCACCGCCAGAAGGCATAAGGAAAGTAGTGCTTTCTACCAATATTGCGCAGACTTCTCTGACCATTGAAGGTATTAAAATCGTGGTAGACTCCGGGCTTCAGAATGTCTCTGTCTTTAACCCCTTTACAGGTATGAACAAACTGGAGAGTCGGTTCATTTCCAAAGATACTGCCGTGCAAAGGGCCGGACGGGCAGGAAGACTTTCTGCGGGGAAAGCCTTCCATCTGTGGCCGAAATCCAAAATACTCCCCGAACATGACACACCCGAAATACTCTCGGCCGATCTGAGTCAACTTGTTTTGGAGCTGGCATGCTGGGGGAATGATGATATACACACTTTCTCCTGGGTGGATATTCCGCCCGTTACTGCCATATTCCATGCCAAAACACTGCTGCTGCAGCTGGGTGCGCTGGATGAGAACGGCCGTATCACAGTGCACGGAGAAGCGATGAGCGCTTACGGACTTCACCCGAGGCTTGCCCATATGATGCTTAAAGCCAAAGAGATGAACCTCTCCTATGAGGCTTCTCTTCTGGCAGTACTTGTGACCGAAAAAGAGATCTATACCCAGACGTATGCTTCGGCAGATTTGCGGGAACGGGTCATTACCCTGCATGATGTTGCCCAAAAAGCGGATGTCAATGCCGGACTGGTCAACCTCAAACAGTGCCGTTATCTTCTTGCCAATGCCAAACGTATTGAAAAGAGACAACCTTCAACCCTTGACACGGAACATTTGGGTGTGCTTCTTGCCTTTGCCTACCCTGACCGTGTGGCCCAGCTGCGTCATACCAACAAAGGTATTTACCTCCTTTCCAACGGGAAAGGCGCACATCTGCATCATGATGATACGCTTTTTAACACTTCGTACCTTGTTATCTCCGATCTTGATGCCAAAAGTACCAATGCTACCATTTACAAAGCTGTTTCACTGAGTCTTGCAGAGATCGAAACCTATCTGGAAACGGAAACACATGAACGGGTTACGTGGAATGAAACAGAGGCACGGGTGGAAGTACGAAAAGTTGAATGTCTGGGAAAACTCACTCTCAAAGAGACACAATTGAAAAGTACCGACAGTCCCGAAGTTCTGGAAGTACTCCTAGAGGAACTTGCGGCACTGGGCCTGGAAGTCCTGCACTGGAGCAAAGAGGCAAAAACACTCAGGGAAAGGGTAAATTTCCTGCACTTTCACGATAACGATTTCCCCAACTTCTCCGGGGCGTATCTGGTAAAAAATATGGATATCTGGCTGGCACCCTGTCTTTATGGCATCACGACACTCAAAGCCTGTCAGAACCTCGATCTCTACCAGATGCTTCTGGGACAGCTGAGCTACGAGCAGGTCCGCAGACTCGACACACTCGCCCCGCTCAGATACAAGGTCGCCAGCGGTTCACACATAGGCATAGATTACAGTAATCCGCAGCAACCTGTATTGGCTGTGCGTCTGCAGGAAATGTTCGGTACCCGGAATACCCCTGCCGTACTCGGAGGAAAAGTCAAACTGATGCTGCACCTTCTTTCTCCCGCTTCCCGTCCTGTGCAGGTTACGCAGGACTTGAAAAGTTTTTGGGAAAATACGTATGGGGAAGTCAAAAAAGAGTTGCGGGGAAAATACAAAAAACACTACTGGCCGGATGATCCCCTTGAAGCCAGGGCGACTTCCAAAACAAAAAAGCATATGGGATGAAAACAGACCGGGAAATGCCACTGCGGATCTCCGCAGTGGCAACAGGGGGAGGAGGCATCAGGAGATATGTACTTCGATCTCTCCGTTCTGCACATCAAACTCGACGGTACTGCCTTCGACGACTTTGTCTTCAAGGATAAGTTCTGCCAGTTTGTCCTCGACCACTTCATAAAGGGCTCTTTTGAGCGGTCTCGCACCGTAAACCGGGTCGAAGCCCGCTTCGGCGATATAGGCTTTGGCTGCCGGTGTCAGACTGATCTTGATATCACGCTCTGCCAGTTTTGCCTGAATACTCTTAAAGAGGATATCGACAATGCTGGTGATCGCCTCGAGATCGAGCGGGTTGAAGATGACGATGTCATCAAGACGGTTGAGGAATTCAGGTTTGAAATGGCGCTTTAACTCGTCATTCACCGCTTTTCTTCTGTCCTCGGGATCTCTGAACTCCATGATCTTGTCTGACGCGATATTCGATGTCATAATGATAATGGTGTTCTTGAAGTCTACCGTGACCCCTTTATTGTCTGTCAGACGACCGTCATCGAGCACTTGGAGGAGTGTGTTGAACACATCCGGGTGGGCTTTCTCGATCTCGTCGAAAAGGACGACAGAGTACGGCTTTCTTCTGACCGCTTCGGTCAACTGTCCGCCTTCGTCGTAACCGACATATCCCGGAGGTGCACCGACCAGTCTGCTGGCTGCATGTTTCTCCATGTACTCACTCATATCGATACGGATGAGCGACTTCTCACTGTCGAAGAGGAACTTCGCCAGTGTCTTGGCGACCTGTGTCTTACCGACCCCTGTAGGGCCGAGGAACATGAAGCTGCCGATAGGACGGTTGACATCGCTCAGACCTGCCTTGTTACGCTTGATGGCACGTGCGACCGCTTTAAGTGCTTCTTCCTGCCCTACTACTTCTTCCTTGAGGATGCTTTCGATCGCAAGGATCTTTTCTTTTTCACCCTGAAGCATTTTATTGACCGAAATGCCCGTCCAGCGACTGACGATGCTGGCGATCATTTCTTCATCAACAGAATTCTTGAGCAGTGTACCTTCTGCCATCATCATGTTCCATTTCTCTTCGAGTGCTTTAAGCTCTTCCTGTTTTGCCGGAATCTGTCCGTACTCGATCTCGGCAGCCTTGTTGAAATCTCCTTCACGCTTTACAAGCTCAGCCTGTGTCTTGAGTGATTCAATAGCAGATTTTACTTCTGCGATCTGGTTAAAGACTTCTTTTTCATTGTCGAACTGGTTTTGCAGGGAAACCCTCTTCTCTTCCATATCGGCCAACTCTTTTTCTATCTCTTCAAGGCGTGCTGTATTTTTTTCACTCTCTTCCATCTTCAGTGCTTCTTTTTCAACCTGAAGTGTAGAAATCTCGCGTTTGATCTTCGCAAGGTCAGTCGGCTCGCTTTCGATCTGCATTTTGAGCTCTGCCGCTGCTTCATCGATCAGGTCGATCGCCTTGTCGGGGAGGAACCTGTCGGTAATGTATCGGTCAGACAGCTTCGCCGCAGCCACCAGTGCACCGTCGGTAATGATAACATTGTGGTGCGTCTCCAGTCTGTCTTTGATCCCTCTGAGGATCTGCAGGGCTTCGTTGATGCTCGGCTCATCGACTTTTACCGGCTGGAAACGTCTCTGGAGCGCCGCATCTTTCTCGAAGTACTTTCTGTACTCTTTGAGTGTCGTCGCACCAATGGTATGGAGTTCACCACGTGCCAGTGCCGGTTTGAGGATGTTGGCCGCATCCATGCTTCCTTCGCTCGCTCCCGCACCTACGATAGTGTGGATCTCATCGATGAAAAGAATGATGTTGGCCGCCTCTTTGACTTCGTCGACAACGGCTTTGAGCCTGTCTTCAAATTCTCCTCTGTATTTTGCTCCGGCGATCAGACGGCTCATATCCAGTGAGATAACACGCATATTTTGAAGGCTGATAGGTACCTCTTTGTTGACGATACGCTGTGCAAGTCCTTCTACTATGGCTGTTTTACCGGTACCCGGCTCCCCTATCAGGATAGGGTTGTTCTTTGTCTTTCGGATAAGGATCTGCATCACACGCTGAACCTCTTCGTCACGGCCGATGACCGGGTCAAGTTCGCCGTCGAGTGCTTTCTGGTTCAAGTCTATTCCGTACTGGGCAAGCGCTTCAAGGGTTTCGTCACCGCTCTGGGAATCTATCTGCTTTCCACCGCGGATCGACTCAAGGGTCTTTTTGAACTCGGAAATATCAACATATTTTCCGAGAATATCTCTGATGAAACTTTCATCGGCATTGGCAAGCAGCCAGGCATCTACAGCAAGATACTGGTCTCCGTTGGCAGCCATGACACCTTCTGCATTCTGTAGTGAACGGACAAGGTTCTGTCCCAGTTTGATATTCTCTTTGGTCACGGTTGACACTGTCGGCAGTTTATTTGCCACGGATTTGGCTTCCAGTTCAACTGCTGCTTTGTCGACATTCATTTTGTTGAGTGCCTGGTTCAAAATGGAATTGCTGTTGGTCAATAACGCCCAGATAAGATGGATAGGCTCTACTTCCTGATTCTTATTATGTAATGCAAGGGAAACACCCGATTCAATGGTTCCCTGCATTTGGTTGGTTAGTTTTTCTAATATACTCATAATGATCTCCTGCTAATAGCTGATTAATTTAAAAGTATTATACAACTTTAGTCACTCCTTGTCAAGTTTCTTTATGAAAATGGCTTAATAATCAAAAAAAGACAGTGTTTAACTTCAATTTACCCTGTATGACTATGATAGCAAAACAGCAACCTCTTAGAGAGATTTCTATAAAATAATAACTCAATTAATGGAGAAACATCACCGATGATCAAAAAAAGTAAAAAAATCATTGCTACCGGTCTGCTTTCAACACTGACCGCTGCCTATCTTTTCGGCGGTTTTGCAGAAGCAAAAAGTACAACCACACAATCTACGGCAAAAGAAAAACTTGAAGCCTACATTAAATTCACACAGATACTCAATGTGATCGAAAAAGAGTATGTGGATGAAACCAATACGACTGAACTCATAAACAAAGCACTCAAAGGGCTGATGACGAATCTTGATTCCCACTCCAATTTTATGGATACCAAAGAATACAAGGACCTTACCGTACAGACCAAAGGGGAATTCGGAGGACTGGGTATTTCTGTAGGCATGAAAGACGGTGCACTGACCGTTATCGCCCCGCTTGAAGGTACACCGGCCAAAAAAGCGGGTATCAAAGCAGGAGACATCATCCTCAAGATCAATAACAAGGCAACGATCGGTATGTCTATCGACGAATCGGTCAAACTGATGCGCGGCAAACCCGGTACAGATATCGTATTGACGGTCGTCAGAAAAAAAGCACCCAAGCCGCTGACCATCAAGATCACCAGAGCGATCATCAAAATCCAGTCGGTTTATGCGAAAAACCTGGCAACAGACAAAAATCTTCTCTACCTTCACGTGACATCATTTGACCAGAAGGTTGTCGAAAGTATGAAAAAAGCCATTGCAGACCATAACGATACGAAAGGTATTATCCTGGATCTGAGAAACAACCCGGGCGGACTGCTCGACCAGGCAGTCGGTCTTGTTAATATGTTTGTAAAAAAAGGTGTGATAGTCAGTCAGAAAGGACGCAGCAAGCTTGAAAACGTAGAGTACAAAGCTACCCCGGAAAATACAGATACAAAAACGCCTATGGTGGTGCTTGTCAACGGCGGATCTGCCAGTGCAAGCGAAATTGTTTCCGGTGCGCTTCAGGACTTCAACCGTTCTGTTATTGTCGGAGAAAAAACATTCGGTAAAGGTTCCGTACAGGTGGTGCTTCCCATTGGCGACAAAGAAGCTTTGAAACTCACTGTAGCACGCTACTATCTTCCCAGCGGACGTACGATACAGGCAAAAGGCGTTACACCGGATATTCTGGTACATTACGGTGAGATCCCGAGAAAACAGGACCCCCTTTTCCTTAAAGAGGCAGATTTGAAACAGCACCTTGAAGAAGAGCTGCAAAAGATCGATAGCAATGCCACAACAAAATCGATAAGGGTAGATACCAATGCTACGGACAGCAATCTGACACTCTCTGCAGACCAGAACAAGTCTTCGATCATTACAGAGGACCAACTCTATAAAGATGCGCAGCTGAAGATCGGTGTAGACATTCTCAAAGCACTGGTTATCACACATAAAGGAAAACAATAATGGCAAAAGATTCACCGGTCAAGCAGAAACTTGTCTATGAAGGCAAAGCAAAAAAGATTTGGACTACAAAAGACGATGATCTTTATATTTCTGAATTCAAAGATGATCTCACCGCTTTCAACGGTGAAAAAAAATCGAGTGAAGAGGGAAAAGGTGCACTTAACAACAAAATCTCTACCGAACTCTTCAAGTTTCTCAATGCAAAAGGTATCCCTACACATTTTGTAGAAATGCTGGATGATAATCATATGCTTCACAAAAAAGCCGAAGTGATCCTCATTGAAGTGATCGTCAGAAATATTGCAACAGGAAGTCTCAGCCGCAATCTCGGCATAGAAGACGGGAAAATACTTCCGTTCACTCTGGTGGAATTCGATTACAAGAACGATGAACTCGGCGACCCCAAACTCAATGACCAGCACTGTATGATCCTCGGACTTGTTGAAGAAGAAGCGGAACTTGACTACATCCGGTATATGGCACGCAGGATCAACAAACTGCTTAAAGCGTTCTATGCCGAAAGAAAGCTTACGCTTGTTGACTTTAAACTGGAGTTCGGCAGAGACAGCAACGGCAATATCATTCTCATCGATGAACTCAGCCCGGACAATTTCAGACTTTGGGACAGCGAAAGCGGAGAGAAAATGGATAAAGACAGATTCAGAGAAGGTTTAGGCGGATTGAAAGTGGCTTATGAAGAGGTATTGAACAGAATTCTTGGAGGAACAAAGTAATGACAGCGATCGTAAATGTATTTTTGAAAGAAGGTGTACTGGACCCGCAGGGAAAAGCAGCCCATCATGCACTGGAGTCACTCGGTTTTGGCGATGTGGAAGATGTGCGCATCGGCAAACAGATCGTTATCAAACTCAATACGGACGATAAGGTCAAAGCGGAAGCGGAAGTCAAAGAAATGTGCGAAACCCTGCTTGCCAACACCGTCATCGAAGACTATACGATAGAGATAGCGTAATGAAAGTAGCGGTACTAAGATTTCCGGGAACGAACTGTGAGTTTGATACCCAGTACGCTTTTGATAAGCTCGGGCACACTACTGAGCTGGTATGGCACGAAGAAGAGAAACTTCCGGAAAGTATCGATCTTGTGGTCGTTCCCGGCGGATTTTCCTACGGAGACTATCTCCGTTCCGGTTCTATTGCACGGTTTTCGCCTGTCATGAAAGCGGTTAAAGCCTATGCGGAAGAAGGCGGCAGGGTACTGGGTATCTGCAACGGTTTCCAGATACTGACTGAAGCTGGCATGCTGCCCGGTGCACTCAAACGCAACAACAATCTGCATTTTATTTCCAAATATCAGAATCTCTGTGTGATCAACAATGACAATGCCTTTTTGAACCGCTGTGACAAAGGAGAAGTGCTCAATATTCCTATTGCCCATGCAGACGGGAACTATTATATAGATGATGAGGGATTCCAGGCACTGGAAGCCAACGGTCAGATCTTGCTTCGCTACTCGGATGCAGAGGGAAACCCTGTCGTAGTGAACGGTTCCGTCACTTCCATTGCAGGTGTCTGCAATGCGTCCAAAAATGTTTATGGTCTTATGCCGCACCCGGAACGTGCGCTTGAAGCGCTGCTCGGCAGTGAAGATGGTGTCCGTATGCTCAAAGGTTTCGAGTCCTGATGCCGTTACTGCGTTCCTTGGGCTTTATGCTCCTTGCAGTGTTTGCTTTCACTGCCCTACTGAACGCAGAAGCCGAATATAAGTACAGCTATGTACCTAAAAAGATTTATGAGAACCAGCTTTTCCCCCTCACCGTGATCGATACAGCCCGTACCAAAGATGACAATCCCCGTTTCAAGTTCGATCCTGTGAGCCCTGTACAGCCTGTTTTTCAGGAGCCGCTGGTGGTTCACAACGGCAGTGACAGTTTCTATACCTTTTACTTTAAAGCAGACAAGGTCGATGTGAATATCCCGCGGCTTTTTATTGTTTCAGGTTCTGTCGATACTTCGCTGGACCCGCAAACCATTCCTCTGGCACACCTTAAACCCAGAAAGGATTTCTGCGGTGTACTCGCTGCCGATATGAAGATCAAGGGTTCCCAGGTATCGAACTATGATGAGAAAAACCATCTTGTCACACTTTCTATCGAAGCATATGAAGCCAATCTTGAAGATATGCACCTGAAACACGTAGAAGAATCCGGACTTGAAGATTTACACAGAACATTTGCCAAGGTAACGGCAGAATTTTATGTTGTACTTCCTCTCAAACAGAAAAATATCAGGTTTACCTACTTCAATACCATTAAAAACCAATATGTATTTCTTGAAGCTTCTGCGGAACTTGCCGATGATTCAGTGACGACTCAGTCCGATCTGAACCCCAAAGAAGACAGTTTTGAAAAACTGAAAAAGTACACGTTCGTTTTCCTGACAGGATTCTTCCTGTTGATGTCCCTCGTTAAAAGGGATTTTTTCTTTCTTGTGCTGGGGGTTGTTTCTCTTATTACCCTGCTGACATTCTACATACCGCACAAAAAGATCTGTGTCAAACAGGGAGCTCCGCTCTATCTGCTCCCTACACAGACCAGTACGATCGGTACAAAGATAGATGAGGATTTCGAAACATCACTGTTGGGAAAACGTGAAGAGTTTCGTAAAATAGAATATAAAAACGGAATTATAGGATGGGTCAAAAATGAAGATCTCTGCAAAAATTAGATTTCTCTGGAATGCTTTTGTCATTGCGGTCAATACTGGTGCGGTCATGATACCTGCGATCATGCTCTTTCCTAAACACAAAGGTGCCATTATGCACAACCTCAATCGGGTAACCCTCTTTTTAATGGGAGCGAAAGTCGTGCAGGAAGGGGCAATGGATCCGGAGGCAGATATGTATGTCATGAACCATCAGGGGATCATCGATATCATCGGTATGGAAGCACTGCAGGATAGGCATCTTATGTGGGTAGCCAAAAAAGAGCTTTTTTCAATGCCCATCTACGGACATCTTCTGCGTCATGGTGATATGATCTCCCTTGACAGAGGTAACAAGGCCGGCTTGATCAAACTGATGAAAGATGTTAAAGTCTCTCTGGATGAGAAACACCGTGCCATCGCTATTTTTCCGGAAGGTACAAGAGCCAAGGACCAGAAACTGCTCCCTTTTAAACAGGGAACGAAGATCATTGCAGAAAAACTGAAACTTAAAGTACAGCCGGTTGTGATCACCGGAAGCAAATGGATACTCAATGAGCATGACAGAACTGCCCATGGCGGAACAGTGCATTACAAATTTCTGCCGACTGTTGCCGTGGACAAAAATGACAAAGAGTGGTTTGACAGACTTCATGACCAAATGCAGCAAACAATAGACAATGAATATACCAACCATCATCGCAGCCGATAGCAGCAGTTTCTGCTGTTCCATGCGTACTGAAAATTTTACTAAGAGGAAATAGCGTGTCAACACTACAATCAATGATCGAAAAACATATTAAAAAACTGGTTCATCCTTTAAAAGAGGATGAAGAACTGCTTGCCGCCCTGAAAGTCAAACTGACAAAGAAAGAATTAAAACTGCTCAAAGCATGGGCAGAAGAGATTCCTGCAAAAGAGGTTATGCTGAAATTGAATTTGAATGAAGAACGCTACACAGAACTTTCTGCCAAACTGATTAAAAAGCTCAATCAGGAGAAGATCAAGCAGGCCATCTGCAGATAGCCTCCCTGCTTTGTTTTAGACTTTTGGGTTTTCAGTTTTTACACTGTCTTTTTTGGCTGTCGGAACGGCAGCTTCCTTTTGAGTGTCTGTATTGGGGCTTTCCTGTTTCTGCTCTTCTTTTTGAGGCGCTTTGTTCAAGTCTTTGGGAACGACTATTTTTTCAGCTTCTTTTTTAGGCGTTGCGGCAGAAGAAGGTGTTGCCGGTGCCGAGAGGGGCTGTACCGTTTTGGCGGCTGCACCTTTTTTCTTGGCGATACTGACTACCAGCTTACCGTCTTTATAGCTTGTTGTAATCGCTGATTCATCTGCATCAGCCGGAAGAGATGTGCTCTGCTGATACATTCTTACAGAACGCGACTGGCTGCTGCCGTACTTGCTTTTAACCTCTTTTTCCTGAACGATCTTGGCAGTGATGTTCATCATGCCGTTTGCCGTTTCAATATCTATATGATTCTCTTTGCTCTGCGGAATATTGGTAAGCAGTTCATAATGGTCACCTTTGTCGACAAGCTGGTTCTGTACAGCCATTTTATAGGTACCCAGCGGACTGATAAGTCCGGAAGATCTCTGATTCATGCGGTGCTGCATACGCTCGAACATTTTATCCATCCGATGCTGCATTTGTGTCATTTCCTTAAAAATATCGTCCCCGAACGGGTCATTGAAGAATGGATCGTTGAACGGATCGGCTGCGTGTAGTGAAAAAGTCGCTGCAAGAGGCAGCAGTAAGAGTGAAAGTTTTTTACTTAACATGGGTTGCTCCTTAATATCTAATTTAAATTTTCCCCATTATAAAAGGGAAAGTTTAACCGTTTTTAAATATTTACCGCAGCAACAGATCATCCGCATGCAGCTCACGTATATCTGTTTTTCCCATGACAGCGAGCAGGGAACGTACTCCCTGTAAAAGTTCATGATGATAGTTTTCCACATGTTTTGCCTTTTCATTGACCAGGTACTTGCTTCGTTTTGATTCATCCATAGTCGCCAGGCCTACCGGGCAATTCTTGCCACCGGCACCGGAACATTCGCGTGCGCGGATACACCCTGCGGAGATCATGAATCCTCTGGCTATGTTGATGAAATCCGCTCCGTAACAGAGCAGCTCCACAACATCGTCCGGTGTCAGGACTTTTTCCGCAGCAATGATCTTTATATCTTCTCTCAGACCGTATGTTTCGAGTACTTCAGTGACTATTTGGAGTGATTCACGGATAGGAAGGCCTATTTTGCTCATCATTTCAAGGGGAGCTGTGGCCGAGCCTCCGTCTCCGCCGTCGATGGTAATGAAATCCGCAATACTTTTCCCCTTCTTCTTTCTGTCCTGAAGTGCCCGGGCATAGGTTTCAAATTCCTCTTTTGTAGAGATGACGATCTTAAAGCCTACGGGTTTGTTTGAAATAGACTGAAGTCTGGAAATGAAACCAAAGAACATTTCCATATTGTCAGCATAGGGAAAACGGTTGGGACTGATCAGGTCTTTGTGTGCCGGAACTCCCCGGTAGTAGGCGATATCATCACTGACTTTGGGTGCAAGCAGTTTTCCGCCTGTCTGTTTTGCGCCCTGTGCCAGTTTGATCTCTGTCATTCTGCAAAAGCGCATAACTTTTTGGTAGCGTATTTCATCAAAGTTCCCTTCTTTGTCCCTTACACCGTAGAGCCCGCTTCCCATTTGAAAGGTAATGTCGGGAACTCCCTCCGGTACGTTTTGGGGAAAATGTTCAAGCGCAACAGACCAGTTGATACGAAAATAATTTAATTTAATATTGTCAAATATGAATGTACCTCTGTCTTTTTCCCTGACTACCATCTTTCTGTAAACCCTCTGGGCTATCTCTTTGTTGGTAAACATTTTCATAGCTCTGAATACAGATTTGGCAAACCATGTTCCTTCTTTGAATTCAAGATAGTGCCTGCTGCAATTCATACAGTGCAGTGTAGAAAGAAAATTGGAAGTCAGCCCGCCCTCACCGGTATTGATGGGGAAATGCCCTTTGAATGCGCCTTTGGCAAAAGCGCGTGTTCCTTCCGGAGAGATCGCCCCGTCACTCATAGCGGAACGGCCTATGATGCTCCGGCTCACAAAAGGCTGTTTTCGTTTTTCGCCAAAGATGACAGAAAATTGGGTTTGTACTTCATCAAGTTCTTTGACAAAATTGGCATGCCTGAAAAGCGTCTTCTGGTTTCCGTAGGGTTTGGTCGGAGAAAACGAAAGATACGGATTTTTTTTGGCCGCTACTTTGTTGATCCAGTCAAGCTTTTCAAACGAATCGTAAAATGTTTCATCTCCGAAATACTGCCGCATCGGTCCTCTGAGCATATAGAAAAGATAACGCATTCTGCCTATGAGCGGAAAATTGATCAAAAGCTGATTTTTCCTCTGAATATATCTGTCATAGATCAAAACACCCAGCATAATGAGAAATACTGCCAAGAGTATTGCTTTGAAGAGAATGCTCCAGTCAGCACTGAAAAGGGGGAAATAGTGGGAAAGTACATTGTTATTCATAAATACCATCCTTGAAAAACAGTGAATCCAGGCTGAACTTTCCCGGACCGTAACTGACAAATATCATTAAAAACAGCAGATAATAGATCGGGATCTCCATGCCATTGGCCGTAATGGAATAGCCGTTGGAGCCGTGAACAAAGAGGATCGCTCCGATCATGATGAAGCCCAGCAGCAGAGAAATATACCGTGTAAAGAGTCCCAGTACCAGAAGGACTATACCCAATGTTTCGATACCGGTTACAAGATAAGCGGTAAAGTCGGGGAAAGGAATGGAAATACTCCTGAACCATTTGGCCGTGCTGTCAATATTTTCTATTTTCATCAATGCCGGCAGGGAAAACCCGTAAGCGATGGCAAGCCGTGCCAGCAGCAGTACGATATTTCTGGGATAGGAAAAGAGTACCCTTATCTCCGCCATTAGATCTTTTATCATTCGACCTCTCCTTGAACCCTGAGTATGCAGTCATCGCCTATTCCGGGTTGAATTTCACCGGTTACACAGTGATTGCATAGTTTTATTATACGCTCTTTGTGTGTAGCTAATATGCACTCAAAGGATCAAAATGTTCAAACAGTTACTGCTCTTTCTGCTTTTGACTGTGGCCGGTTTCTCCGCCCATAGTGTTTTACTTCAGGTTCTGGGTTCCGGAGGACCCGAGATCGGGGACAAACGTGCTTCTTCCTCCTATATCGTCTGGATCGACGGAAGAAGCAGGATACTTGTTGATTTCGGCGGGGGTGCACTGCTGCGTTTTGAAGAATCAAATGCCCGGATAGAGGATATTGATATGATACTGCTGACGCACCTGCATATAGACCATACTTCAGATCTCCCTGCCTTGATGAAAGCATCATTCTTTACGGGAAGATCCCATGATATTCTGCTCTATGGCCCAGAGGGAAATAGAGTGATGCCCGGTACAAAAACATTCATAAAGAGACTCTTCGAAGACAAAAAGGGTGCCTGGCAGTATATGGGAGACTATCTGGATGGGAGGGCCTCCTTTCAGTTGAAAACCAAAAATGTGGACCGCAGCAGAAAAGTACAGACTCTTTACCGCAAAGGCGACATAACTATTCAGGCTGTGACGGTACACCACGGTCCCATTCCTGCCGTGGCATACCGGGTGAATGCAGGGAAAAAAAGTATTACTTTTACAGGAGATATGAATGGTGCCTACCATACAGTGGAAGCACTGGCCTACAGGACAGATCTGCTCGTTGCGCATAATGCTGTTCCAAAGGGAGCAAAAGGTACGGCAACCGTTCTTCATATGACCCCTGATAGTATAGGCAGGATAGCTGCAGAATCCAAGGCAGGGTCACTGGTACTTTCCCACAGAATGTTAAGAACACTGGGAAAAGAGAAGGAGACCAAAAGAGAGATACGGAAGTACTACATGGGTCCGATAGTGTTCGCCAATGATAAAAGTATATATACTGTAAAATAGGACTAAAGGCCTTGGAGAGGCATCCTCGAATCTGAGTATTGAGGGTGCGATACTCACTTCTCTTCAGAGTACTCCTCAATAAAGCTAAGGATTGCATCAAATATTTCCTGATGTCTTTCATCGGCTAAAACTGCATGATCCTTGCGTGGAAGGATCAGCAGCTTTTTTTCTTTTGATGTTATTGTGTCATAGATAAGTCTTGCACTTTTTCGTTTGACCACGGGATCTTCGTCTCCCTGTATAACAAGGACCGGATACTTAATGTTATATAATATCTTACTGGCTTTCCGCATAACTTTTTCAAGCTGTGAAACTGAAGCAAGGGGATGTCGAAGATAGTTTATTTCAGGCTGTTCCGTTGCGGTGTTGTCAATCCACTCCATGATACCTTTTGCATGCAGATATGTGATCATTTCATTAAAGAGACTGAGTGTAGGGACGACATAGCTCACGCGTAGATCATGCAGTTTCAGTGCCGAATTGATCACGATGACACCTTGGGCTTCGTATTTTGATGCATAAATGAGTGCCAGTAGCCCTCCGGTGGAAAAACCGCCTATAAAGACCCGTGAACAGAGCTGTTTCATTGCTGTCACTGCCCGTTCAAAGTCAGTCTCCCAGTCATGCATCGTTACATGCCTGAGTGCTTCAGGGTCGGTACCGTGGCCTCGCAGTCTGGGAACATATACATTGATCCCGTGGGCAAAAAGATATTGTGCAAGCGTTTCTATTTCGCGCGGTGCAGCAAGATAGCCGTGGGAAAAGACGATCCCCCGTTCATAACGGTGGTCATAGAGGATTACAGGTGCGCCTTTTTCATCCTTTTGGGGAGGATGGTTAAAATAATGCATATACTCCATTGTATAATCAGTCCACTCTTTCTCTTTCAAGTGATTGAAGTTGTCCTCTTTAAGCTCCTGTTCACTGTATTGGCTGTTCTTTTCGGCCATTTTTACGATCTCTGTCTGCCATTTGATCTCACGCAGTATAACATTGAGAGTGTTTTTTACACGTACTTGGTGAAAAGGATATTCTTTTTCAAGCAGACTTTTGTCAAACAGGTATTCCCCATCGCTGTCACGGTACAGGATATGCTGTTTGACTGCCAGGTCTATGGCAGAGATGAATGGTGCATACTTTTCATTTATGATCAGCCGGAACATTTCTCTGCTGATTTCACTGTGCAGTCTGTATCCCTGCATTTTTCTTAAGGAACGGGCATTTTTGTAAATCAGTGTTCTGAGGTATGATGGACATACTTTAAGGGTCGGCATCGTCACCAGGCTTAAAATAAAAATATGGTCGAAATTGATCTGAATATTCGTATAGACCGCTTTCATCATGGTATTGGTCAGTATTTTTCTCTGTGTATTGATCAGTCTGTCCGCTTCGGTGTTATTTTCGAGTACATTGCCTTTTGTCCTGAAATCATGCATATAAGGGTCTACATCAATCGGTTGGCCGAAATGGATATCTATCTGGGATCCAAGCAGGAGGTTGAACTCTATTTCCATCTCCTCGAAAATGCGCGTGTTTCGCTGATGAAGAACACTGTCAAGCCAGACAAGGAAACGGTTCTTCCCCGAGCGTATCGGATAATAGGTGATTGAAACAGGAACGATACAGACTTTCAGATTTGGGTCAAAATGCTCCAGGTCAAGACCCATGGAGGTGCAGAAACGTTTCCCCTCTGCATGTCCGAGTATTTTGGCCCTGAGCTGTGCTAGTCTCGTGCGCAGTGCTATGACAGCAGCACCTGTATGAACAGGACCCTCGTATTCCGGGGAGTGCATACAGAATTCTCCGTCATGAAAAGTGATCCGTTTGTTTTTGACCATATATCCTTCCGGATAAATGATCCAGTTCGCGCTGCCTTTCAGCAGATCTTCTACGATAATGCAGTCACGTGCTTTGTTCTTGTTCGATATGGTACCGACCCAGCGCAAAAAGCGTCCAAGAATACCTACAAAAACGGTATCATCCGCCAGGGAGCGCGAGGCAATACCGTATTTATGATACAAAATATAGGGAAGCAGAAAAGTTTCAAAACGTGTAAAGTGGTTCGCTACAAAAAGTACGGACTGTGTTGGTATCTTTTCTGCGGAGATTTTGATATGGGTTCCGGCAAGCCGGCTTATAATGCCTACAAGCATAGAACTGACCGTAAGGGAGAACCGCATTTGTCAGTCCTCTTTTTTTCGCATGTAAATATCGTGTTCAAAGGCATCTACTGCAATGATCTCTTTCTGCAAAGCCCTGGCTTCTCTAAGCCGATCTTTGTCACTTTCACTCAAAGGCATTCCCTTTTTCTCATTGAGCAGCAATATTTTAACTGCCTGCATTGCTATTGTGGCTTTACGGAGCAGCATAATACGCTCACTTTTGTAAATATTGGCACATATATGTTCTCTCAGGGCTTCCTCTTCACTCATCAAAATCGCGATCTTGTGCAAGTCTCTGTCTTTAATGGTCCTTCCCATAGGATTGATTCTTGAGCAGTATGCCAATATTCTGAAAGGAAATCCTGCAGCTCCGGGTATAAGGTTTTCAAAAATACCTCTAAAAGCAAAATCTATCTTTCCAAATGCTTCTTCTGCAGCCACTTCCAAAAAAACTTCATCGGCTTCTTGTCTGCCCTCTTCTTCAAATCGTTTCAATGCAGCAGTGATAAAATACATTTGTGCCAAAATATCGCCAAAACGTCCGGAAACAGATTCTCTGCGTTTTACAGAGGCACCCATCAATCCTAATGCAATATCTGCAAAAAAAGCAAACTTTGCCGATGCCCAGGCCAGTTTCTGCTCAAGCCGTCTTGCAGTACCCTGACTTTGGGCAAAATGCAGGTACCCCCGGCTAAAGCCCAGTACCAGAGTTCTTATTTTATTGTGTAGCACATGACCCATATGGGCAAAAAGCAGTGTATCAAAAGCGTTAACATCACCTTTTTTCAAAGCTTCGATCTCTGCATAGGCATACGGATGACATCGTATCATCCCCTGTCCGAACATCATAAGCGTACGAGTCATAATATTTGCACCCTCCACTGTAATAGCGACCGGTGCACCGAAATAAGCATGTGCAAGCAGGTTTCGGGGCCCTCGTGATATGGCTGCACCGCCCTGAATGTCCATTGCATCCATAATATTTTTACGAAACATCTCTGTACTCTGGTACTTCATGACAGCATTGGCTACTGCCGGTTTTTTTCCTTTGCTGATGGCTCCGAGTGTAAAGGTTTTTGCTGCATCAAGCATATAGGTACTGGCACCAAGTCTGCCCAGGACTTCTGCAATTCCTTCGAACTTCACGATACTGAGCCCGAACTGGTAACGCACTACAGCATAGGTTGAAGCAACATACGCAGCCAGTTTTGAACCGCCGGTGCTTGTCGATGGCAGGGAAATACCGCGTCCCACTGCCAAAGATTCCATCAGCATTTTCCACCCATTGCCAAGTCCGGATTTGCCACCAATAATATCGTTAATACCTATAATGACATCTTTCCCGACAAGCGGTGCATTGACAAACGGTACATTCAAAGGGTCGTGCCGTCTGCTCTGGTCAACCCCTTTTGTTTTGGCATCTACCAAAGCACAGGTAATACCCCACTCTTTTTCCCGGCCTAAAATACCTTCCGGGTCTTTCAGTACAAAGGCAAGACCGATTACTGTGGCAATGGAAGAAAGTGTAATGTAGCGTTTCTCAAAATTCAGCCGAATCTTTATCGTATTGTCTTTATCTTTGAACACAATGCCTTCAGACTGTATGGAGCCGGCATCTGATCCTGCTTCAGGTTCTGTCAGAGCAAAACAGGGAATATCTCTTCCGCTGGCCAGTCTTGGCAGGTAATAGACTTTCTGCTCTTCCAAACCGTAGTGTAAAATAAGTTCGGCAGGCCCGAGAGAGTTGGGAACCATTACTGTAATAGCAAGTACCTGAGAATGGGAAGCCAGTTTTTCAATGACACAGGAATGAGCATAGGCAGAAAAGCCCAGCCCACCGTATGCTTTTGGGATGATCATCCCAAAAAACTTTTTTTCTTTAAGGAATTTCCAGACTTCTTCGGGCAGCTTTCTTGACTCAAAGACTTTCCAGTCCGAAGTCATGGCACATACTTCGTTGACTTCATTTTCCATAAAAGCCTGCTCCTCTTCGGTCAGTTTTGGGTAAGGGTTGGCAAAAATCTTTTTAAAATCCGGATTCCCCGAAAAAAGCTCACCCTCCACCCAGACATCTCCCGCTCTCAATGCTGTTTTTTCCGTTTCTGAAATATTTGGCAGGAGTCCTTTCTTTTCTATGAAACTGAAAAGGTTTCGGGTAATGAATTTGACACGCAGGGTTTTGTTTAACAATACAAATGCCACAACAGCGGCGGGTATCCACCAGACCAGGGAAGCATCACAGACTGCCAGGAACAGAGCCAAAGCTGCAAACCAGGCCCACATTGGTGCGGCAAAGTAGCCTAAAAGTACGGAAACAAGTATAAGAGAGAAAATGAGTGCCATGAGAAACCTCCTGGAATAGTATGTATTGGTGTACTGAAAAGATAATAACGTTATGGGTGTGGATTGGGTGTGGAGTATTTCGAGATTTCGGTGTTATTGCCTTAATAATCTTTTTTGTATACTAAAGTATAATGATTACTGAAAGAGAGGGAATATATAATGAAACCAGTCATATTGATCATTGCTTGTACCATAACGTTGCTTGCCGGCGGGATTCAGTTTGAACATGACTTCAACAGTGCATTGCAAAAAGCAGAAAAACAGAACAAAGAAGTAATGATGATGTATTCTGCTCCCTGGTGTCCGGAATGCAATTACATGAAAGAAGTTGTATTTAAAAATAAAAATGTCCTTGCCTATATCCAAAAACATTTTATTGTGCTGTCACTTGATATCCAGAAAGACAAGCTGCCCAAAGGGTTTGATTTTATTGGCATTCCTACCTTTTTCTTTCTGGATAAAAAGGCAAAAGAGAAAGACAAGATCATTGGCGGAAGCAAGGCAGATGTGTTTTTGCAAAAGCTGAAGGCTGTAAAATGAAACCTATTATAATATCTATGCTGGTTTGCTCAACATTGCTTTTTGCCTTTAACCGCGATGACTTTAAGCATCTCAAAGAAGAGGGAGACTGTCCGAAATGTGATTTGAGTTATGCCGATTTAAGGGGAATTGACCTGAGCATGTCAGATTTCACCGATGCAAATTTAACCCATGCCAATCTTGGCAGTACTTTGGCGCATAAAGCAGATTTCACCCGTGCGGACCTGAATTATGCTGTATTTGCCAATGCAAACATAAAAGGAGCCTCTTTTGTCAGCGCAAGATTGAAAAGTGTCAATTTTTACGCGGCAAGGATATGGAAGGGGAACTTTTCCCATGCACGGATAGATCATTGTAACTTTAATGAATCGGCATTGGGTTCAGCCATATTTGATGACAATAATTTAACGAATTCAACTTTCAGCGGTGCTATTCTGTATAAGACTGTTTTTCATAAAAATGTGGTCGGGGTACCTGGCAAATAGACAACAGGCCTGCGACCCGATTTGATACAGGGTCACATGTTGCCATAAAAAGTCTGCTTCTTCTCAAGCATTTTCAGCAAAAGTCCTGAAACCCTGAAACGCTCTGAATAATGTGTTTCAAATTCGGAAAGACGCCTGACGACCTCTGCGACGCCTAGTGAGTCTGCATAGCGCAGCAGCCCTCCTCTGAAAGCAGGAAAACCGGTACCCATGACCATCGCCATGTCAAGGTAGCGTGCATTGGCAACCACTTTCTCTTCAAGACAGCGTGAAGCTTCATTGACCATAATGAGTATAGCTCTGTCAAGGATAGTCTGCTCATCCAATACTGTTTTGCCGCATTGCAGACTTTGTACCTCTGTATTGAAAGTCAGCTGCTTTCCCTGATGCAGATAAAATCCTTTGCCTGTCTTTTTGCCCAGCCAGTTCTTCTCTGTCATCTGTGCAAGAAGCGGTGAAGGTTTCATACGTTCTCCATAAGATTCAAAAAGAATATCTGATACTTTTTTCCCAATATCCAAGCCGACTTCATCTGCCAGTGTAAAAGGTCCCATTGGCATACCGAAGGCTTTTAGCACTTTATCAATATGCTCCACACTCTCACCTTCTTCGAACATTTTGGCCGCTTCGTTCAGATAAGGCAGAAGAGTACGGTTTACAAGGAAGCCTGCACACTCTTTTACTTTAATCGGTGTTTTGCCCAGTTTTTTTGTCAAACCAACCACAGTGGCAATGGTTTTGGCATTTGTTTTTGCACCGGCTATCACTTCGACCAGCGGCATTTTGGCAACAGGGTTGAAAAAATGCATCCCGACAAATCGTTCAGGGTGCACAGTGTCAGCAGCCAGGTCTGTAACGGATAATGATGAAGTATTGGTCGCTACGATGGCATCTTCAGCAAGATGTTCTTCGAGCTGTGTGTAAACAGCCTGTTTGATTTTCGGGTCTTCACTGACTGCTTCTATGACAAAGTCCGAACGTGAAAGTCCGTCCATTTCAGTGGTGCAGGTCACTCTGTCCATTTTCAGAGCGATCTCACGGTCAGTCAGCCGGCCTCTGCGTTTTACATTCTCAAAATCAGCCATTATTGCGGAGAATGCCCTGACGATACTCTTCATGTTGCGTGCCCCCAGCCTGACAGGAATGTCCCTGTTGGTTAGAGCCCAGGCGATACCTGCTCCCATGGTTCCAGTACCTATGACCACTGTTTCTTTGACTGCACGGGGCTTGGCACGGGAGAAGGTTTCTTTTTTTAAAACCTCGGAAGTGAAGAAAAGTTCTATGAGGTTTTTGGATATCTCACTCAGTGCCAGAGGGGCAAAGGTTTCCCTTTCCACTTTCAATCCCTCTTCCATTGGCATATTCAATGTTTTTTCAAGGACTTCTATAGCTTTTACAGGTGCAGGATAATGTCCTTCTGTTTTGGCTATGACCGAAGCTTTTGCCAGTTGTGCAATGATACTTTTGAGGGGAAAAATCTTTTCATACCATGTGACTCTCCGGCGGATCTTGGTGGTTCTGTCTGCCAGTGTACCGTCAAGGATATCTTGAATGAATTCCTCTTTTTTAAAACTGAGGTAACCGCTCGGTACGGAGGCATCAACAAGACCCAGTTTCAGTGCCTTGTCTCCTTTGAGACGTTTCGATGCCGTGATCAGTTCAATCGCTTTTTGATATCCTACCAGTTTTGGCAAACGCTGTGTCCCGCCCAGTCCGGGGATGATTCCCAGGCTGACTTCTACCAGTCCCAGACGGGTATGTTCATCATTGGTGGCCAAACGGTAGTCACAGGCCATTGCCAGCTCCAGTCCCCCTCCCAGACAGGCGCCGTCAATGACAGATACTGTGGCAAAAGGGAGATTTCCCAAAGTGCTAAGAACAGCCTGAGCGCGACTCAGCGTCTTCACGATCTCTTTTTCATCCTGAAAGGCTTTGATCTCTTTGATGTCCGCACCGGCAATGAAAATGCTTTTTTTGGCACTCTCTATGAAAAGTATTTTGACGGAGCTGTCTTTTTGCAAAATATCGAGGATCTGCTCCAGTTGATACAGGGCATCGAAACAGAGTATATTGACCGGTTTTTCGGGTGTGTCAAAAGTGAGTGTCACCACCCCTCTTTTATCTTTTGTTTGATTGAAATAGTTCATTACTCTACCTCCAGTAACAGTGCAGCACCCTGCCCGCCGCCGATGCAGAGTGTCGCCAAACCGCGTTGCCGACCCCGGTGTCTCAACTCATGCAGTATGGTCAATACCAGTCTGGTTCCCGTCATACCTACCGGGTGCCCAAGCGCTACGGCACCGCCGTTGACATTGAGAATAGACGGGTCTATAGCGCCTACAGCCTTTTTTGCTCCCAGATGTATTTGTGCAAACAGATCAGAAGCAAAAGCTTTTTCACAGGCTATCACTTGTGCGGCAAACGCTTCATTGATCTCAACGATCTCCATATCTTTCATACTGAAACCGGTTTTTTTAAAAAGTTTATGGGCGGCAAAAACCGGTCCGAGTCCCATCCGTTTGGGTTCAAGTCCCGCATAGGCATATTCTGTCAGATAGCCCAAAGGTTCCAACCCCCGCTTTTGGGCTTCGCTTTCGGACAGGAGAACCACACCTGCTGCTGCATCCGTGATCTGTGAAGAATTCCCTGCGGTGACCGTTCCGTTCTTCCTGTCAAAGAAAGGATGGAGCCTGGCTAGTTTTTCCATTGTCTGGTCTTCCCGTATGCCGTCATCAAAATCCAGATACTTTCCTGAAACTTCATCATAGACTAAAGTCATACTTTCCTGGGCAAAACGTCCGTTCTCTTTGGCTTTGGCTGCTTTTTGGTGACTCATGAAAGAAAAGAAATCCTGCTCTTCCCTGCTGATACCGAAATCCTGTGCCAGTACTTCTGCGGTACTCCCCATCAGCAAGCCGCTTACAGGGTCGGTCAAGCCGGACATCAATCCGATGATCGGTTTTAAAAATGCCGGTCTGAACCCTAAAAGTGTACGCACTTTGTCCAGTGCACTTTTGGAACGAGCCAGCTTTTCAAAAAGCAGGGTCATCTTCTCGTTGTACACCAGAGGAATATTGGACATGGACTCCACACCTCCGCAGACATAGACCTTGCCTTCACCGGCATAAATACGTGCTGCCGCTGTCGTGATGGATTCCATACCCGATGCGCAGTTTCTGTGTACAGTCAAAGCAGGTATTGATTCGGGAAAACCGGCACGCAGAGCAATAACACGTGCAATATTGGCTGCATGGATCGGCTGTGCCACATTGCCTATGATGACTTCATCTACTTCCTCAAAGCCGATGGAAGAGCGCATCATCAGTTCGCGAAAGAGTACGGCTCCAAGCTGATCTGCCTGCATACGGGCGAATTTTCCGCCTGCTTTTGCCATGGGTGTACGCAGTGCCGTCACGATAGCGATACGTTCTTTTTTATTTTTTATTTTTTTTCTATTCATAGGTGATCCTTGTACATTTCACGGATGAGCGCTTCGTAGCGCTGCATGAGATGCTCTTTTGCCAGTTTCATGGAAGGGGTAAGTTCTCCGGACTCGATAGTCGGTGTACGGTCGATAAAGCGAAAATCACGTATCTTTTCCCAATGGTTCAGTTTTCTGTTTATTTTTTCTATATATCGCTGTACCATCGTGCGGAACCTGTCAGACTTCAGTACGGATACCGGTGTGTGCTTATGCCTGTCTGCTACGCGTCCTATGAAATCCGGATCGACAAACAGAAGTGCCACTACAAATGGTTTTTGGTCACCTATCACCAAAGCATGTTCAAACCATCCATTTGCCAAAAGCAGCTGTTCAATATAGACGGCAGAAACAAACTCACCTGTGGATGTTTTGAGCAATTCCTTTTTTCGTCCACTGATCGTAATGAAGCCGTCTTCCTGAATAGAGGCAAGGTCACCTGTATGCAGCCATCCCTCACTGTCAATCACTTCAGCAGTTGCTTTTCTGTCATTGTGATATCCGCGCATAATATTGTCACCACGTGCCAGAAGTTCACCTTCTGCACTGATTTTTACTTCCACTCCCGGGAAGGCTTTCCCGCAAGTTCCTGTTTTATTGTTTTTGGGTGTATTGGCGCAGATAACAGGGCTTGATTCCGTCAGCCCGTATCCCTGATAGAGAGGAATACCTATGTTGAGGTAAAAACGGTAAAGTCTATCCGAGAGGGCGGCACCTCCACTGATCATCATTGATATCTCAGTTCCAAATGCCAGTTTGAGTTTTCGGTAGACCAGCCGTTCCAAAGTACTGTCCAAAAAATAAATAGTATCTTCAGGAGCTTTGGTTGTTGCCCTGTAAAAAGCGAAACGTACCAATATTTGTTTAAGTATGTTTCCTTCAAGTGCTTTATCTCTCATTTTGAAAAAAACTTTTTCAAGCAGACGGGGCACTGCGGTCATGACGGTAGGATTGATCTCTTTGAGCAATGCTGCGACATTTTTCACATCATCGGCAAAGTACACGCTTAACTCCTGTGAAAGATAGAAATGCATTACCATACGTTCAAAAATATGTGCCAGAGGCAGAACAGAAAGGGCAGTGTCCGATGTTCTGTCCAAATGGTAATTTTCTGCTGTTGCATGTATCTGCGAAATGAGATTTCGGTGTGTGAGTTCTACTCCTTTCGGGGTTCCAGATGTACCTGAAGTATAGATGATGGTCGCAAGGTCATCCTGGTCTATGCGGGATAAAAGTTGATCGAACAGGGTCGGATTTTTTTTGTCTATCCGCCTTCCCTCTTCTATCATGGTTCTCAGATGCATATAGCCGCTGCGTGTATTTTCCGTATAGATGATCTCGATGGAAGTATCATATTTTTCAATACGTACTGCAGCTTCGTCACTGTTTGCAAAAACAGTTTGAATATTGGCATCGAGCAATTCAAAAAAAAGGTTTCTGGAAGAAATGTTGGTAAAGAGCGGTACGCTTACTGCACCACAGAGCATCAGAGCATAATCGAGTACCAGCCAGTAGGATGATGGTGTAATGGCAATGGCAACCTGTTTTCCTTTCCATCCTTTGTGATGAAAAGCAACAGTGAGGGCGCGTACAAGAGAAAGAAAATCTGTTTTGTTGATGTCCACCCACTCCCCGGCATGACGGTGATGCAGGAAATCTTTTTTGGCAGGTGCAGATTCAAGATATCGGAAGAGTTCTCCGAAATGTCGGTATGCTATACTCATGATCGCGCTCCTTTAAGTGAAGGCTTGTTCTAGAAGTATAGATGATATCTGTGTATTGTATGTGCAGGGAGCGGGATCAGCTATGCGAGCGGAAGCGGCAGGTACCCAGTGTAATGGTCTTTCCTCTCTGTGTTTTGGACAGAATATACTGCAGTGTCGCTTCGGCATCGGTCTGGGGCATTTCTTCGAGAATGATACGAAGTGCCTCTTTGTCAGAAGTGGGCTGCCACTTCTTCTCGTAGGTATATTGGGTATAGAGCACTACTTAGACAAGTCCGAGTTCAGCAAAGATCGGCTCAACTTCCATCCACCAGTTCTCAAAGCGCAGAGCGATATCGTTGATGGCATCGTCCTCTTCTCTCCATTCTTTGAGCTTCTGGATGATCAAAGGTTTGTTCTCCTCTGTGATCTTGTCAGATTTTTCTACGGTTTCTATGGCTTTTTCTATTTTCTTTTTCATTTTTTATCCTTATTTTTGATTTATTATACCTAATTTCTGTGACATGGTATTATTTGGTATTGAACTCCATGCCGAGTTTGAGAAGATCTTCATTGATTCGGTAGGTTTTGAAGGCGACCTCTTCTATTTTTTTAAGCCGGAAGCCGTTGTCACTGTAGCAGACGACTGCACTTGCTTCTTTTCTGATGAGTGCATCGATGGCATGTGTCACAAAATGGAAGGCCATAAGGCGGTCATTGACTGTGGGCGTGCCACCGCGCTGGATATGCCCCAAAACAGTTACTCTTGACTCAACGCCCAATTCATTCTCAAACCACTGTGCTGTCTCTTCACTGTTTTTAAGTGCTTCGGAAACAACAGCGATAAAATATTCTCTGCCCTCCTCTTTCTGTTTCATCAGGTTGTCTCTGTAGAGTGACAGATCATATTTGATCTCGGGAATGAGACACATTTCTGCACCTGAAGTCAATGCGGAAACCAGGGCAAGATAGCCGCATTCACGGCCCATGACCTCAATGACAAAAGCACGTCCGAACGATGATGCTGTATCCCGGATGGCATCGATGGCATACCGTATGGTGTTGAGTGCCGTATCGACCCCGAGGCAGTATTCGGTTCCTGCGATGTCATTGTCTATGGTAGAAGGAATCCCCATGATATGCAGTGCTTCATATTCATCTGAAAGTTTCTGCATACCCTTGAACGATCCATCACCGCCGAGAATGACCAGGCCCGTGATCTCCCGGGCTTTCAGGTTTTCTATAGCGATTCTGCGGTAACGTGCTTCCATAAAGCGTTTGGATCTTGAAGTACGGATTTTCGTGCCCCCGATAGAAATGATACCGGAAACATCACTGTATCCGGCCGGATAAATCTTGTTGTCTATCAAGCCTTCGTAGCCATTATAGATCATGTAGGGTGTCAGGCTGTTTGTCAGTGCATATTCGACAAAACGTTTCAGGGCAGCGTTCATTCCCGAAACATCACCGCCCGAACAGAGTATGGCTATATTTTTCATATTTTATTTCTCGTTTTTGAATTATATTACCGTATTAAAATCTTGAATTCGGCAATAGATAGCGAAATTATAACATGAATAACTGTATAATAATCGCATGAAAAAAAATAATACAACAGCAAAAACAGACAAACAGACCTCTGTCCAGAAATATACAAAAGAAGATAAGCAGTTCCTTTATTCCGACGATGCGCGCGGTATCAGGCTGCAGCTTGACTACCTGAAGGCTGAGACCAGTCTTAAAAAACACGGTGTAGATCATACGATCGTTGTGTTTGGCAGTGCAAGAGTAACAGAGTTTGCCGAAGCGCTCAAAAAGCTTGAAAAGATCAAACAGAAATTTGAAGCCAAGCCGGATTCCGATACACTGCTCCAGCAGTTGAGAGGGGCAGAAAGGATCGTAGAAAAAAGCCGTTACTACGAAGAAGCCCGCGAATTTGGAAAACTGGTCGGTCAAAGCGGAAAAGGTCCGGATGACTGCAGTGTCACACTCATGACTGGCGGCGGTCCCGGCATTATGGAAGCTGCCAACCGAGGCGCCTATGAAGTGGGTGCAAAATCGATCGGACTCAATATTGAACTTCCCCGCGAACAGCATCCAAACCCGTACATCACACCGGAACTGAGTTTTCAGTTCCGCTATTTTGCCATACGCAAACTGCATTTTATGCAGCGTGCCAAGGCATTGGTGGTTTTTCCGGGAGGCTTTGGGACACTTGATGAGCTTTTTGACCTGCTTACACTTATTCAAACCGGGAAAAGCCCTGCGATTCCCGTAGTATTGGTCTGCCGTTCCTACTGGAGCCGCATTATTGACTTTGAATATCTGTATGAAGAAGGTGTGATCGCGAAAGAAGACCTTGATATCTTTGAATATGCAGAAGATGCCAGGGAAGCATGGGAAGCCATACTTCGATGGCACAAAAAAAAGAAAACACCGCTTTTCTAAGATTTCTTTTTCTCCGGCAGCCGTTCGGTGACAAGCAGATCGCTCCCAAAAAGTGTTTTTGCCGCCGCTTTTATTTCCCCGACTGTCAGTGTATGTATCGCTTCGGGCATTTTCAGGTAAGTTTCTATGGGTGTATCGAACCTGGCACTCAGCATCATCATACCGCTCCAGAAACGATTCTCTTTTTGCATCAGTTTATACTGTACGGCAAACTCTGTTTTGTAGTTTTTAAGTTCCTGTGCCGTCGGTCCGTGTGCAATAAAGCCGGCAATACTTTTTCTAACCGCTTTTATCAGTTCATCCCTGCGTGCCGGATCTGCGGCAAAACCGACAGTACATACCGTTTTGTTATGAAGTTCACGGATCATCCGGCACTGTACCCCGATGCCGTAGGTACCCGAACGTGCTTCGCGTATGAGGTTGCGCAGCCTAACCGTCAAAATGTTCTGTACCGCATCCATTATGGCGGCGTTGCGTATGGAGTACGGCAGGCTTGACTGGTATTGCAGTGCAATGTTCGCAATATTTGTTGTGTTGAAGCGTTTCACAAAATACTGTTCGCCTTTTCGGTGAGGGTACGGTGTACTGTCGTACTTTTCATTTTTTGTTCTTGTGGGCAGATTGCCCAGATATGTAGAGATGAGTTTTTCTACTTGCTTTGGTGTGGTATCTCCCACAATAATGAAATGGAAATGGTTCATATCTCCGAACTTTTTTTTGAAAAGTGCAAGCATCTCTTTGGGGTCAAGTTTCTCAATGCTTTGTTTGGTATCGAACTGAATACGCGGATTGTCCCTGTAATAGAACTTCTTGGCACCTTTTTCAAACCGATAGGCAGGGTCTCTGTCACTATGGGCCTGATCCGTCAGCAGGATATTTCTCTCCTGGTTGGCTATAGCAGGGTCGATCTTCGGTGCAGTGATTTGCATATAAAGCAGCTGAAAAAGCGAGGCAAGGTCTTCCGTGCTGCTGCCTGCATCTATCACTTCCCCGAAACGGGAGACAGAAAAGATGAAACTGAGCTGTTTTCCGGCCATCAGCTCTTTAAGCTCGTAGCTCTTGAGATCTCCCGGAGCGGAAGGTACTACCCAGTCAGCTGCTTTTATAGCAGCATCAAGCGATTTGGTAGGTACTGTTGAAAAACCGCCCGGACTGACAGCACTGACGAGTACTTCGTTCTTTCTGAAGTCAGTCGGTTTGAACGAAACTGTAACATTGTTCTCCAAACGGTAAAAATAGATACCTGTTTTTTGATCAAAATGTTTTTCGATGATCTTTACCGGTGTAAGCGGATGTTTCAGCAGCGTGAGTGTATGGCTTTTCTGTATTTTCGGTTTTTTCGCCTCCTTTTTCGCCTGCGCCATTAGGTGAAGAACACGCTTGTGCGGGAGTTTGTTTTTTGATGTGCCGACAAAGATGATGACCCTGTCTTTGATACCCAGTATTTTCCTGAACCGCTTGTTTACCTCTTCCAGTGTAATGGAATGCAGCAGCTTTTTGGAAAGCGTATAATCATATGCTTCATCTACGAAAACCCCTCCGCTGCCGATGTTTCTGACGATCTGCGAAGCAAAAGCGGCCGACTTGGTATTGTTCGACTCCCTGTAACTGTTTTCATTGCGTGCCAAAAGATGTGTACGGACGGTTTCAAAGTCTTTTTGTGCAAAGCCGTATTTGCCGAAACGCCACATCAGCCGGTAGAGCTGTTCAAAAGCGGCTGCACGGTTTGCTTCTTTATAGTAGGCGGAAAAACGGTACATGCGCTTTACAGGCGTCAACGATGAAATGTCAAAATGCAGAGAAAGTGCCTTGCTTTCGGGTTTGAGTACTTCTTTTTGCGCATTGAGATTAAAAAGCAGGCTTGTCATCCAGACAACGAGATCATCCCTCTTCTCTTCTTCGGTAACAGTGCCCGGTTTGCGTTCGAGATAGTCTATCTCCGCACTGTTGCTGTGGAGTTCTTTGTCTGTCAGCGAAATGATACGTGTTTTGTTCTGTGGGGGAACAAGCCTTGAAACCGGCTCGATCTGTACACTGTTCTTCAGTCCGCCAAACGTTTCTTTGATCTTTTTTTTCATCTCTTTGACATCGATATCCCCTACGACAACAAGGTGCATCAGTTCAGGACGGTACCACTTTTTATAAAAATCAACGGCACGCTGTACAGGGGCATGTTTAATGACCTGTTCTTTGCCTATGACCATACGGTCATTATATTTGGTACCGTCAAAAAAAAGCGGAGAATACTGCCGGTAGAGACGGTATGACGGTGTGTTGCGCAAACGCTTCTCTTCCAGTATTACGCCGCGTTCTTTGTTGAACTCCTCGGGGTTGAAACGCAGTCCGCCTGCCCAGTCCTGAAGTACGGTCAGTGCCTTGTCCACATTGTCCCCTCCGATGGGTACGGAAAGCTTGTAGAGTGTCCGTCCGTATCCGGTGTTGGCATTGAGATCGCCACCGAACGTCAAACCGATCGATTCGAGATAAGAAACGAGTTCATTTTTTTTAAAATGTTTCGTACCGTTGAAGGCCATGTGCTCGATGAAATGTGCCAGGCCGCGCTGATCTTCCTCTTCTTCGAGTGAACCGGCTTTGACATAGAGGCGGAACTCCACTTTGTCTTTGGGTTTTTCATTATGCATGATGCTGTAGCTGAAACCATTGGGCAGCATCCCTTCGACAAGACGTGCATCGCTGGGGAGTGTTTTGGCAGAAAGCAGTACAGAAAGCAGACTTAAAAGCAGCAGATATCGTTTCACTAAGATCCTTTTTAAAAAAGCTGATACCCTCTGCCATAAAAGAAAAAGCACCATTTGGGTATAATCGCGGCATTATTATAGTGCGAAAAGATAAACGCAGCAAGAAGGACAGAGATGAGCGACACATCGGAAAAAAAAGTTTACAATCCAAAAGAGATCGAAGAACGTTATTACCGGGTCTGGGAAGATCGCGGCTATTTTGAAATAGACGGCAATAAAGACATACAGGAAGCGGAAAAGAATTTCTGCATCATGATGCCGCCGCCCAATGTTACCGGGCATCTTCATATCGGTCACGGGCTGACATTCACCCTTCAGGATATTATCGTACGCTACAAGAGAATGGACGGGTTCAAGACACTTTGGCAGCCCGGAACAGACCATGCGGGTATCGCCACGCAGAATGTCGTTGAGAAACAGCTTCTGGCGGAAGGAACTACCAAGGAAGAGATAGGCCGGGAAGCCTTCCTCAAAAGAGCCTGGCAACAGAAGGACAGTTCTGGGAACGCCATCACCAGGCAGCTCAGGAAACTCGGTGTATCGCCTGCCTGGAGCCGTGAACGCTTCACCATGGACGAAGGCTTGGCCAATGCGGTCAAAAAGTCCTTCAAACAGATGTACGACAACGGCGACATCGTCCGCGGGAACTACATGATCAATTGGTGTACCCACGACGGTGCCCTCTCCGACATCGAAGTGGAGCACGAAGACCATATGGGTCATCTCTACCATCTCAGGTACCCGCTTACGGACGGTTCCGGTGTTGTTATCGTTGCGACCACACGTCCCGAAACCTACTTTGGGGATACGGCCGTGATGGTACACCCGGACGACGAACGCTACAAGGACCTCATAGGCAAGACCGTTACCCTTCCCCTGATCGGAAGAGAAGTGAAGATCATCGCCGACGAACATGTCGATATGGAGTTCGGTACCGGTGTCGTCAAGGTCACTCCGGCGCACGACCCGAACGACTACGAGGTCGGGAAACGCCATAATCTCGACTTTATTACGATCTTCGATGAAAAAGGTATTCTCAATGAAGAGTGCGGCGAGTTTGCCGGTATGGAACGCCTTGAGGCCAGAGAGCCCATTATGGCGAAACTCGAAGAAGAGGGTTTTGTGGAGAAGGTGGAAGAACATGCGCACCAGGTCGGACACTGCTACCGCTGCAAGAACATCGTAGAACCCTACATTTCCAAACAGTGGTTCGTGAAAAAAGAGTTCGCCAAAGCGTCCATCGAGAAGGTTAACAACGGGGAAGCGGAATTCTTCCCGGCACACTGGATCAATTCCTACAATGCATGGATGAGCGAGCTGAGGGACTGGTGTATCTCGCGTCAGCTCTGGTGGGGCCACCAGATACCGGTCATGTACTGTGACGACTGTGGCGCAGAGTTCGCGTTCGACGGCGAGACACCGACCCAGTGTATCAAGTGCGGTTCGATGAATATACACCAGGATGAGGATGTACTGGATACCTGGTTCTCCTCGGGTCTCTGGCCTTTCTCCACGCTTGGTTGGGGTAACGGGGATGCTTTCAGGAACGAAAAGTGGTTCGAAGAGGACATGAAAGAGTTCTACCCGAACCAGCTGCTGATCACCGGCTTCGACATCCTCTTCTTCTGGGTCGCCAGAATGCTGATGATGGGAGAGAACATTACCGGAAAACTGCCCTTCAAGGATATTTACCTGCATGCACTGGTCAAGGATGAAAAAGGCGAGAAGATGAGCAAGTCCAAAGGGAACGTCATCGACCCGCTTGTCATGATAGAGAAGTACTCTACCGATGCGCTCCGTTTCACGCTTGCCGTACTTGCTGTTCAGGGACGCGATATCAAACTGAGTGAAGAGAAGCTCGAGCAGAGCCGCAACTTCACCAACAAGCTCTTCAATGCGACGAACTACCTGCAGCTCAACCAGGATACTTTCGAAGACCTGGACCAGGGGAAGATAGAGACTCCGCTCGGCCGCTATATGCTCTCGCGTTTCAACCTGGCGGTCAAAGAGACAAGGGATTACATAAACCAGTACCGTTTCAACGATGCGGCAACGACGCTCTACCGCTTTATGTGGGGTGAGTTCTGCGACTGGGGTATCGAGCTGAGCAAAGCGAGCAAGGAGAGTGTACCTGAACTGGGAAGCATCTTCAAAGAGTCGCTCAAACTCCTCCATCCCTTCATGCCGTTCATTACGGAGAACCTGTACCAGAGACTCTCGGGGACCGAGCTTGAGGAGAGTACTTCCATCATGGTCATGTCCTATCCGAAAGTGACAGAGATCGACGAAGAGATCGCCGAGCAGTTCAATCTTGCCATTGAAGCGATCGTTTCGGTGAGACGATGTAAAACGCTCATTGAAAAAGGGAACCAGAAGATCGAGAAGGCCTCCATCAAGTTCAACAAAGAGGCGGAAACTGCCCTGCTCAAACCTTTCATAGAAAAGCTCGGAAAGGTCGAAGAGATCTCTTTTGTCAATGAAAAGCTGCCCAACTGCGTCACGGACGTTTCCGACAGCCTTGAAACGATGATCTCCACGGAAAATATCGATATGTCCGCCATCATCGGGAAACTTTCCAAGCAGAAAGAGAAGCTTGAAAAAGAGATACAGAAACTCAGCGGCATGCTGAACAATGAAAAATTCGTCGCCAATGCGCCTGAACAGGTCATTGCAGAGAATAGAAAAGCCCTTGAGGAAGCCCAGAGCAAAATTGCGAAGGTCAATGCGGAGCTTGAAGGGTTCGGTGCCTGAGATGACTGCACAAGTACAGGAAGCATTCAACGCACTGACAGCCAAAGCGTATGACAAAGCCTTTGCACTCTACACCGATCTGGCGGCTCAGAAAGAGCCGACCGCGTTCTACTACCTCGGTTTCCTCTACTTCAGAGGTTTCGGTGTGGAGCAGGACTCGAAAAAAGCCTTTGAGAACTACCTGGAAGCCGCCACGAGAGAGGTGCCTGTGGCACAGTTCGAAGCGGCACTGATGCTCGAGGAAGGGGAAGGCTGCGAGCAGAACTTCTCCGAAGCAGCGTTCTGGTACGAAGAGGCGGCAAAGAGAGGCAATGTCGATGCCTTCAACAACCTTGCGGCCATGTTCAAAGAGGGACGCGGCGTGGAGCAGGACTACAAAAAAGCCTTCATTCTCTTCAAAAAAGCGGCCATGGCAGGCAATGCTTCTGCGCAGTTCAACCTCGGCGCGCTTTACGACATGGGACTGGGATGCGAAGAAGACAAGGAAAAAGCCATCGAGTGGTGCAGAAAAGCCTCTTTCCAGGGCCACCAGAAAGCCAAAGAGATCATGATGCGTATGCAGAATGACGGACAGATCGTCTTTTAAATTCTTCTGTAAAATACGAGTTGTATGCGCATTCTCAGGCAGAGAGGAATTTCTTTTTGAACAGAGGAATTGAAAGCGGTCTGCTGATCAGATATCCCTGGTAATACAGTGTATTATCGATATTTTTGATGATCTCTTTTTGCTCCGGAGTCTCTATGCCTTCCACGACAATACTGTAGTTAAACTGTTTTGCAATCTCCACGATCGTGCGGATAAGTATTTCGTTGTCAACATTGTTTTCAAGGTCAAAAATAAATTCTCTGTCTATTTTCAGCACAGAAAACGAAAATTTTTTCAGGTAGGAAAGGGATGAATATCCGGTTCCGAAATCATCAATAATACATTTTATACCCCGATCCTGAAGCTCATGGATCACCTGCTGTGTCAGCTCGAAATTGTTTATCAGTGATGTTTCCGTAATCTCAACCTTAATATCCTGTGTATCGACATTATAGATGTCAAGCTGTGTAAAAAACTTTTCGATAAAATCATTTTTGATCAACTGTTTGGCATTGAGATTGATAGAAATATAGTGCAGTTCCCACAGTCCCTGTGCTTTCCATTCCGTGATGGTCTGACAGACTTTCTCCAAGACCCACCACCCTATTTCCGTGATCACACCGAGTTCAATCGCCAACGGAATAAAATCAGCCGGTTCCAAAAGTCCTTTTACCGGATGATCCCAGCGTATCAAGGCTTCGACCGCATATAACGCATCATCTTCAATAGATACAATGGGCTGAAGATAGAGTTCGAACAGATTATCTTCCAATGCATAGATAAGATCCTGCTGCAGAGCAAAGGTCGCTTTGCGTTCCTCATCCAGCTTGTTATTGTAGAATGATATTTGGTCCTGGCCGTGCTTTTTCGCCTGATACATTGAAATATCCGCATGCCTTACGATCTCGTCTATATTGTTGAAATTGGGCTCGATGATCACAATACCGATACTGGTCTTGATATAAAGACGCACACCGTCAATAATAAAAGCTTCTTCGAACGAACGGTGTATTTTATCGGTATAGGCTTCAGCATTGAGATGTGCCGCATAAAAACTCTCTGCTACAAAAGGAACAACGATGACAAACTCATCTCCGCCCAGGCGCGTTAAATTGTGCTCTTCCTCCACGATCGATTTCAGACGCAGCGCAACTTCCTGCAGCAGTTTGTCCCCAAATGTATGTCCAAGGGAATCGTTGATATATTTAAAGCGGTTCAGGTCCAGGTAAAAAAGAAGTGAGTAGCTATGTCTATGTTTTTCGTTTTCCAGCAGTTTTTCGGTAAACGTTCTGAATCCGCGTCTGTTGGAAAGTTGGGTCAGTGCATCATGGGAAGCAAGATATTTGAGTTTTTCCACTGCTTCATGCTCTTTGGTCTTGTTTTCAAGCAGGGCAATCCCCCCGATCACTTCATTGCGCCCATTATGAATGGGAAATGTTTTCGCTTCTATCCAGTATTCCAGTCCTTTTGTAGACAAATAGGCCCCTACATAGGTCTGTACCCCGTCTTTGAGTGCCGCACGGATAACTTTCAGGGGGCTCTGGTCGGGAAGCAGTGTAAGGTTCATTCCGATGACTTTTTTCTTGTCAAGATGGAAAAGCTCCAAAAATGCTTTGTTGCATTCTGTAATGTTCAGGTTGATATCATAGGAAAAAATACTGATAGGTGCCTGTGTATAGAAGTACTCCATAGCTTCTCTGTGTTTCAGCAGCTGTGTCTGGGCAGCCATCGTTTCCTGTTGCTTTGCCGCCAGTTCCGCATTCTGTTTGTGCACATTGAAAGCAATGACAACCTGAGTAAAAAAATAGAGAATCAGCATGGCTGCGAGCAGGATATGCAGTTCTCCTCCCAGTATAAAGAGTGAAAAGATCAACGGTAGGATAATGATCGTGACATATCCCAGCATGATCCGGACATCCGGGTAGAGAGAACTTACGGCCCCGGCAGAAAGTCCTAACAGCGAAGCCACGATAAACAGCCTTTGAACATCATTGACCCAATAGATCAGTACGGCACCCAGTACAGTAATGCCCAGTGCCGACATAAAGTTAAAAAACAGAAATATTCTATACCATTTTTCAGTGCTGTATCGGCTTTCGTATCGTTTGAAATACAGTGCCAGTCCCAGCCTTGTCAGGGTAATCAGAACAATGATGCTCCCCCATACAATGATCGTCGTATGCAAGGCAGGATAAAGATAATAGCTCACAAACAGAACAAATCCGACCATGGCTATGAGACTCCGCTGTGATAAAGAGTAGAGTCTGCTTACCATTCTCCGGTCTGTTGTTCTGACAGCATAAAGAAGATTAAGTGTATTTATCAAATAATTCATAATTATAGTATACTCAAAAATATATTAGTACTATTCTGTTTAAAACTGTTTCTGAAGAAAATGGTGCATCTTTTCCTGAGATAACGGTTTACTGTAGTAAAAACCCTGAATTTTGGTACAGCCGTTCTCGACCAAAAACGCTTTTTGCTCTTCTGTTTCTACCCCTTCGGCAATAATTTCAAGTTTCAGGCTGCCTGCTAAGGCAATGATCGCTTTGACAATGGCCATGTCTTCTTCATCAAAAGGAATATCTTTAATAAATGATCTGTCGATCTTCAAAAGGTTGATGGGCAAACGCTTTAAGAGTGAGAGTGAAGAATATCCCGTACCAAAATCGTCAATGGAGATACCGATACCCATATCATGCACTTTCTGGAGTTTGGCAATTGTTTCTTTATGGTCTTTCATCACCTGCCCTTCGGGAATTTCAAGTTCAAGCCAGTGAGGTTGGAATTCAAAAGCGTTGAGGCAATGTTCAATCTCCTGTAGAAAATGATGTCCCTCCAGCTGCTTGATAGAGAGGTTCAGGGCAAGCATATCGGGAATGAGACCCTCTTTATGCCAGAGCGATACCTGCTGCATGGCTGTTTTCATGACCCATCGGTCGATGTCGACGATCAAACCCGTCTCTTCTGCCAGGGGGATGAACTGATCGGGAAGTATCAGCCCTCTGCTTGGATGCTGCCACCTCACCAGGGCTTCCAGGCCGATGGTATGACCTGTCAGGGCATCAACCTGCGGCTGATAGTAAAGGACGAATTCTTCCTTCTCTATTGCCTCTTTCAAACTGGTTTTCATTTCCATGCGCTCAATAGCGTAGGCAGTCATTGCCGCAGCGTAGAACTGGAACATATTGCGTCCGTTTGCTTTTGCTCTGTACATCGCTGTATCCGCGTACTTCAAAAGGTCCTCTGCATCTGCAGCATCTTCAGGGTAGAGACTGATGCCTATACTGCCTGAGATGTAAAGTGTATATTCATCGATATACATAGGCTTTTGCAAAACAGCCAGGATTTTTTCTGCAAGATAAGAGGCATCTGCAGGATGATGAAGGTCTTCCATAATGACAGTGAATTCATCTCCGCTCAGGCGGGCAAGTGTATCTTCCTGACGGAGCATGCTTCCGATACGCTTTGCTGTGATCCGCAGAACCCTGTCACCTATGCTGTGCCCCAGTGAATCATTGATATGTTTGAATCTGTCAAGGTCAATGAAGAAAAGGGCAAAGCCCGAACCGAGACGTTTGGTTTTGCGTATGCTCTGTTCGAGCCGGTCAAAGAAAAGCACTCTGTTGGGTAAGCCTGTCAGTGCATCATGGTGTGCCTGATAGAAAAGGATTCTTTTTTGCTCTACCAGTCGTTCTTCCGCTTCTTTTCTGTCAGTGATATCGTGGGCATAACTTACTATGCCAATGCGTTTCCCCTCATTGTCTTTGAGGGGAGAGAGTACGAGCTCAACAAACAGGGGTTCACCCGACCTTTTTTTGAGTTGTATCTCGGTTTTGTACTCTCCATATTGTTCCAAGGCAGCAATACTTTTAGTTTGAAGAGAGCATTTTTCTTCAAGGCAGAGTAAAGAGAAATGTCTGCCGATCATTTCGTCGGCACTATAGCCGAAAAGCATTTCAGAACCCTTGTTCCAACTGGTAATATTGCCTTGTTTATCCAGGGAAATGACAGAATCATGAATTTGCTCAATGATCTGTGCATAATGGGAGTATTTAAACTGCAGCTCTTTTTCTTTCGTGATATCAGTTTGTGTTCCGATCATCCGAACGGCATGGCCCTCTGCATCATAAATAATCTGTGCTCTGCCAAAGATACATATCCAGTGTCCGTGCCTGTGCCGGATCCGGTAGCTGTGTTCAAAGGTTTTCAAATGTTTGTGTCTGTGCTGCAGGAAAGAGCGAAAATTTTTTTTCACATCTTCCGGGTGTGCCAGTTCTTTCCACGTTTCTATCGAAGTGGGAAGCTCACTGTCGCTGTATCCCAGCATCTTTTTCCCGTTTGGAGAGATATAGAGAGTTTTATTCACCATATCCCAGTCGAGTATCGCTGTTTTGCCTCCGTCAAGTGCAAGCGTCAACCGTTCTGTACTCATATTAAACTCCCCCTCCTGCTCTATTTCTATTATTTTTTACTGTCAAATATACTTTCTTATCTATTTTTATGATAGTACAATTTGAAGATTAAATCAAGAAATACACTGTGTGCCGGGACAAACCAGGATGATATTGCTTATTTTATATAGGTACAGTTTCCCTTGCTGATATCAAAGTGAAACAGTTCTTTTTTGCTTTTTGCACTGAGATAGCGGTAGACGATAGTGATGTCCGCATCCAAAAAACGTTTGGAGGTATGGCATACACCCCGTGTGACTGCTTTCTGCATGCGTGTCCGGTCTTCTTTTTGTACCGCTTCATCACTTTTGGCCCCGGTATTTATCTCAAAAATATAAATCAGGCTTTCCTGTTTTCCTTCAATTTTCATCAGTGTTGTGTACTGATCTATTTTTTGGGGTAAATCTTTTGAGAGTTCCTCGCTTGCCATTTTGACGATGGTTCTGTTCTGCTGCTGCATTTTTGTCAAAGGAAGTTCTTTCTGCATTATTTGCTGTACGGCAAATCCGGCCTGGGTAAAAAGCAGTGTTCCCAATGCTATTGTCAATATTTTTTTCATTTGCATCTCCGTAGTTAGTATGGTTCCTGCTATTTTAGCGCTATTGTCTTTTGAAAAGTTTGATATAGGTCATCTGACTTTGATGTTCCTGTGTACTCAATTCAGCAAATATCAAAACATTTTTTCTCTATCTGCTCTGCCAGCATGGGTCTGCCATAGTAATACCCCTGCATATTGATACAGCCATGTTTCATAAGAAAATTTTTCTGTTCTTCATTCTCCACCCCTTCTGCGATCAGTTTGAGATGAAGACTTTTGGCCAGAGCAATAGTTGCTTTGATGATGGCGGCATTCTCTTTGTCCTCTGGAATACCGTGCGTGAACGACTGGTCTATTTTCAGTTTGCTTACAGGCAGGCGTTTCAGGTAGCTCAGGGAAGAGTACCCTGTACCAAAATCATCAATGGCGATCTTGATACCCATCGATTGTATCTGCTCAAGCCGTTCGATCGCCTCTTCAGGCTTTTTCATCATTTGCCCCTCTGTCACTTCAAGCTCAAGCCATTCGGATTTAAAACCGATACGATCGAAACATTCATTGATGATTCCGATAAAGTGCTCATCCGTGAGCTGCCGTATGGACAGGTTCAAGGCAAGGACTCCGGGGTTCAGCCCCCTGCCGTACCACTGATGTATCTGTTTCATGGCTGTACGCATGACCCATCTGTCTATCTCAATGATCAGTCCGGTATCTTCTGCAAGCGGAATAAATTTTTCAGGCAGCAGCAGGCCCAGATGCGGATGTTCCCATCGTATCAGTGCCTCCATTCCTATCATCATGCTGGTTTCCGCATTGACCTGGGGCTGATAATAGAGTATGAATTCTTCATTTTTGATCGCCTGCCGCAAACTGGCTTCCATAACCACGCGTTCATATGCCAGAACAGTCATTTCTGCTGAATAGAACTGGAAGTTGTTTCGGCCCTCCTCTTTGGCTTTGTACATCGCTGCATCGGCATACTTGACAAGATCATTGGCATTCTGGGCATCCTGCGGATAGAAAGAAATACCGATACTGCAGGAGATGTAGAGCGTATGCCCGTCTATGTGCATCGGCTGGCCCAATACAGCCTGTATTTTCTGGGCCAGTACAGAGACTTGCCGGATCTCCTCGAGATTTTCCATAATGATGGTAAATTCGTCTCCTCCCAGCCGTGCCAGCGTATCCTCTTTGCGTATTTTTGCTTTCAGCCGTTCCGAAACGACCACAAGTACTTTGTCTCCTATCTGGTGTCCCAGTGAATCATTGATCTGCTTGAAATTGTCCAGGTCTATGAAAAAGAGCGCCAGCCTGCCGAGATGACGTTCTGCCAGTTTAAGACCGTGTTCGAGCCTGTCGCCAAAAAGTGTCCGGTTGGGGAGTCCTGTCAGACCATCATGATGTGCCTGGTGGTGGAGGATGTTCTTCTGCCTTAAAAGTTCAAGTTGTGCTTTTTTCTTATCGGAAATATCTCTCACAACCGTATAGATGACATGACGCTTGCCAAGTACGATAGGTGTCAGCGTCACTTCTGCAAGAAATTCTTCGCCATTGGCCCTGCGGTATACACATTCGAACTGATACCCGTTGTATTGTTTCGCCAGTGCGATCATTTCTTTTGATTTTTCATAAGAGTTCCTGCCGTCAGGCTGGAATTTGGGGACCATGTCGCTGTAGTGCATATTGAGAAGTTCTTTTTTGGAAGGGTATTTCAATATTTCCACCATTTTTTCATTGCACTCGATGAAGGTTGAACCGTCAACGATAAGGATACCGTCAGAGGACTTTTCGAACAGTGTTTCGAACGTCTCTTTCTGTTTTTTGATTTCATACGTTTTTTTTGCTATATCTCCTTCCAGTTTATGCATGTATTCCACCTCTTTGAAGCGAATACGTTTGATCAGAAGATAAATGATAAGCAAAAGAAGAAGATACATCAGCACGGCACTCAAGAGTGATTTGAGAAAATTGTCGTAGAGGCCGGCAAAAAGGTCACTGTCTTTGATCTTGATATGCATAATACCGCGTATTTCGCCGAGCTTGTAATTGTATGCTGTAGCATATCTTTTGCGTATACTCGGGATTGCATTTTTACGCTTGCCGTGGCAGCGCAGACAGGTTTTTTCTATATAGATGGGTTTGAAATAGCTGAATGTACCCTCTTGTTCTATGAACCTGTATTTCACTTCGGGATGTACCTTGAAATACCCGATCATTTGTTCTTCAAAGTCGTCAACCCGGTTCGCCGGGTTTCTCGGCCGGTCAGAAACAGTACGTATCGTGATTTCCCCCTGGACTTTCGAGGTAAATCGTTGACTGATCTCGGTAAGTGTTTTTACAGGAAGCAAATTTAATGTTTTGTCTGTGATGGCAATATGTTCACGCAGAAAGATATCCTGATAGGTTTTCCGGAAGGCGGAAACGAATTCGGCAAGAGAACTGCTTTCATGCAGTACAATGAGCTTTTGTGTATGGTTTATCTCCTTGTACTGCTCATAGGTCCGGTAAAACACTACAACGAACAACAGTGCTGCGAAGAGAACGAAAAACTTCATACTTTTCATAATGGACGTTCCTTCCGTCTTTCATAAAAATAAAGACAGTATGCTATTTTAGCATATATTTTTTTTATTTTATAAAATAAGTATAAATAAAAATATATAAGCGGAAGGATTTGTCCGCTATGGTGCAACGGACAGGCGGGGAACGGGAAACGCATAGGATGATAATACTCTTGTGATATAATACTGTCCAATTTAACTGCAAGGATACAGCGCGTGAGCGATAATGAGCTAAAAACACAAAAATTCATTCTTAAACTCTTCCCTGAGATCATGGTCAAAGGTGCATCGGCCAAAAAACAGATGGTGCAGCAGCTCTACAGCAACCTTCAAACACTTCTGCATGACATAGACGAAACGGTTGCCATCAAAAAGTTCTCTGACAAGATCGAAGTGGTCACCCCTGTCACGGTGCTTGAAAAAGTACGCAATACCCTGCTGCACACACCGGGTATCGAGCAGGTACTCGAAGCACTGCAATTCGATAAAATGGAAACGCTTGAGCAGATCAAAGAGAAGGTCTGTGAAGTGGCCGCACCGGATATCGAGGGTAAAAGTTTTGTAGTGCGTGCCAAGCGTACCGGCAGCCATCCCTTCAATTCTTCCGAAATGGAGCGTGTCATCGGCGGCTATACACTGGCACACAGCAATGCCGACAGAGTCGATCTGCATACCCCCGAAGAAACGGTACGCATCGAACTCATTAACAACCAGCTTAATATCATTACCCGTAAATATGCCGGGCTGGGCGGGTTTCCCATCGGTACACAAGGCGATGTGCTCTCTTTGATGTCAGGCGGTTTTGACTCGACCGTAGCCAGTTACCTGACCATGAAACGCGGCATCAAGACCCATTTTATTTTCTTTAATCTCGGCGGTGCAGCACATGAAATAGGTGTCAAACAGGTTTCGCTCTACCTCTGGAGCCGTTACGGCGCTTCCCATCCGGTCAAATTTGTCTCCGTTCCCTTTGACAGTGTCGTTGAAGAAATTTTCCGCTCCACAGCCGAAACCTACATGGGGGTTACGCTCAAACGTCTCATGCTGATGGCCGCAGAAAAAATTGCCGATGAAATGAACATCGATGCGCTGGTCACGGGTGAAAGTGTTGCTCAGGTCTCCAGTCAGACACTGAGAAACCTCGCACTCATCGATCAGGTGACGAACAAACTGGTACTGCGTCCGCTTGCCACCTTCAACAAACCGGAGATCATCAACATCGCCACAAAAATCGGCACACGCTATTTTGCCGAGAATATGCCTGAGTACTGCGGGGTCATCTCCAAAAACCCTATCATTCACGGTTCTTTCAAACGGATGGAAAGAGAAGCAAAGCGTTTTAACTACGAAGTACTTGATAAAGCAGTGGAAGATGCCATCAGTATCGATGTTCGGGACATCGTGGAGGACGTGAGCAAAGCGGCACCGGTCGAAGTGGTCAAGGACCTTTCCTCCGATAACTACACCGTCATCGATATACGTACCGACGCTCCCTGCATCCGGACAGAGTGCGAAAGCATACAGATCCCTTTTCACAAACTCAAGACTGAGTTCAAAAAACTGCCCCAGGACAGAGAATATCTGCTCTACTGCGACAAGGGCATTATGAGCCAGCTGCATGCCCAGTACCTGCGCGATTCGGAAAACAGAGAGAATGTCAGGGTTTACAGGCCGTAGCCGGACTTAAACTTCGATTAAACTATCTGTGCTATAACTATAAAGTTAAATAGGACAAAATTTATCCTAAAGGAGCCTGTATGGCAAACGAAGAACTCAACAAAGCCGTTTCCGGTGACTATTCACTCGGTTTTGAGATCGATATCGAAACCGATGTTGTCCCTCCCGGCCTGAATGAAGATACGATCAAATTTATTTCAAAAAAGAAAGAAGAACCCGAATGGATGCTTGAGCTCAGGCTCAAAGCCTTGAAGAAGTGGCAGACGATGGAAGAACCCCACTGGGCTCACCTGAGCTATGATCCTGTAGACTACCAGGCCATCTCCTACTATGCTGCCCCCAAACAGGGCATAGAAAGTCTTGACGAAGTCGATCCCAAGATCCTTGCCGCATATGAGAAACTGGGTATTTCCCTGGAAGAGCAAAAACAGCTTGCCGGTGTAAAAGTAGCGGTAGATGCGGTGGTTGACTCGGTATCGGTCAAGACCACTTATTCCGAAGAACTGCAAAAGCACGGTGTAATCTTCTGCTCCATTTCCGATGCCATACGCGACTACCCGGAACTGATTCAGAAATATATGTTCTCGGTCGTACCGATGGCGGACAATTATTTTGCAGCACTCAATTCAGCTGTCTTTACCGATGGAACGTTTGTGTACATCCCCAAGGGTGTACGCTGCCCGATGGAACTCAGTACCTATTTCCGTATCAACGCACTCAACACCGGACAGTTTGAACGGACGCTCATTGTGGCAGACGAAGGGGCCTACGTCAGTTACAACGAAGGCTGTTCCGCACCGACACGTGACGAGAACCAGCTGCATGCTGCCGTGGTCGAGCTTGTGACCATGAAAGATGCAGAGATCAAATACTCCACCATCCAGAACTGGTATCCGGGTGACGAAAACGGCAAAGGCGGTATCTACAACTTCGTGACCAAGCGCGGTCTGTGCAAAGGAGACAATTCGAAGATCTCCTGGACACAGGTGGAAACCGGCTCGGCCATTACCTGGAAGTACCCTTCTTGCATCCTGAAAGGAGACAACAGTGTGGGCGAATTCTATTCGGTCGCTGTTACGACACTTGCCCAGCAGGCAGATACCGGTACGAAGATGATCCACCTCGGGAAGAATACTTCTTCGACCATCATCTCCAAGGGTATTTCGGCGATGAAAGGGCAAAATACCTACCGTGGTCTGGTCAAAATAGGTTCGGATGCCGCAGGTGCCCGAAACTATTCGGAGTGCGATTCTCTGCTCATTGGGGACAAATGCGGTGCGCATACTTTCCCCTACCTCGAATCAAAAGACACACAAGGACAGATAGAGCACGAAGCAACTACGTCAAAGATCAGTGACGAACAGCTTTTCTACCTGCGACAAAGGGGTATCAGCGAAGAAGATGCCGTCTCGATGATCGTACACGGATTCTGCAAAGAGGTATTTTCGCAGCTCCCTATGGAGTATGCGGTCGAAGCAAAAGCATTATTGGAATTAACATTGGAAGGAAGCGTAGGATGAAAACAGTATTGGAAATAGAGAACGTACATGCAAAGATAGGAGAAAAGGAGATACTCAAAGGGTTGAACCTCAAGCTTGAGCCGGGGAAAGTGCATGCCATTATGGGGCCGAACGGTGCGGGAAAGTCAACCCTCTCCAAGACTATTGTGGGACATTACGATGTCACACTCACCGGGGGCGACATACGCTACAAAGGCAAAAGCATCAATGATATGGAGCCTGAAGAGAGAGCCCTTGAAGGTATCTTCCTCAGTTTTCAGCACCCCGTGGAGATCCCGGGGGTCAACAATGCCTACTTCCTCAGAACGGCGCTCAATGCCAAACGCAGACACGAAGGCAAGGAAGAGCTCAACGCAGCCGAATTCCTCAGGCTGATGAAGAGTCACCTCGAAATGCTCGGCATGAAATCGGATATGATCAGCCGTTCGCTCAACGAAGGCTTCTCCGGCGGTGAGAAGAAACGCAACGAGATCCTTCAGATGCTTATTCTTGAACCCGAAGTGATCATTCTTGACGAAATAGACTCCGGACTGGACATCGATGCACTCAGGGCGGTTTCCGAAGGGATCAACAAGATGAAGGACGGCAAGCGCTCTTTCCTGGTCATCACGCATTACAGCCGTATTCTGGATTACATCGAGCCTGACTATATCCATGTACTCAAAGACGGGCGCATCATCAAGACTGCCGGGCCTGAACTTGTAGAGCAGCTCGAAGACAAAGGGTATGAATCTATCGAAGAGGACAGTGCGTCATGACACCGGACACACTAAGAAACAAAAGCGTAGAGGAACTGGCTGTCCTGCTGGGGACAGATGTCCGGGAACCACAGCTTAAAAAGCTGCATGACCTTGGCCTTCCGAGCAAAAAGAGCGAAGCCTACCGTTACTTTGACATAGAAACACTGCTCTGTAGAGAGTATGCTCTGCTCGATTATATTCCCAAAGCTATTCAGGAGAGTGACCATGTCGAGATCGTGGACGGTACCGTCGTTTCTGCCCCCAAAGGTATGCGTATCTTCTACGAAGCGTGCAAACATGTGGAAATGGAGCATTTTGACCCGCTCTACTATCTTGGCCACCTGCTCTCGCCGCATGTCATCACGATCGAGATAGACGGAGATGCCCATGTTGAGATCGTACACCGATTTACCCGCAGCAATGCACTGATCAATTACCGTATCTCTCTTGAGAACCAGAGCAACAGACATGCCATCGTATATGAAAGATTTGAAGATGATGCGGTCAGAGATACGCTTGTCCTTTACGGTTATGATATGCGGATCGCCCCGAACAGCACACTCAGGGTACTGAAAACACAGACATTGCATCCTGAGAACTATGCGATGGTCGCTTCACATAACGTTCATGTTGAAAGAGAGGCGAATGCCTTGCTGAAATCTTTTGATTTCGGCGGAGGGCTGGGCTTGCAGATGCTCAGGATCGTGCTGGAAGACCATGCCCATGTCGAAGCGGGGCATTTGCTCTATCTCAACAGTGAATCCCGACGCGGTACTGTCTCACAGATCATCCACAAAGGAGAGCATGCCACTTCTTCCCAGGAAGCTAAAAATATTCTCGATGGACATTCCCGCGGGATCTTTGATGCACTCATCAGGGTGGATCATTCGGCAAAGTACAGCAAAGCCCACCAGAATTCCAAAGCCGTACTGCTCGATGAAAGTGCCTATATGGCTGCCAAACCGCAGCTTGAAATTTACATCGACGAACTGGAAGCTTCTCACGGTTCAACAACAGGACAGCTGGACAAAAAACAGCTCTTTTACCTCCAGTCACGCGGTATTTCCGTTACTGAAGCGAGAAAAATGCTGGTCATTGCCTTTGCCAATACGCTCATAGAGAAAGTCAAAGACAGCCGCCAGCAGGAGCGTATCAAGGAAGAGTTTGAAAAAGCTTTTTATACCGTACACAAAAAGGATGCATCATGACCATGGAAGAAAGGGTAGCTGCCTATAAAGAAGATTTTGATCTTTTCCCTACCGCCAATGACAAGCTCGAATATATCTTCGATCTGGGGAAGAAGCACACGACACTTCCCGCAGAAGAAAAAAATGATGAAACCTTTGTGGAAGGCTGTGCTTCTGCTGCATGGCTTGTCGGCGAATGCCGTGACGGCAAACTCATCCTTCGGGGAGAAGGCACTTCTGAAATGGCCAAAGGAATGCTGACACTCCTGCTGGATATTTTCAACAACCGTACACCCTATGAGATACTGAATTTTGACCCGGCGAAACTGCATGAGATGGGCATCATCGAACTGCTTTCTCCCGTCAGGCAGCAGAGCCTTGAAGCCTTTTTGAACATGGTATATGCCTACGCCAGAAAATGCAAAGAAGCAATGTAGGGTGCTGTCCTCCGAGAGCACCGGGAATAACGGAAAAATGTATATTACGGTGCCGTGAGAACACAGCACCCTGCGCAAAACACAATGGAGACAAGCTATGAAAGACCCAAATGATATAAAAATAGACGATATTCCGACCACAGCCGAAGAGATGAAAGCTTACGAAGAAAAATTCGGCAAACAGGAAGAAGCACCCAAGTCTGAAGTCAAAAAACCGACCGAAGCAGAGATCAGAGAACGGATGGATGAGACTAAGCGTGCCTTTCTCGACAAAACCCCCAGTGATGAAGAGATGAAAGAAATGGTCATAGAGGAACTCAGAAAGATCTATGACCCGGAACTGCCGGTAAACATTTACGATCTGGGGCTCATTTACAATGTCAAATGCTGGACAGATGAAGTGACACTGCTCAAACGCTGCGAAATCACCATGACACTCACTTCGGCAACCTGTTCTATGTCCGATGTGATCGTCGACCTTGTCAAAAGCATCAGCAAGCGCCTGGAATATCTCGAACATGTCGATGTGGACATTGTTTTCAATCCGCCGTGGGATCAGAGCAAGATGAGCGACGAAGCCAAGCTGGCGATGGGGATGCTTTAACTGAAGATCATACAAAGGTCAGAGATTTTTCTCCAGCCTTTCCTTTCGTCTTTTCCAATCCGGCATAATAAGGTCAAGATAGTTGTAAAATTTCATACTGTGATCAGCATGCACCAAGTGAGCCAACTCATGAAACACCACATATTCTATGCACTCAGTAGGCTTCTCTATCAGTTTTAGATTGAGATTGATATAACTTTTAGAGGGGTTACAGCTTCCCCACCGAGTCTTCATCTCACGTATACGTACCGTTTCAATCTCTTGTTTGACAATAGGCTTATACTTTTCAATCGCTTTCATAAAGTGTATTTGAGCTTTTTGACTATACCATGCACGCAAGAGTCTCTTTTTTCGTTCAATATTAGCCGTATCCTTCACAAAAACTTGCAAATAACCTTTTTGAAGCTTTACACCCTCCTCTTTACTCTCTATCACCTTAAGACGGTAATTTCGCCCGAGATAACGAAAGTTCTCTCCACTTACATACTCTTTTTCATGTTCATCTCTATGGGCATCAAAAAAAGCAATCTTCTTATCGATCCAGTCAGCTCTTTTTTTAAGTACATACGCTATATCTCTTTCGTTACTATCAGTAGGAGCTGTAAGTATTACCTCTCCACTTGGTTTGACTTTGAGGTTGATATGTTTGACATCTTTTTTTATAATGACAATCTTCGGGGACGCGACTTCAGTCGCGTTTGTTTCATGTTTTTCATCAGCGACTAAAGTCGCTGCCCCTTTCCTAGTCATAATTATTTATACCTATCTGCTGTATGGTTGCCAGTAGTTCATCAGTATTAGTGAACTTTAGACCATACTTATCTTCCATCTCCCAAAAAAGATCATCTATCTGTCCTTCTATCTTGTTACGCATATCAGAGTTATTTTTCCAGTCAGGTTTCTTGGATGCTTCTCGGAATATCTCTACTATCTTCATTACCGTTTGTGTGAGCAGATCTTCTGCTGCTTCTGATGCCTTTCCTGCATACCATAGAGGTGCTTCTGCCACCAAGATACGCTCATCCACATTGTTCATCGCTTCGCTAAAACGCTCTTCCAAGTTATCATAAAAAGCTCTTGCATGGATATTATGCTTGATACTCTCTGGGTAGCTTGACTCTTCTTCAGATTCATTTTTAAGGAGTAAATCTCGTATCTCTTTCGCGTGCTTAAGCTTCTCCTCTTCGGTCAGTCGTTTCTCTCTATACTCTTCTATGATCTCCTGTATGCGTTTAGAGAGCTTATCGTAGTACGCAGGGTTGCTCTCACGCTTTTCAGTGATAACTGCTGTTGTGGCACTCAGTATGCTGTCTGCTCTGGCATTATCCCCTACCACTCTTTCTAATTCTGCTTCAAACTCTTCATCAAAGATGTTTACCAGTTTCGTCAACTGATTCACTTCATCTGCAGAGATAAACGTATCAAGTAGTTTTTGCATCTGCTTCTCATACTTCCCAAAATCTACTTGTTCATGGTAACGTATGCGTATCGCTTTGCGTAACTCTGCATAGAACTTCATCTTCTCTTTGTAGTTTGCTATTTCTTTATCGCTAAAGACTTCACTTATCTTGTCACTGGAAAGTGCCAGCTTTAATGCTCTGGCATAATGCGAGAGATAATCATAAAAAAGTTTACGTTTCTCTTCGTCTGCCAAGTAGACTTCATAGCTCTCTTGGTCTTGCTTATTCTCCACTTCTTTAAACAGTTCTTCCAAATACTCATAATAGGTTTTAACCCTAGCTATCTCTTCTTTTATGTCAAACACTGCCCCTGCAATGTCCTCTTCATCAAAATCAGCCAGTCCGGAGTAGTCATTAAGTGCTTTATCCAAGTCACCAAGCAATCCACGGTAATCTACAATAAACCCAAAGTCTTTCCCCTCATACAGACGGTTTACCCTTGCTATGGCTTGTAAGAGGTTATGCTCTTTAAGCAATTTATCTATGTAAAGTACCGCAGCTCTTGGTGCATCAAATCCTGTAAGGAGTTTGTCTACCACGATGAGAAGTTCTATCTCTTCACCATTGATAAACTCATCTTTGACTTTATCTAAATACTTCTCTTCATCCCCATACTTCTTCATCACTCTTGACCACTCTTCTTGGATAAATGCTCTGTTTTCATCATCTACCTCAGAGTGTCCTTCTCTGCTGTCAGGTGCAGAGATGACAAATGCCGTGCGTATGTCTCCCATCTCCTCAAAGAGTTTATGGTACTTGATGGCTTCATACTTAGAACTTGTAGCAAGCATGGCTTTAAAGTCTGTACCTTGCAGGCGTTTGCGTACATCTTCGTTGATGTCTAGCATAATCATCTCAAGCCGTCTCTCGCTAGAAGCCACTTTTTGAAACCTTGCCCACTTCTTTTTCAGGTCAAGCACTTGCTCTTCTTCTAAGTGTCTAGCTATCTGCTCAAAGCGTCTGTCTAGTCCTTTTTCATCGTTCACCCATTGGTCTACCAGTCGTCCTTCATAGAGTAGTGGCAGTACAGCTTTGTCTTCCACGGCTTGGTTGATGGTATAACGATGTATCTCTCCACCAAACTTAGCAAAAGAGTTCTTCTCTCTTCTCATAAGTGGTGTCCCTGTAAAGCCAAGGTAACACGCTTCAGGAAAGACTTTTTTCATCGCTTTATGCATATCTCCACCCTGTGTACGGTGCGACTCATCTACGAGTATGAAGGTATTTGGGTCATCAAATGTGACGTTCTCATTTTTAACCTTCTCAAACTTATGTATGAGGGTGGTTATAACAGACTTACCAGACTGCAACAACGCTACCAAATCTTTACCAGACCTTGCCCTTACAGCTTTAACTTCGGAGTTATTAAAAGTGTCATGTATCTGCTTATCCAAGTCTTTTCTATCGGTTACTATGATGACTTTAGACCCTACTATGCTTCGTTTGATGACCTTTGCCAACATCACCATAGTCAAAGACTTACCAGACCCTTGCGTATGCCAGATGAGTCCACCTTGTCGTCTACCTGTATTGTCAAGCTTACCTATACGCTCCATGATGCTCTCTATGGCAAAATACTGTTGATACCGTGCTATCTTCTTCACCTTGCCATCAAAGATGACAAATGAGTGCAACAACTCCACCATACGGTGTTTTTCAAAGAGTGCATAAACAGTTTTATCTAACGGTGAAGGTGTACGGTCTTTCACTACAGTACTCAAGTCTACATCTTTTTCTTTCCAAACGGCATAAAACTTTTTAGGTGTGCCTGTTGTTCCATACTGTGGGGAGTGGTTGTTTCCTGCAAGTGTTATCTGTACATACTTAAAAAGGTTGGGTATCTCATGGCTGTCTTGATTGCGTAACATCTGAGAGATGCCCTCTTCTGTACCTCGTGAAGCTTTTTTAAGCTCTATTACCCCAAAGGGTATACCGTTTATGAACAATACTAAGTCAGGTCGTCTAGTCTTTGTTTGCTCCTGTTGTCTCACCCTATCTACCACAAACTCTTCTGTGACATGAAAGACGTTATTTTCAGGGTTTTTGTAGTCTATATAATGCAAAGAAAAGCTCTTCTTTACCCCATCTATCAGCTCTTCACTATAGGAGTTCCCCAGCAGGAGTTGGTCACTTATCTTCTGATTGGCAGTCATAAGCCCTTC
>NZ_WGDD01000015.1 GCF_015493435.1 Sulfurovum sp.
CGATAAAGCTATCGAACTTTATGTCAAGGTATTTGGGCAGAAACCTACCGGTCTGTGGCCGGCAGAAGGGGCGGTCGATGAAAAAAGTCTGCATCTTTACAGAGAAAAAGGCATAGAATGGGTCGCGACAGATGAAGCGATCCTGCAGAAAACGCTCAAAAGCAGTGAGAAAAATCTTTGTTATTACCGGTATGAATACGATTCTGTCTTCATCGCTTTTCGGGACCATCCTCTCAGCGACAGCATAGGGTTCCGTTATCGTTTTATGGAAGAAACAGATGCTGTCGGAGACTTTATGAAACGGCTTGATGAGATTGGAAAACAACATTCTGATGCCAATGTCTTTGTGATCGTCGACGGAGAAAATGCCTGGGAGTTTTACCGGAACAATGCCATGGATTTTTTTCTGAAACTGTATAATGCTGTTTCAAAAAGCCGGACGGTTAGCATGCAAAGGTTCGATGATCTGCCCAAAGAAGGAAGGCAGAAACTGCCATCGCTGCATCCTGGCAGCTGGATTTACGGTACTTTTGATACCTGGGTCGGGCAGAGTGAAAAGAACAGGGCGTGGGAGCTGATCTATCAGACCAAAAGAGAGACTGGTCCCTCCTGTCGGAAACTTGACAGAAAGACGCAGACAGTTGTGGAGGAACATTTTCTGGCCAGTGAATGTTCTGACTGGTTTTGGTGGTACGGAGAAGACCATTTCAGTGATTTCCTTGCGGAGTTCGATACGCTTTTCCGTTCGCATCTCATAGCCGTGTACGAACTGTGCGGTATGCCTGTACCTTCAAACCTCTATCTGAATATTTTCAGGGAAAGAAATGTGGCACTGAGTCAGGTTAAACCGCAGTTCCCGCTGTTAGTGGAAGTTGACGGCACAGAGACTTCGTTCTATGAATGGCTGGGTGCCGGTATGGTTGATGAGAGTAAAGCCTTTTCCACTATGGATGGGGTGAAAAGGATTGTGCAAAAACTCTATTACGGCGAAAATGACACAATGATGTATTTCAGGCTTGATGTCAATGTAAAGCAGTTCCTCTCGGCGTACAAAGAGATAAAACTGCATTTCAAAGAACTGCCTAATACCATTGTTCTGCCTGTGACGGACCAGTATCAGAAGGATGGTTTAACTTTGGTATGCAAGGATATGGTAGAATTCGCCATAGATAAAAAATACTGTCAGAAAAAAAGCACACTTCATCTTCAGCTGGAGATCACCGATAAACAGAACAGCAGCGAATTTGTACCGACTTTCGGCGAGATAGAAGTATGCTTCAACGATTACAGTAAAAACTGGTTTATATAGGAACGGGGATGGATAAAAAAGTAAAACTGCTCTTTGGCATACATATGCATCAGCCGGCGGACAACTTCAAGGAAGCAGTGGATGAAGCGGTGGAAAAATGCTACAAGCCTTTTTTTCAAACCGTAAAGAAGTTCCCTTTTTTCAAGTTTTCCCTGCATTGCAGCGGATGGCTGCTGGAGCAGATCAGAAAGCATCATGAAGAAGTCTTCGATGATATACAGACATTAAACCGCAGGGGAAGTATAGAATTTTTCACTGCCGGCTTCTATGAGCCGGTCCTTTGTGCCATTCCCGAACGCGACAGAAAAGCACAGATAAACCAATTGAACAAAGTGATCACAAAATATTTTGAACAGACGCCCAAAGGACTTTGGCTGACTGAAAGGGTCTGGGAAGACGGCATTGTCAGCGGTCTTTCAGAATGCGGTATTTCCTATGTGATGGTAGATGACTATCATTTCAAGGCAAGCGGATTTGACGAAGAGATGCTTGACGGGTATTCTTTTACAGAAAACAACGGTGAGAAGATCTCTCTTTTTCCTATTAGCCGGACACTGCGATATGCGCTTCCTTTCAAAGAGGTTGAAGCAGCGCTGGAAGCAGTCAGGAACAGTGCCGGAAACGGCGGGGCAGCCATTGTTTTTGATGATGCCGAAAAATTCGGACTTTGGCCCCAGACCCATGAGTGGGTCTACGAAAAAGGGTGGCTGGAAGCCTTTTTGCATGCACTTGAAAAAGATAAAAATATCGAAAGCCTGCATTTTGGGGAGTATTATGCTTCCGAAAAAGCAAAAGGGCTGGTTTATCTCGACAATGTCTCTTACGAGGAGATGGGAGAATGGAGTATGAAGGCGCAGGATGCACTGAAACTCGAAGCCATTAAAACGGAAGTATCCAAAACATATTTAGATGCGGACAAGTTCGTCAAAGGTGCTTTCTGGAAAAACTTTTTTGTCAAATATGAAGAATCAAACAGACTGC
>NZ_WGDD01000016.1 GCF_015493435.1 Sulfurovum sp.
AAAAATGATTTACTGGGAGGAGTAGCTTATTTGTTATATATCATGTCGATGATTGCTCTTCCTGTTGTTTGTATCGGCTCTTTTGTCATGTATTTTTTGAGATATTTTCCAAACTATTTTAAAAGCACATACCCATATATATCAATTCTATTTGTGCTATATAAGATATTTTAAGATTAATTAATGGGTTAGTTGCTACCCTACAAAGAGATGCTTAGGTCTTAGGTATAAGGCATGCGAGGTGATAATGATAACTTAATCAAGCCATGCGCTATAATAAGGAGGTGGCATTGAAAAGATTGTTCAGATACACAGTAGAAGTATTATACAGGGGAATTGTGCAATGATACTAAGATTATTTACTTTTTTTATGTGGTTTTATTTTACAATCAATGGAATCTCACTTTGGATAAGACAGAAAGACTTTGATATTATCGCATTTCTTTTTTATCCAAAATCTTATGGGAAGGCTTGGTGGTTCGATTTGACAAGTGCACCCTATTGGCTCTCTTTTGTTTTGGGAGCCGTATGCATTTTCGGACCTATTTATGTATATTTTCGCCAAAAAGAAAATAGTAATACATAGTTATCGCTTGATAGACTTGAGCCCTTAGATGCCAGGTGACAATAACAACTCACCAATCTACTTAACCAACCCATCACCAAAGAGCTCAACGGGAAAGTCTGACCACATTCTTTAAGGTCTATGACAAAGACGAAAATTTTGTCTACAGGTTTAAATACACACTCTGGGAGTATTTGGTTTTTTCATCATCTGCTTGGGAATCTTGCTGTATAATTTTCAAATCTGTTCAAAGGAGCCCTGATGTATCTTTTTAGCGATCGTCTCTATCGGAAAGACGAGATCGTCCTTGACGACAGCAAAAAACAGGTCGTATTTACCACGATCGACAATGAGATCATTTTAAAATGGCTTGCCGAACACAACTTTCCCGAAAGTTTTATTGAAGATATTCAAAATGAAGACCAGAGTATTGCTTATGAAGAGAATGAAAAGTTCAAACTGATCATTCTCAAATACTTCATTCAGGATGAAGAAGATGAATTGCTCTATCACGATGAAAATGTCGTCATTGTCATGACAGGCAATACCTTTCTCTTTCTGAGCCGTGATACAAAGATCATTAAAAATATTACCAACAGACTTTACAAACGGTATAAGCAGAGTGATTCTCTCGAATATATCACGTATACTGTCATCGACATCATGGTGGATCACACCATGTGGATCATCGACAGGATCGACGACCGCCTTGAAGAGATTGAAGACAGGATATTTGCCGAGAACCTCAATGAACAGGATGTGCAGAAAAGTCTCTATTTCGCACGCAGAACGCTCAACCGCATTGCCAAACTTTCTGTACAGTCCAACGATACCGTTAACAAGATCTATAACCACTTCTCTTCGGAAAAACGCCGCAAACTTCAGTATGAGTTCATTGACCTGAAAGAACACCTTTCTTTTTCCATTAACGAATCAAAAACCTATCTTGACCGTACAGGGTACCTGCAAACACTTCTTATGGGTTTTTTAAGCAACCGTATGAATCAGGCCATGCAGAGACTTGCTGCGATCTCTCTCATCTTTTTACCCATCACTTTTATTGCAGGTATTTACGGTATGAATTTTAAATTCATGCCTGAACTCGAATGGAAATACGGCTACTTCGCCGTCTGGATACTCAACCTTACCATTGCCTGGTTTATCTTCCGCTGGCTGAAAAAACGCAAATGGATCTAAGCCCGGAACGGGCGGCAGAACGATCAATAGGAAAATTTATATCCGCGTCTTCTGACGGTATGGATCACCTGGAAACCAAGAATACTCTTAAGTCTTTTTCTGATCTGGTTGATCGCTACTTCGACAGTGTTGTCACTTACATATTCCGGCTCTTCCCATAAGGCATTGATGATTTCGTCTTTGGAAAATACACGCTGTTTCCGCAAAGCAAGATAGGCAAGGATATCAAATGTTTTTCCATTCAGAGAAACGATCTTTTCATCGAATTCTATCTTCTTGTTCGCAATATCGATCACCAGTTTATCGATATTTACCTGGGTACCGAAAAGATGACGCATATTTGAAAGTACACGTGCCGCGATCAGATCGGGATACTCTGTATGCTGCGTAACAACATCATCTACCCCGAGATTGAAAAATTCCCGCTGGTTGCATACATCAGAACTTAAAATAATAATCTTAGTTTCACTTTTCTTCTTTTTGACTTCATTTACATAACGTTCAAGTGAGAATTTCACACCTTCATCTACAATAATGACCAGCTCATAATGTCTAAAATCCGTAAAATTCGTTGCATCATACAAATCTTTGGCATTGTCTACAATACAGATAAAATATTTATCTAATTCTTTTTCAAGCTCTTTAACATATTCGTCATCGAAGCCTACCGTTAATATTCTCATTTTTTGTTACGATCCAATCATCTATGCTATGGAGAAAAACCCATAAAACCTTAAATTTTATCGGCTTTTCTCTTTTTTTATGTATTTATAGCCAAAACTACCTTATTTAAAAATAAAACGTACTTTCTTTTAGTTTTTTTGGGTATTTTAAGAGAAAAGACGATGATAGTTCTAATTAAATACGTTATATCACTACATTATGCCTAAAGAAGTATCTTAAGATCATTCAGATCAAAGAGCAGCAGCCTCTCATCTTTCATCTGTAAAAGTTCATTGGAAAATCCGTTTTTTGAAAAAAGGACATATACGTCTGCCGCTATCCCTGATTTTTCCGCTTTGGCTTTAAGCTTTGAAAGTTCATTCTTGCAGATTTTGCGTTCTTTGTATTTGCATTCTCCCAAAATAAGTTTTTTATCGGTTGTGACCGCAAGCAGGTCAAATTCACTGTGTTGGTCCCAGTAGCTTCCGTGACTCAGCAGCGGTGTACTTGTACGGTAATACTGCTCCAGCATGTCATTGCACAACTGCTCATAGATCAGTGAGCGCAGGCGTTCATAATGATTTTTGAAATTTTCCAGAAACAATGTCCCTTTGCGTTGATGAAGGTCATTTCGGTAGCGGATGACAAATCCGAACCAGAAACGCATGAACGGTTTGCAGAAACGCAGTTTATCCTGTATGCGGTAGGAACGCAACTCTTTTTTGATCTTGTGCTTGGGATGGATACGAAGAGGCTGCTCACGCGTAGGTTCAATGTAGAGAATGCCCTTGCCGATCAGCTCTTTGACGATCTTTTCTCCGGCACTCTCACTCAAATACGCCTTTTTCAATACACTATAGAACTTTCCGTCACCTCCGGCAACGGCTGCAAGAATATCACTGTACGGTGTTTCAAGAAGGTAAGAAGGAGATATCAGTGCCTGAAAGGTTGAAAAATCATTGACAAAATTGCTTTTGACCATCGAAAAAAGATCGTCAAAGAAACCGAGATCAATATTTTCTTCCATGCCTCCCAAAATAGAAAAGTACTCAATAGACTGCTCAAGTGTCAAATGCGGGTTGTGTGTACAAAAATGTCTGAACGCGTTTTTTATAGTTCTACCTTGCTTTAAATTCTATTTTTAATAGTTTAACATAGATTTGATATAATGTGAATATCAATCAATGATGTTTTTTTAATCAAATTATATTTATAAAAAGTACTTATATGGAACAATTTTTCACCAAATCGGAACAGATACAGAACATCATCAAAGGATTCAATCTGACCAAAACCCTTTTTGTTTCTTCCATTATCATAGGAGAAGCCAATATTGGGAAGAAGAGTCTGGCACGCTACCTTTTCCCCTACAGTCATCTGGTATCGGGCAGAAACCAGCAGGAAGTAGAGGCTGCACTTGAAGAGTATGATGAGCTGATCATTACTGATTTTGAAAAACTGAATAACCAGGAATCACTTGACTTTGACAACAAGCGTATCATCGCTACCGCCAACTTCATAGGCAACTATACGACCATAGACAACCTTTTCGCTTTTATTTATACCATGCCTTCACTCAAAGAACGTCATGAAGATGCACTGTACATTAAAGAGTACTTTATTAAAGAGGCACAGCATGATCTTCTTCTTGAAGAAAAAGATTTCAACCTATCCAAAGTACCTATGGATCTGAGCACTAACAGTAAAAGCCTGAAAAAAGTCATTTATGAACACCTGATGATCCACTCCATGGACAAACAGAGTATCGAAGAAGCTGTTTATACCTATCTGCTGGAGCATATGGAGGGGAACAATGCCTACAAAGAGTACCTTGAACTCTACGAAAAACCTCTGATCGAGGCCGGCTTGAAAAAGTACGGCTCCCAACTGCAGCTTTCCCAGATTTTGGGTATCAACAGAAATACACTCAGGAAAAAGATCCATGAACACGCTATCGATTGATTTTCAGCCTTTTGTCGAATGGGACAACTCTCCCTTTGTCCTCTTCAGCAACCAGGGAAAGATACTTTACCTGAATAATGCAGCTGAAATTCTTTTCGGTTATGTTTCAAAACAGGAGCTTTACGATATTGCACTGGCCTATGCACCGCAGTCTTTCGGCTACAAGACCACTACACTGACACTCAGTTATGACTCTTTCAATTTTTATGCCGTGACAGTAGGCTACGAGAATGAAGAACATATCTCCATACGTTTTTACAACACACCGAGAGTCAAACCCTCAGCACCGCTTGAGAGCGGAAAACTGATGACCACTGACATCAATATACTGCTTGAAGCCAACATTGCACTCTTTAAAACAAAGAACAGCAACAAACTGCAGCTTCTCACCGACCAGGATATTCCTTCCTTCAAAATAGACCAGAACAATTTTTCCAAACTTCTCCGAAAAGTACTCGATGCTTTCAGGTCGTCCGACTCTATCAATATCAGTCTGAAACTGCTTATAGGCGAGCATGTTATTATCTTAGATAAAAAAGAACCCATAGTGCAACTTTCCATAGAAGCCAACGGAAGATATAATGATGCAGATGCAGAGATCAGAATGCTTGCCAACCAAAGTCATATCTCTGTTCTCCTCAAAGAACATGTTATTAAACTGGAAATACCTCTTATTCAGTAAGAAAAAACAAATGATTAAAAATTAATCACTTTTTTACTTCCCAAACAACTTTCGGCATGTTATGATACCTTTGTTCATCCCGGATGATGCAATAGGTTTGCAGCATTCGGGTTCATCAAACACATTCAAAGGAAACAGCATGAAGTTAAAACTTTTAGCTCTACTGGCATCATTGATGCCGATCGCCGCGATGGCGGAAGACAAACTCGATTCGGGTGATACAGCGTGGATGATGATATCTACAGCGCTTGTACTCCTTATGACACCAGCCGGTCTGGCTCTCTTCTATGCAGGTATGTCCAGATCAAAAAATGCTCTGAATACCTATGCAATGGTCATGGGTGCCTTCGTACTTGCATTTGTCGTATGGATCATTGCAGGTTACTCGCTTGCATTTGGAACAGCAGAAAGTGCCGGTATCCAAAAGTTCATCGGTGGTCTTGGAAACATTCTTCTCAGCGGTACAACATGGAAAGATCTTAGCGGTTCTTACCCTACTTATGTATTTGTCGCATTCCAGGGAACCTTTGCTGCAATTACTGTCGCTATTGCTTCCGGTTCAGTGATCGGACGTATGAAGTTCTCAACATGGATGGTCATTGTCGCACTGTGGGGACTGGTTGTATACGCACCTATTACGCATATGGTATGGGGCGGAGACGGTGCCCTGCTTTTTGATGCCGGTGCACTTGACTTTGCCGGTGGTACAGTTGTACACATGAATGGTGGTCTGGCCGGCCTCATACTTGCGATCCTTGTAGGTAAAAGAGCAGGTTATCCGAAAATGGCTATGCAGCCTTTCAGTATCATCCTGACTGCCGCGGGTGCTGCCATTCTATGGTTTGGCTGGTATGGATTCAATGCCGGTTCCGCATTCGGTGCGAATGCCGTTGCAGGGGTTGCCCTTCTTACTACCACGATCGCCACAGCCGCTGCCGGTATGACCTGGCTGCTTGTTGAGTGGGCTGTATATAAAAAACCGACACTGCTTGGTATCGCATCCGGTATCGTTGCCGGTCTTGTTGCCATCACTCCTGCTGCCGGTTTTGTCAGTGTAGGCGGTGCATTCATCGTAGGTATCGGCGGTTCGCTCATCGGTTTCTTTGGTGTTGTAAAACTCAAAAAACTGTTTGGCTACGATGACTCGCTCGATGCTTTCGGCATCCACTTCCTCGCAGGTTTATGGGGAGCATTGATGACAGGTGTACTTGCACTCAATGACAAAGAACTTCTCTGGGACGGTCCGCTTAAAGAGAGCGGTGACAGGATGGGACAGTTTATGGTTCAGGTAGAATCAGTCGTGGTAGTCGGACTATGGACACTTATCGGTACCGTTATCGTGTACTATGTTGCAAGTGCCTTGACAGGTGGCGCGAGAGTCTCTGCTGACAGTGAAGAGATGGGTCTTGACGAGTCAGTGCACGGTGAAAGAGGAATGAATTTATAGTAAAACCATAATCAGGGCTTTGCCCTGTTTTTTAGCCATCACTATACTATTTAGATAAAACGATTAGTAAGGAAAAAACATGAAAAAAATCGAAGCAATCATCAAACCATTCAAACTCGAAGATGTCAAAGAGGCATTGGTTGAAGCAGGTATCGAAGGTATGACTGTATCTGAAGTAAAAGGATACGGAAGACAACAGGGACATTCTGAGCTGTACAGAGGTGCAGAATATGTCGTTGAATTCATCCCAAAGATCAAGATCGAGATCGTTGTCAGCAGTCAGGAATATGCAGATATCGCAGTTAAAGCGATCAATGGTGCTGCCAAGACCGGCAAGATCGGCGACGGTAAGATCTTTGTAAGCCAGATAGACTCTGTTCTCAGGATCAGAACAGATGAAAAAGACGAAGAGGCACTTTAATCTCTTTTGACATAGGGAACTTTCCCTGTGTCCATCTCCGACTGATTAAAATTTAATCATAAAATTCTCTTTTTTTTAAAAATTGTTCAAAATATTGTATTATTTTATAGCAACAAAACCTTTCATTCTTTTCAAATAAGCGTTACACTATCCTACTTTATTTTTATAGGAGGATAAATTATGGAAATGAATTATGTCATAGACACTTTCTTCTCGCTCTTTACCATGACGCTCATCATCTTGATGGTGCCAGGCTTTGCAATGCTGGAGGCGGGACTTGTCAGAACAAAGAACGTCACTTCGGTACTTACCGTCAATGTCATGATCTATGCCGTTGCTTCTTTGGCATTTCTGCTCATAGGCTATACTTATGCTTTTGGCAGTTGGGACCATCAGGACAGCATAAACAAATATGCTTTTTTTCTCTTTCAAATGGCCTTTGTGGGAAAAGTCATCAACATCATGAGTGGCGGTGTCAGTGAACGTTCACGTATCATACCTCTGGTACTCTTTACGATCATTGTCGGTGCATTTCTTTATCCCACGATCGTCAATATCACCTGGGGAGCAAACTTTCTTTCAGGTACATTTCTCGATATCTCGGGGATGCATGATCTTGCAGGTTCGACAGTCATCCACTCCACAGGAGGATGGGCACTGGTTGCAGCTATCATGATCATGGGTCCAAGAAGAGGTCGTTACAAAAAAAATGGTGCGGTTCAAGTTATCCCGGCTTCCAATATTCCTCTTGTGGTACTTGGTGCATTTCTCTTATGGATCGGATGGTTTGGATTTAACGGTGGGTCAGTGGGCGCCATTTCAAGCAAAGAGCATGCCGATACAGTAGCACTTACGATCATGAATACCAATACCGCAGGTCTTTCAGGAGCGATCATCGGTTGGCTCCTTACTTATGTCAGATACAAAAAATTCGATGTTACCATGATCCTGAACGGTGCACTCGGTGGGTTGGTAGCTATCACGGCCGGCCCTGATCTGTACAGTATCTATGTACCGATTCTCATTGGAGCGATCGGCGGTGCCCTGGTCGTTTTCTTCGTACCCCTGTTCGACAAACTTAAAATGGATGATCCGGTAGGTGCCCTTTCTGTCCACCTCGTCAACGGTATCTGGGGAACACTTGCCGTCGGAATATTTGCAGATGTGAGTTTTATGGCACAACTTAAAGGTGTAGTCGTGGTAGGCGCTATTGTTTTTCCTTTATCATTTGCTATAATCTATATTATAAACAAATTCTTCTCACTGCGTGCAGCTGATGAAGAACAGCTTGAAGGTATCGATGCCATCGAATGCGGTATGGAAGCCTACCCGGAATTTAAACGAAGTATTTAAGGAGTATAAGATATGAAAAAAATAGAAGCAATCATCAAACCGTTCAAATTGGATGATGTCAAAGAAGCACTGGTTGAAGCAGGGATCGAAGGAATGACCATTTCCGAGGTCAAGGGTTACGGAAGACAGCAGGGACACTCAGAGCTCTACAGGGGTGCGGAGTATGTCGTTGAGTTCATCCCCAAAGTGAAGATAGAGATCGTGGTAAGTTCCCAGGAATATGCCGACAAAGCCATCGAAGCCATTATGAAGTCCGCCAAGACGGGCAAGATCGGTGACGGAAAGATCTTTGTCTCGGATGTGAATAAAACCATCCGTATCAGAACGGAAGAAGAGGATGAGGAGGCCCTGTAGTATTGAGCGCTTCTTAGCGCTTAAGAGCTGCTTCTTTTTTATATTGTTCTATCTTCTCTTCACTTGCTCTGATTTTCCAGTCTACCTGATTGGTTTCGAACTTACGTTCGATTTGGACAATACCACACTGTTTTAAAGTATACAGGGTTTTATCTATCGTACTATAGTGTGTAACAAATGCATACACAACCTCTTTTTCATAAACAATCATATCAGCAACCTTCAGTACTTCCTTGACCGCCAGTGCATATGCCCTCGCCATGCCGCCCGTTCCCAGTTTGATACCGCCAAAATAACGTACGATCAACACGGCACAGTTGATCAATGCTTCACCGCGCATGACATTCAGCGCGGGTACGCCCGCACATCCCTTCGGCTCGCCGTCATCCGAACTGTTCTCAACGACTTGATCGAATTCATTCAGGTACCGCAGTGCATAGACCACATGGTTGGCTTTGGAATGCTCCTTCTTCAGTTTCTCCTGCAAACCTTCGTAATCAGCTATAGGTACCAAGTAGGCAATGAATTTTGAGCGGTTGACCTCTGTGGTGATGACCGTATGTGCTTCAACGGTATGCATCTATGCTCTTTTTCAAAAACATATAGAGGAGCAGACCAATAGCTACCCCAATCATATCTGCAACGACATCCAGTGTTTCTGCACAGCGGTTCGCTGTAAAGTATTGTGAAAATTCGATCAGAATGCCATAGAGAAAAAGGAAAATCATTGTCTGTGCCGCGCTGATACGGTAGGAGAGACGCAGCAGGATAGTCAGTACAGAAAAAGCCAGAAAGTGAGTCCACTTGTCCGAAAGCGGACCCAGTGTGGGGGCGATATCCTGCGGCAGGACCGCTGCGATATAGGTCCCGACCAACGTGACCCAGAAAAGGGATCTCAAATGAGTGCTATAAGGCTGCAGCAGTGACTTTATCAACGATCATCTCCACGAATTTCTCACTGTCGTTCATACACGAAGCGACGATATAGTCCTCATATTTGATCTTTTCAGCGATCTCTCTGTGTTCTATATCAAGCTCGAACACGGTTTCGGAGTTGTCGATCGTGAATGCCAAAGGATAGATCAGTACTTTTCTGTGTGTCGGATTTCTAAGCACATCCACAAGGTTTGGCTCCAGCCAGGCGGAAGAACCCACTTTCGACTGATAGACCAGCTTGATATCATGGAATTCCACTCCCTTGCATGCCAGATAGGTTCTGATCGCCGAAGCATTTCCTTCTACCTGGTTCTGATAGGGATCCCCCGCCTTGATGATGCTCATGGGCAGTCCGTGCGCCGAGAGGAGAAGGTCATACTCTCGGGTATCTTTTCCCTCTGCCGCTTCCAGGATCTTCTCACAGCAGGCTTCGATATAACCGTAGTCATCATAATAGGGATCGATGACCGTGATCTTCGGCGCATACCCCATGGTTTCGCAGCGCCGTTCTATATCCTCGACAGAAGAGAGGGTCGTGGTCGTGGAGTACTGAGGATACATGGGAAAGAGTATGAGTTCTTCCACACCATTTTTCTGGCAGCTGTACAGTGCCTTGTCCGCAAAAGGAGGTACATAGCGCATGGCCGGATAGATCGGCAGGTCCAGACGGGTCTTCAGTTTTTCGATCAGTTTCTCCGTCAGTGCCGGCAGCGGCGATTTCCCGCCAAGCAGACGGTAGTTCTCTTTGACATCCTCCAGACGTTTGGAGATGATGATGTTGGCAATAAACTTGCGCATAACGGGATTCATCGTCAATATATGTTCATCTGCGAACATATTTCGTAAAAAAAGTTCCACCTCTTCAATCGTATTGGGGCCGCCCATATTGAGAAGTATCAGTGCCTGTTTCATATCACCCCTTTAAAAGTCTTGCTATTTTAGCATAGAGAGTGTAAAATCATACCTAACTACATACAAAAGGTTTTATTATGATCATCATTCCCGCCCGCATAGGCTCCAGCCGTTTCCCGAACAAAGTACTTGCTGACATAGGAGGCATTCCCATGGTCGTCAGGACGGCTATGGCCGTGCAGGAGATCGACTCGGTGGTCATCGCGACAGATGCACAGGAAGTGATCGATATCGCCAAAGAGCATGGCATCGATGCCGTCATGACATCCAACACACATAAAAGCGGTACGGACCGTATCTACGAAGCGGCACAGAAACTCGGTCTGCCTGAAGATGAGATCGTGATCAATGTACAGGGTGATGAACCTTTCATTGAGCATGAAGTGGTCCAGGCCATTTACGACCTGAGCAAAAAAAATGCTTCCAATGAACAGATCATGATGAATTCCTGCTACAAACTCATCAGCAACCCGGAAGCAGATGATCCCAATATCGTCAAAGTTGTTACAGATACAGATGAGATTGCACTCTACTTCTCACGTGCAAAGATCCCTTACCCGAGAGATCATCATTTTGACAGCTATAAAGGGCATTTGGGAATTTACGGTTTCACGGTACGTTCGCTACGAACATATTGTACACTGACACCGTCACCGCTGGAAGATATAGAAAAACTTGAGCAGCTGCGTACACTGCACTACGGCTATTCGATAGCTATGGTACAGGTAGATACAAAAAGTTTTGGTATCGATACACAGGAAGATCTGGAAAAAGCCGTGAAATTTCACCGGCTATAGAAGAATTATTACTACTCTTTTTATTCAATCGCTGAAAGAGAAGAAGACGTTTCCTTCTCTTTCATTTTATTCTTTAACCGCTTTGCCAAGATCCCACATCGGCATAAATATTCCCAATGCCATAAGCAATACAAGTCCTGCAATAAAAAACAGCAATACCGGTTCAATATAAGCCGACAGGTTATCGATGAGATCCTGAAACTCCATATCATAGTAATCTGTCACTTTTTCAAGCATCGCATCGAGCTGACCACCGGCTTCACCTGCTTTGATCATTTGCAGCAGCATATTCTGATAGAGTCCGGTCAAAGCAAACGCTTCTGCAAGGTTCATACCCCGGCCGATATTGGCATTTACCGTAAGCAGCTGCTCTTTGATTGCCAGGTTGTCGACCATACCTACAGCCGTATCCAGGGCTTCAGAAACCGGAATACCCGATCGTACTAATTCACCAAATACAAGATTGTATTTATGCATGGTAGAAAGAAAAATAGCTTTATTGATCAGGTAGAATCTTGGATGGATCATCAGTTTATCCATATTATACTTGAAATCCATATTGTTTTTATACAGATACTTGATACCTACAACAATACCGATCAGAATAGCAAGAATCAACAGCCCATAATTATTGAGTGCCCATTCCAGCTTCAATAATATTTGTGTCGGTATCGGCAAGTCTGTTTTGAATTTATCAAAAATGTCTTTAAATTTCGGTACAACGACCATGATCAGTATCGTAAAGGCTATTGCCATGGCAGCCATAGTGATCATCGGTGTACGGATCGCTTTTTTAAACTTTCTCGTATTATCCCTGATACTTTCAAGTATCTTTGCAAGTTTAAGATAGGATTCTGAAATATTACCCGTTCTTTCTCCCAGTTGAGTCATTGCAAGTGCAACCTGTCCGAATTCATCTACATAAGGCTTCATTGCATCAGACATACTGTTACCCGCATTGATATCACTGTTCATTTTGCTGTAGATCTCTTTAAGCTTTTTATTGTCCGTGTTGTCCGCCACATCTTCCAATGTATCTGTGATAGGTATACCTGCATCAGTCATAACAGCAATTTGCCGAATAGTGGATATTTTATCGTCAATAGGAATTTTTGCTTTAAAAGATTTTCTCATACCGGCCATAAAATTTGACAGACTTTCTTCAAGCGGTGCCGATGTCTCAACTGCCTTGGTGACCATTCCTGAAGAGAATTTGTTTTTTGCAATTTTGACGGCTTGTATTTTATTTTCCGCCTTGATTAACTCTAATCTTTTTTTCCCTCGTTCCATTACAGTCACATTAAAATATTTTGTCATAGCCTTGCCACCCTGTAAATTTCTTCAATTGTTGTTTTTCCCTCAAGTGCTTTGCGTACACCATCTTCAAACATACTGATAAAGCCCTCTTCCATCGCCTGTTTTGTCATTTCTTCTTTCGAGGCGTTTCTGGCAATCATTCTGGAGAAAGTTTCACTGATCGTCAAAACTTCTGAAATCATTTCCCGTCCTTTGTAACCGCTGTGGCCGCATTCTTTACATCCCTCACCCACATAAAATGTAGGATTTTCAGGAAGATACTGTTTGACATCTTTTAACAGACTTTCAGGCAGGACTGTCTCTTTTTTACAGTAGGGACAAATCTTTCGGACAAGCCTCTGTGCCTGGATCGCAACCAAGGCCCCTGAAACCAGATATTCTTCAATCCCCATATCCAATATTCTTGTTACCGCGGAAATTGCATCGTTTGTGTGTAGTGTCGAAAGTACCAGGTGCCCGGTAAGGGCTGCCTGGATCGCAATTCGAAGTGTTTCCTGATCCCGGATCTCCCCGATCATGATCTTATCAGGATCCTGTCTCAATATCGATTTCAAAGCAGAAGCAAAAGTCAAACCTACGTTGGGACGTACCTGAACCTGCTGTAAACCACTCATCTGGTATTCTACCGGGTCTTCAACGGTGATGATCTTGTCTTTAACGTCTTTGATGGCATTGAGTGCACCATAGAGTGTTGTTGTTTTACCCGAACCGGTAGGCCCGGTTACCAATACAATCCCGTAAGGTACTTTGATCGCCTGCGAAAACCTGTCATAGCAGAACTTACTCATCCCTGCCTCTTCGAGACGAATCATCGCTTTGGTTTTGTCGAGTATTCTCATTACAATCGATTCACCATAAATTGTAGGCAGTGTAGAAACCCTGAAGTCAAATTCTTTTTTTGATATGGTTGCAGAGAATCGACCATCCTGAGGCTTTCGCCTTTCTGCTATATCGAGATTGGAAAGCAGTTTCATTCTGGATGACAATGGACTGAATATATCTTTATCGAAGGTAAAACTCTGACGCAGCATACCATCGACACGTTCTCTGACAATACAGCTCTTTTCTGTTGCTTCCACGTGTATATCGCTTGCTCCGATAAAAATCGCTGATTTGAGGATAATATCGATCAGTTTCAGTACCGCAGGATTTTCACTGTCCTCTTCATCTGTACTGCCTTCTTTACTGAGGTCCTGACGGATCTCCATGATCAGACTTTTGATACTTTCATTAATTTCCAACCGATGAAGATGTTTACGGATTTGGCTGGGTTTTGATATAGCAATCTTGATAGGTTTTTTTGGGAAAAGCCTTTGAACTGCATCATGTGCCGCCATATCAAGCGGATCATCAAAGACAACAAGTACATTCAAATCACTCTCTTCAACAGGAATAACATTGTATTTTAAAAGTTGTTTGTAGGGCACTTGGGAGAAAAGCTTCATATCGATTTCAATACTATCAAGGTCAATATATTCCACATGAAGCTGCTTGGCGATCTCTTCGAGTATCGGCGTAATATCAATACCCTCTATCTTTTCAAGATGCTCCAGGGTAATAACACCCTGCCTTATTTTTTTGGCAAGGAAAATCTCTACCGTATGCAAATCTATCATATTCTCTGCTACAAGATTGGCAAAGGATATTTTTTTGGGCGGTCTGCTTTTGACTAATGTTGAAATCGCCTCTTTTGTTATCAAACCCTCATCCAACATGATTTCAATCAGTTTAACCATTTAAGACCTCTCTTTTTGTATGAACAGTAAAAACAATACAGTATTGTCTATACTTTTCCTTTTTTAATTTTCTGCAACAGTATTCTGGCTGCTCTTGAATTTGTCTGTTTAATATATTTTGACAAAATACGGATCGCTTCATTCCTGTGTCCCCGCTTTGCTTTTGCCTTGACAAAGATAAGAATACCTTCTTCAATGTTGCTGTCAACCGTATTTGTCTGCAGTGCCCAATATTCGGCTTTTTTGTATTGCCCCTTATTATAGTATATTCTGGCAAGAAAAAGGGAATCATCCGGATCTTTGGTCTCCCTGAAACGTCTTGCAACTTCCTTATAGGCATTGGCAGCAGACGTTTCTGTTATGTTCAGGTGAACTTTTTTATGTGGCACTGTTTGTATTTTCGTCTTTTTTACTGTTCTTTTTTTGACAGTGGGCATCTCAGTAGTGATAATATTCATTTTCACTCTTGGTTTTTTTCGTACCGTCTTCCCACTCGGGAGAGGAAGGTTTTCAACGATTTCATCAGAAACTTCTGCCTGTTCCTCTTCTGCCGATTCCTGATCCGTTTGCAATTGTTTCAAAGGAGCATCTTCAACAAAAACCACTGCTTTTTGTTTAGGTTTGGCAGTGATATTCTTATCAGTCGGCAGTATATGCACATTATTCATATCTTTTATATAATACAAAATGGCTATACCGGCCCCAAAAAGCACTAGGACAAAAAAGATGATGATATAAGGCCTTTTTTTCTTTTTTTGATACCTTTTCCATTCTTCTTCCAATGGCTTAATATCATACATCTATATATCCTAATTTAAGTGCTGCCATCTCTATGATCCGTTTGGGGATTTTAGTATAGTTTATTTTGGAAGGTTCATTGGCATCATAATACTCACAAATTTCAAAGATAGTGAACAAAAGCTTGTTGCACTCTCTGAAATTTCCCTGAGTGAAGGTATGAATAAGTTTCATCTCTTTTGCTTTGATACTGTTTGCTGTCTCAAAAAGATTCTTTTTGAGAAGTTTTTTGTGAACATAATTCGTCAAATCCTCATAATTGGCATTTTTCAATTCTATCACTTCCCATATGCGTGACTGAAAATGTTCTTTGGCTATGAGATCTTCATTCTCTGTTTTATGCAGTGAAACAACAAATTTCACAGCCCTGCTGTCAGACAGAAGACGTATCTTTTCCATCATTTCCGGACTATACATCTGTGCCTCGTCCAAAAGTATAATGATCTCCCGTTCCCCTCTTAAATTTTTGCAAAAATCCACTAAAGCAGAAAAATTTACTTCTGTATTTTTAGGTAATTCTTTTCCTGTCAAAACTTTAAATAATTTATGAAAAAATTCTTTTTCACTGAGTGAAGGTGTATCAAAATAGTGAATTTCTTTTTGATATTTCAATTTCTGCTGGATACGGTTAAGCAAAATACTTTTCCCTGTACCCGGACGGCCAAAAAGAAGGATCATTTTGAGAGGCTTGTCCATACTGTGCTCTAACTGTTTATAAGCAGTGACCGAAGTACTTAACTCTATGTAATCATCGATATCGATTGAATCGATGAATACATTTTTCGCAGATTCGTATCTACTTTTCATTGAGCTTTGTATATCCCAAATCTCTTAAAGTCACAGATTTGGATGTTTTAATAATATGCGGTGTGATAATCAGCACCAGCTCTTCCACTCTATTGATCTTTTCTTCATGCTTGAATGCATATTCCAATAGCGGGATATCTCCCAAAAGCGGTACTTTGTTGAGCTTTGTACCTGTACTTGATGTAATCAGACCGCCAAGAATCGCATGTTCGCCGTCTTTCACTTTGACCACAGAAGCAATCTGTCTTCTGATAAGATCAGGCGGAATTGTTCTGCTTCCCACTTTAGAATTCACATCATCAATGGTTTCCGAGATCGACGGATTGATTTTCAGGGTAATAATACCGTTACTGCCAATTTCAGGCGTAATATCAAGCAGAATACCGGCAAAGACTGAGTTTACAACTTCGCCCTGGGCCGTATTGGCATTATTACCTGTTCCCAGTGCACTTGTAGACTTGATCTTGTAAAACAGTTCTCTACCTACACTGATCAAAGCAGGCTGGTTATTAAGCGTCATCACCCTTGGACTGGAGATTGCTTTCACATCCCCCTGTGTCGCAAGAAATTTTACCACTTCATTAATTTCCGCTTTACCGGTAAACTGAACCAGTTGCGCATTTCTTGGCTGTGTATTAGGTGCAAATGTAGAATCTGTAATACCTGATAATTGATCAAAGGTATACGAAGCAACATTCTTCTGTGCCATTGCCAGTGAGTTCACGGTAAAGTTTTGCAGTCCGTACAACTGTGACCAGTCGACACCCGTCGTTCGACTGTCATCAAACTTCACTGCAAGGATTCTTACATCTATCAACACCTGTGTTTTGATCTGTTTGCTCAAGGCACTGATATATCGTGCTACCCTGTTGATCTGTCTTGCTGTACCGGTCACAGTAACCATCCCTGCTTCAGGGTTTACGATCGGTGCAAGCGGATTATATTCCCATACCTCTCCGTCAGGACCTGTCCAACCGCTACCTGTTTTAGTGTAATGCGTACTGCCGTCCGCTGCGCCTATAAGGATACGCTGTATTTCCTGTTGAACAGTCTGCCAAAACCTGAATTCATCATTGCTCTCGATCGAAATACCTGTTCTGGACATACTGTTTCCCGCTTTTCCGCCCTGTCCGCCCTGTCCTCCTGCACCACCAGAGGTACCCTGGGCCCCTTCGGCAGAATTAGCAGAATTGGCGATCGTAACATTTGCATTGCTCTTTCCGATTCTTTGTCCCGAAATATAGTGGATTTTGAAGGTTCTCGTGATCAGATAGGAAATAGTCAGTTTATTTCCCTTTAATGTATAGTAGAGATCATTGTCTTTCAGGATCGTATTTAAAAATCCTTTAAGCGTACTGTTCTTCAGCTTGACATAATACAGTTTTTTATTCATTCGCTTTTTTGCGGCATTATCCCTCACGATCACAGTCAAATTACAGGTTTCAGCCAAATTTTCTATCACATCGCCAATCGTGAGTTTACTATCGATCGTGACAGAAAAAAGCTTTGTAGAGCAGCTTCCCGCCACCATAGTATTTGTAAAGCCAATGAGCATGGCACATGCAGCAATAAACTTTATTCCCTTGTTTCGTATTGTTTTCATTTTATTCCCCTCCTGCTATCTTGATGAAATTATCTTTGTTTTCATGAAGAAACAATTTTTTGATTTGATTCCCATTTTTAAGTACTACACCTCTTTTACCTATATATTTCAGTGTATACCCTAAAATTTTGTCACCTACGCTTTTCCATGAATCATTAATGTATGCTTTTCCGTTCATGATAGCATGCAATGATAACTTCACCTCCTCCTGTATTTTTATCGGGGCTGCGAAGATAGTAAGATTACCTTCTTTCTGCCTGACAACAAACGGTTCTTTTGTTTGATCCAATGTGGCCAGATCAACACCTTTTCTTTTTTCATGGATTTTGACGATCATATTTTGCATTTGATCTACAGAAAGATTAGCATTAAGTGAAAGTACAAAGAGTCCAGGAATTAATAGTAATTTTTTCATTAGTGATTTATCCCCCATACTGAAATATTGATATCCGCTATAATCTGGGAAGTATTGCCGTCTAATGTAAGATTTGCACCATAAATATCTGTCACCAGTGTATTCTGCTCCAACTCATTCATAAACTTAATAATATTTTTATAACTTCCTTCACATCCAATACCTACTTCAAGTACATGTCCGAAACTGCCTTTGTTATTGACATAATGGTTTGTAATATACTTGATATCAACATTTTGCACTTGCGCTTTATCCGTAATTGAATTCAGGAATTTTGACCAGCTTTTTTGATTGAAAAGCATATCCGAAAGTTTTTGGATATTGGTATCAAGGAAGTTGATCTTCTTGTTTAACTTCACGATACTCTGTTTTTTCCTTGCTATGTCATTATTATACTTTTTCACATAGTATTCTCTGTCTCCGCCTACCGTAATTGAATTCAGATAAGTATTGTTATCTGCAATACGTTTTTGGATATTCTGCTTGGTGATCTCGCTTTTCTTATACTTCTCTTCTGCGTAAGGAAGTAGATAGGCATATGCCAGATAAGCAATGATACCGGCAACCCCTATGATAATCAGCCACTTTTCGCTCTCTTTTTTGGGAGCAAAATAATTATCCAGTTCTTCGAGTTTATCTTCTATAAATTTCATCTTAATTCCACCTTTAACAAACCTTTGTAGTATGCACTTTTTGGATCTTTTTTAATCAATTCAATATCTATGGAATTCAATTCTTTAAAATGTCTATGTGAAATATCTTTGATTAGTTCTGTAAGTTTTCTATCATTGGAACTTATAAGAGAGAGCCATAAAGTATTGTCTTTGGTATGGATCATGTCAACATGTACGTCATGCTTTGCAAGATCATTGGCGATCATATAAAAGATTTCAGATTTGAGCCTGTAGTTGACTTTTTTATCATAAATTGAGGTAAGCGTCTTTGTTTTTCCATTATATGTTCTGGAGAGATTTGCGATCCGCTTGTCAAGACCGGAAATTATTTTTTTCTTTTTTCCCAGGATCTGTTTATATTTATTTGCTTCTGCCGAAAGTTTGTTATCCTGGATCTTCAGTGCGTATATTTTGGCATCATTGGCATAGGACCCGACCAGATACACCAAAGGATATGCCAATCCCAGAGAAATCGCTGCCACGGTTGCAATAATGAACTGCCCGCTGGCACGGTTCACAAAAGAAGGAGGTCTGGGGAACATTGTCAGATTAACAACGGAGGCCTCATCTTCAAGATAGTCCAGAGAACTCAGCAGCATCAGGTACTGAAGCTGATCCGTGTACCATTCATTACTGCTGATATGGTAATCAAAATTAAAATCTGCAGACTGTAGTCCCAGATAGTTTTCACTGTAGTCATCCAAACCGATGATCGGCCCCTGCACACTTCCAATGAACATATTGTCTATGCTTTCAAGTTTGAATGCTCTTTTGACATAAATGATAATATCATTAATCGTAATAAATACTTCACCAAATATCTTCATCAGGTTTTTCTGGTAAGTACTGTCCGTGGTTTTTAAGCCCTCTGATTCCAATACAGTAAAAAATTCTTTTTCATCTACTTTTTCCCCCACTAGTTCACAGTATTTGTCATACATATGCTCTAAGGAAAAATCTATGGATTTTGAATAAAGATACTCTCCATTGCTGTAAAATGTCACAGATGCATCATACGTATTAAAATAAACAAAACAGTGGACACCTCTGTCTTGCAGTATCTCCCTTTTATATAGGGCTTTATAAAGAAGCGGGGCAGGGATGATAAGATCAAGATATTTGGTCTGCTCTTTCACCGGCATGAAAAGAGATTCAAGTACCTCAGGCTGTGCTACGAAAATATGAAATTCTCTTTCTTCTGCTGTCGTATCGACTTCCGAATAGGAGATCACATAATCCATAGCCTGGTCAAGCCCAAGCTCTTCATATGCCTTAATATCCAGAATATCCCGAATGTCCTCTTCGGGAATACTTCGGCTCAATTCTATTGTTGTAGTGATAACATCTTTATTGCTTATATAGGAACTGATAAAATTAGATTTATTATAAGTAAATTTTTTCAAAGGCTCAAGTTTTTCACCTTTAAATATATACTTCTTATCCGAATATGCATCAAGAATTACAATATTTTTCACATCTGATTTTGACTTTTTCGACGAATTTTTTTCCAAAAACATATTAAACTTCCTTGTTTATTGACCAATTATATATGTTATAATATTAAAATTATCTTATAAAGTTGTGTTTATTTAAAAAAATATAACTTTTTTTAATTATTTATCATATAAATAGACATGTGGGAAGTCTTTTAAACAGATATTTTGTCTTTTGTCCAGGCAATTGGCCGCAACTGCACAAAAATGTTAAAC
>NZ_WGDD01000017.1 GCF_015493435.1 Sulfurovum sp.
CCGCCTTTTTTGCCCTGCTGATTTTACTGCTCATAGGCTTCATTCTCTATCAGAGCCTCAAGGCCCCTATATCTGTGGTCATACAGGCAGGGCATGAGGGACGTACCTGCGGCAATACCGGCGCGGTGTGCAAAAACTACAAAGAAGTAGCGTGGAATATCAAAGTTGCTGATATGACAGCAAAGCAGCTTGAAGCATGGGGCATTGATGTCAGACGGGTACCTGCCGACACCCTGCCTGTGCGTGCAAAGATCGCTGTCGCCATCCATTTTGACTCGGCAAAGCACATTTGCCGTTCGGGCGCTTCTGTAGGCTACCCAGACACCAACGCCTCCCGTACCTTTGCCCGGCACTGGAAAGCGCTCTACAAACCCTGCTTTCCCTTTACCTGGCATACCGATAACTTTACAGACAATCTAAAACACTATTATGCATACCATACGATTCATGCAGAAAAATTTTTAGTCTTGGAATTAGGGGAAATTACATGCCAAAAGCAGACGGCATGGCTGAAGCCAAGGCTGCATAAGATTGCCCTGTTGATTGCCTATGCCATTGCTAAAGAGCTGGGGAAGCAGGTACCAAAGCCTCCCGTTTTATAGTACTGCCGTCAGTTTGGTATACTGTTTCGTATGCTGCTCTTTTCTGAAAATGGATGCCTTGTAACATACCTTGTATTCTATAAAGCATTACTTTCTATAATAATAATATTAATTTTATCAAATATAGAAATGGGTGCCGTATGTAAAAGTTCATTTTAGTCTTATTTATGGTAGAATATTCTCTTTTAAATTTCAATTGCATGCCTCTCTTTTCAAAAAACAGGCGATGCTGAGGACAGTCCAATGAGACATTTTTTAACACTCAAAGATTTCACCAGAGAAGAACTTTTGGAGATGATCGCACTGGCACAGAAGATCAAGGCACAGACCAAACGCAGAGAGTTCGTTCCCTACATGGAAAGACAGACACTCGGAATGATCTTTGAGAAAAGCTCTACACGTACCCGTGTAAGCTTTGAGACCGGTATTTACCAGCTTGGAGGTATAGGCCTTTTTCTTTCCTCCAACGATATCCAGCTGGGACGCGGCGAACCCATGAAAGACACAGCCCGGGTCATCAGCCGTATGGTCGATATGGTGATGATACGTACGTTTGAGCAGAGCAAACTCGAAGAATTCGCCGCCTATTCCAAAGTACCCGTCATCAACGGTCTGACAGACAGCTACCATCCGGTACAGCTGATGACAGACTACCTGACCATGATGGAATTCGGCAAAGCGGACAATCCCGTCTGTGCCTATGTGGGTGACGGAAACAACATGACGCACTCCTGGCTGATGCTGGCAGCCAAACTCGGTTTCGAGCTGAGAGTCGCCACGCCGGAAGGCTACGAGTGCGACCCTGCCATCGTGGCTGATGCGATGGCCTTCGCCAAAGAGAGCGGTGCGAAGATCACTTTTGGTAATGACCCGAAAGAGGCAGTCAAAGGCTGTGATGTCGTCACTACCGATACCTGGGTCTCCATGGGACAGGAAGACGAAAAAGAGATTCGGCTCAAAGCCTTTAAAGGGTACATGGTGGACGAAGCCATGATGTCACTGGCCAAGCCAGATGCCATCTTCCTCCACTGCCTGCCTGCCTACAGAGGCTATGAAGTCAGCGAAGAAACCTTTGAGAAACACGCAGAGACCATCTTTAGCGAAGCAGAGAACCGCCTGCATGCCCAAAAAGGTATTATGGTATGGCTGGATCAGCATCGGGCATAGTGTTAACTATTTTTGTGAACCATTAAAATTGAATATCGCGTAGGATGCTGTGTCCCCACAGCACGCTGATAAAATGGTGCCGTCAGGAGACAGCACCCTACATACATGCAAGGAAAACAATGAGCAACATCGATTTCGAAAAATTCAGCCAATACTCCAAGCCGGGGCCAAGATATACCTCTTACCCTACAGCCCTGGAATTCAATGATGATTTCACCTATGAGAGATACCTCAAATATCTGGATGAAGGTACGGACAAACTCTCTTTGTACATACACCTGCCCTTCTGCCGTTCCGCCTGTTACTTCTGCGGATGCAACGTGGTTTTTACTTCCAAAGAGGAGAAGCTCAGCCAGTACATTGAATACCTCAAAAAAGAGATAGACATCCTCGCTCAGCACCTTGACACAAACCGTGAAGTGATCCAGTTCCACTTCGGAGGCGGCACGCCGACCTTCTACAAAGCCTTTGAACTTGACGAAATCGTCACCTATGTCAAAAAGACCTTCCCGAACTGGAGTGAGGATGCGGAGATCAGCTGTGAGATCGACCCGAGATTCTTCAATGAAGATCAGATGAAAGTCTTTCAGAAACACGGTTTCAACCGTATCTCGTTCGGTGTCCAGGATTTCGACCCGAAGGTACAGCAGGAGATCCACCGTATCCAACCTTACGAAATCACCAAAGCGGCCGTGGACCTGGCCAGGAAATACGGTATCAACTCCATCAACGTTGACCTGATCTACGGTCTGCCCTACCAAACCTTCGAGAGTTTCAAGAAGACGCTTCAGGAAGCATTTACTCTGAGTCCGGACAGACTGGCAGTATTCAATTACGCCCATGTGCCATGGATGAAAAAGACCATGCGTAAATTCGATGAGACCACCCTCCCGACACCAGATGTCAAACTGCAGATCTTCCAGTACACTATTGACTTTTTTGAGAGCAATGGGTATAAAATGGTAGGGATGGATCACTTCGCCAAGCCCGAAGATGAACTTTTCGCCGCCATTGCCAAAGGGGAACTGCACAGGAACTTCCAGGGATACACCACCAAAGGCGGTGCGAACCTCATCGGTATCGGTCTGACCAGCATCGGCGAAGGAAGCCGCTACTATGCCCAAAATACCAAAGATATGAAGGTGTATGAGGCTGCCATCGATGCGGGGAAACTTCCGTTTGAAAGAGGCGTGGAGCTTTCCGAAGATGATTACCTGCGCAAAGCGGTCATCATGGAACTGATGGCGAACTTCTCCATCGACATCAAACGGGTCGAAAAGGAGCACGGTATTAACTTCAAAGCATACTTTGCCGATGCCCTCGAAGCATTGCAGGAGTTTGCAGATGCCGACCTTATTACTGTCACGGATGAAAAAATTTCCGTAGGAACCACAGGAACCCTGCTTATACGAAACATTGCTATGCCGTTCGATGCCTATATGCACCAGTACGGCGGGAACAAAAAGAGTTTCTCAAAGACGGTGTAAAAGGAATATATTTGAAAAAACCAGAAGAGATCTTCAACTTCACCGCCATCAGCGACGACTGTATCAAATGCGGTAAATGTATCCCCGTCTGTACGATCCACCAGATCAATCCGGATGAGACAACCTCACCGCGCGGTTTTATAGACCTCTTGGGTGCATACCAGAGAGGGCAGCTCGAACTTGACAGAGATGCCAAGAATATTTTTGAAAGCTGTTTTCTCTGTACCAACTGTGTCGATGTCTGCCCCAATTCTCTTCCTACCGATATGGTCATTGAAGAGGTACGTGCGGATATTGCCGACAAATACGGTATTGCCTGGTTCAAAAGAGGGTTCTTCTTCCTGCTTCGCCACCGCAAGATCATGGACTTTGTTATGAAATTTGGTTTCATGTTCAAGACCTGTGCACTGGCCGAAGATGACAAAGGCAGAGGACTCAGGGCCAGATTTTCACTGCCGATGATGAAGAAGGACAGGCTCATCCCTTCAATGATGAAGACTTCTTTCCTGAATACATACCCGGAAGAGATACCGGCACCGGACCAAAAAGGCAAAAATCCCCGTGTTGCCATATTTATCGGCTGTCTCGGAAACTATAATTATGAAGGCATAGGCAACGGCCTTGTGGAGATACTCGAAAAACTGAATATTGACATCTTCATCCCCAAAGACCAGCTTTGCTGCGGAGCACCTGCCTATTTTACCGGAGATGTTTCTTCTGTGGAATATATGACCAAAAAGAATATTGAATACTTCGAGAGTTTCATGGATGAATGTGACGCTATGCTCATCCCGGAAGCCACCTGTTCGGCAATGGTCAAACATGACTGGCAGGTTTTCTTCAAAAATCACGATATGCCGGAGTGGGAAGCCAGAGCCAAAAAGGTAGGCGAGAAGATACATATGGCCACAGCCTGGCTGCATGACAACACCAACCTCAAAGCAATGCTTGAACAGAAAGGAAAACGCTTTGATGAAGTAGTTACCTACCATGACCCCTGCCATGCCAGAAAAGTCCAGGGTATTTATGAACAGCCCCGTAACCTGCTTGCCCCGAACTATCCCATGGTAGAAATGAGCGATCCAAACCGATGCTGCGGTTTCGGCGGCGTGACCATGCAAACAGAAAAGTTTCATTTTGCCGAAGCGGCTGGCAAACCCAAGGCAGCCATGATCGAAGAAACCAAAGCACACTATGTCAGTGCGGAATGTTCCGCCTGCCGTGTACAGATAAGCGAATCAATGAACCATGCAGGCGTAGAGACGATCTTTAAAAATCCTCTTGAACTCATTGCCGAGGCCCTGAAGGATTAGCCAAAACGCCGGCGAATATCGGGTTCGATCATAAAAATGTTTTTTCCTTCTTCATAACGGTATCCAAGTTTATATCCCAGTTTTTCCAAAATGCTGTTGACAATGTAAAGCCCCAGCCCAAAGCCGCTGCTTCGTTTCTCTGCCTGGGAAAACGGTTCAGTATAGTAACTGAGGGGATGCTCGAGTTTATTGCCTTCGGAAGCTATTTCTATGAAACCGTCATTGCTACGCAGGACCACACACTTCCCTTTACCGTATTTAATACCATTATCCAAAAGATTTTTAATGGCCAGTGCCATAAATTTTATGTCGGTGGTCAGTGCCTTGTTCTTAATGTCTACCGTAATGCAGCTCTTGTCAGCCATGAGCATATCCTGGCTTTTGTCTATTACTTCTTCGAGTGTGACATATTCCATATTGGGTTCAAAACTCTGCGTTGTCACCCTTTCGATCTCTGCAAGCTCTGAAATAAGTTCATTCATACGCTCAAAAGCACGCACCAGCACTTTTTTGGTACTTTCATCCTCCAGCATTTCTGCCACGATGCGTCCCTTGGTAATGGGTGTTTTGAGCTCATGCATCATATTGCGCATAAAAAGGTTTTTTGAAGCACTCAGTTCATTGATATGGCAAATGGCATCATCAAAGCTTTTTGCGATCTTTCCGATTTCATCATCATGCTCATAAGTGATACGGGTATTCATATCTCCCTGTGCAAAACGCTGTATCTCTTTATGCAGTTTTTTAAGCGGATAGAGCTTTTTCAACACGGCAAGATAGAGCAAAAGCAAAAGCAGGATCAGAAAGACACCTACGCCCATAGCAATTTCAAAGTAGTAGTTTTCCGGACGGTCGTCTTTGAGCATTAAATTATAAGACATACGCTGAACATAAATATAATGTTGCCCGTTAATCACAAAAACACGGACACGTCCGGCATTGGAACCGCCGCTGAAAATCGTTTGGCCGTTAGTGCGTATCTCATTTCTAAGTACTTTTACTTCAGCGGGGGTAAGCGGGCGGACATGCAGTTTGTCATACAGTTTTTTGAGCTCTTCCCTGTCCGGACCGAGCCTCAGATTGGAAAGGAACGTAATGGAGATCAGCTGGTAGCGTTTGAACTCTTCGATCTTCTGGCGGTCTTTATCCCAGGAGATAAAGAGCAGAAAAGTTGCGATCAGTATGGCGATCGTCACAGAAAAGAGAATATGTATGAACGCCGTTACGGAAATATTTTTCATACACGGTCAGTTAAAAGATACCCTACACCGCGTATAGGTTTTATATAGATATGGTCAGGATCGATCTTGGCGATCTTCTGCCTGATACGTGAAATGATCACATCAATATTTTTAATTGAACTGTCATCATCGATATGTTCACTTTCATACAGTAGCTGTTCACGGGAAACCGAACCGTTCTTATGCTGGATCAGCATACCGAGTACATCATACTCTGCGGCAGTGAGGTCAAGCAAATGGCCCTTGAAAGTAATGGTATGTGCCTTGGGATCGGAAATAAAAATATCTTCTTTTTTCTCTTTTTTTTCATCCATACTGTGGGTACGTCTCAGAATTGTTTTGATACGTGTCACAAGTTCACGGGGGTCATACGGTTTGGGCATATAGTCATCCGCACCACGCTCCATACCGATGACCTTGTCCGTAATATCATCGCGTGCTGAAGAGATAATAATAGGGATATTGGTAATATCCCGAATCTTGGGAATCACTTCAAGCCCGTCCATACCCGGCAGTGTCAGGTCGAGAATGATCAGATCAAAATCGTGCTGTGTCAACAGTGAAAGCCCGATATAGGGGTCTTCGGCACCAATGACTTCCATATCATATTTTGTAAGGTAATTCGTCAAGATGAGTGCCAGTTCCGGGTCATCTTCTATGATCAGTATCTTTATAATAGCTCTTTCCTTTTAAACAGTTTGATTGCTGTACTGCAATAGTAAACATGATAATAGCATCAAGTAGATGAAACCCTACTTTCGGAAACTATTTGGCGGCTGCCTGTTCTTTAATATTATAGTCAATATAGATTTTTGTAATAGCGATCAGAAAAGATGTGATCGCCGGTCCAAGGATCATGCCCCAGAAACCGTAGGTACTCATACCTGCCAGGATAGAAAAGAATATTACCAGTTCATTGACTTCGATATTGCTTTTCAGCAGATCTTCCTTGATCACTTTGATAATAACAGGCTTAATGAAAGTATCGGCAATAATGGAAATGACCACGACCGAGTAGGAGGCTATGAAAATAGCCGTATTGGCATTGATCGTCGTCCAGGCATAGAGGGAAACCGGTATCCAGACGACTGCACCTCCGACAATCGGTATCAGTGATGCAAAACCGTAGATCATACCGAAAAGCAGTCCGTCATAACCGAAGTAGCTGACCATAACACCAAACAGAACCCCTTCAAAGATCGCTGTTACGATGATGGAATAAAACACAACTTCCATGGTAGACGAAACTTCATGGATCATTTTTGCACTTTTTATTTTACTGATCGGCATCAGGGCACGAACCAGTTCGAAAAAGCGTTCCCCGTAGTAATTGATCAGAAAATAGAACACCAGAACCAGAACCATATTTTTGACAAACCCCAGACCGACACTTCCCGCTGTCGTCACATAGGACGTCGCATAGCGGATATATCCTGCGATCTTTTCGTCACTCAGGGCTGTGGCGATCCAGTCCTTAATAATGGGGATTTCTTCCCCAAATGTTTTAAATACTGCCGTTACATGATTGATCTTTTCAACACTCAGCTGGGAAATATATCCGACCCCTGTTGTTGCCATATAGACAATGGGGGCAAAAATGATCAGCATCAGAAGCAGTGTGGCAATCCCTGCCGAAATTTTTCTTGATTTAAAAAACTTGATCATTTTCTTGGTCAGGTTGTATGTCGCCATGGTCAAAAGCATGGCAACGGTCAGAGAAAGTAAAAACGGTTTGTAAATACTGTAGGCACCTATGACAGTAAAGACAAAGAGCGCCGTGATCATCAGGCTTTTGTTATTCATCATCGAACAGTCCCTGCCTGCTTCCGCCCAGTTTGAAGTGTTCATAGCATTTCGGTGTAGCGATTCTTCCTCTTGCCGTTCTCTCAATATAGCCATTGGCTATAAGATAAGGTTCCAACACATCTTCGATCGTCCCCTCATCCTCACTCAATGCCGCACCGATCGTACTTAAGCCCATAGGTTTGTTCTTTGCGGAAACCAGCAGTTCAAGCAACTGAATATCCTGTTCATCAAATCCGAGATCATTCACACCGAGTTCATCAAGAGCATACTTTGCTCTTGCCAGCGTTACTTCGTTTTCATCCGCTACTTCAGAAAAATCACGTACCCTTTTGAGCAGGCGCAGCGCTATACGCGGTGTACCCCTGCTTCGTCTTGCTATCTCTTTTGCCGCCTCTTCTTTGGAAGGTTTTTCCAACTTGTGTGAAGCCTGGGAAACGATCTTTGCCAATTCGGCAGGGGTATAGAACTGCATTCTGAAATGCATTCCGAAACGTTCACGCAGCGGATTGGAAAGCATCCCTGCCCGTGTTGTCGCTCCTATCAGTGTAAAACGCGGCAGATCGATCTTTACCGTCTGCGCAGCAGGGCCCGAACCGATGATAATATCCAGACGAAAATCCTCCATTGCCGGATAGAGTATTTCCTCGATCGCTGGACTCATACGGTGAATCTCGTCAATAAAAAGAATATCCCCTTCTTCAATATTGGTCAAAAGCGCAGCAAGGTCACCGGCCTTTTCTATCATCGGTGCTGCCGTCGTTTTGATATTGGTATGCATCTCTGAAGCAATAATATTTGCCAAAGTCGTTTTCCCCAGCCCCGGCGGTCCGAAAAAAAGAATATGATCCAGTGCTTCTTCCCTTCGTTTGCTTGCTTCAATAAAGACTTTTAGGTTTTTTTTGATCTTTTCCTGTCCGATATACTCATCCCAGGAACTCGGACGAAGTGTTACTTCATAGGAAGCTTCGTCATCAAAACGCTCTATCTCGACCATTCTTTCCATTAATACGTATGCTCCCCATCAGGAAATGCACGGGATTTTACTTCATTGATATACTGTTCCAATCCCTCTCTTACTTCTTTTGCGCCCTGGCAGTAGCGTTTGACAAACTTTGGTTTGAAGGCTTCAAAGAAACCGAACATATCGCTCCAGACAAGTACCTGCCCGTCCGTAGCATTGCCGGCACCGATACCGATGGTAGGTACTTTCACCGCTTCGGTAATCTGTTTTGCCGCCTCGGGAAGAACTCCTTCGACCAGTATGATCGCGGCACCCGCTGCTTCAAGTGCCAACGCATCTTCAAGCAGGGAAGCGATATCTGCTTCACTTTTTCCGCGTACTTTATACCCGCCTTCACTTCTTACATGCTGCGGCATCAAACCGATATGGGCAACGACGGCGATACCGTTATCGCTTAATATTTTGACCGTAGAGGCTTTCTCTTTTCCTCCCTCGATCTTTACTGCCTGTGCACAGGTCTGGGCATACACTCGTACGGCATTCCGCAAAGCTGTTTCGGGTGTGATGTAGGAACCAAAAGGCATATCAAATACAATACAGGCATGCTTTGCTCCGTTGCAGACAGCCTGGGTATGGTAGATCATCTGATCCATTGTGGCAGACAGCGTATCTTCTTTCCCTAAAAAGCTCATATTGAGACTGTCACCTACCAGTATCATTTCCACTTCACCGTCAAAAAGCTGTGCAAAAAGCGCATCATAGGCCGTTACCATGGTTACAGGCTCAATACCTTTCATCCCGGCAATAGTGCCGAGTGTTATTTTTTTGTCTGTTTTGGGGGTATGTATACTCATAATATAAAATCTATTCCTTTTGCCCTGTCCTGAATTCATCGGCAGGCATCTCTCACTATTTGGTACTCATTTTATCAAAAAAATGTATAATATCACAACAAAACGTCATATTGACACATTTTATTGAAACAAAAGAGTATATTTTGAAAAAATTAGTTGCCTACATTACCACCGGGTTTCCTTCACTGGACTTTACTGTAGATGCTGCTTTGGCTTTGGCCGAAGCCGGTGTCGATACCCTTGAACTCGGTATGCCGTTCTCCGACCCTGTTGCAGACGGTCCTGTCATTGAGGCTGCCAACCTCAAAGCCCTTCAGAACGGTTTTAAACTGGATCACCTTTTTGACATTTCTGCCAAAATAGCACCCCACATTGATACGCTCTGGATGGGATATTTCAATCCTTTCTATCACCGGGGTATGGAAAACTTCATTGCTGAAGCAAAGCAGGCGGGTGTCAACGGATTTATCATACCGGATCTGCCCTATGAAGAGGCACAGCCATACAAACCGCTGATCGAAAGTGCAGGACTCAGCCTCATAGATTTTATCGCACCGACCGATTCCAGGGAACGGATCGGAGAAATCGCCGCTGAAGCCAGGAAATTTATTTATCTTGTCGCTTATGCCGGTATCACAGGTACAGGAAAAAGCGAAGACCTTCAGGGAATTGTCAGCGATATCAAACGCTTCACTGATACCCCTGTCTATGTCGGTTTCGGTGTCGACCAACATACAGCAAAAGAAAAAGCCAAGGGAGTCGACGGTGTTATCGTCGGCTCAGCGTTTGTCAAAGTGCTGCTCGATGACAGTTTGAGTGATATGCAGAAAATTGCCGGGATCACTGCGATAGCAAAAGAGATAAAAGAGAAGATCAATACTTGATTCTCTCTCTTCTTAGTCAAACAGATTTATGTTTCGAGTGATTCCGCTATTTCAAGCTTTTCATTTTTGACATACAGTACCACTCTCGTCATATCTTCCTCTTCACTGCGGAGTTTGTCATAAAGATTTTGCATCTCTATTTTTTTTGCTCTGGAAACAGGTTCCCGAACTGATTTGTACTCTATCGGCTCACCCTCTTTCACGACAGTGGACATGCGTGCAAAGACCCAGTAGTATCCCCCGTCTTTACGAAGATTTTTCACATAGCCTTCCCAGGCATCTCCTCTCTGAATCGTTTTCCACATATCCGCAAAGGCCGACTTCGGCATATCCGGATGCCTGATGACATTATGGGGTTTGCCTATCAGCTCTTCTGGTTTGTAACCTGATATTTCAGCAAAAGTTTCATTCACATAAGTGATCTTTCCGCTGAAATCCGTACGTGATACAATAAGTTCATCTTCCGGTACTTCCGTTTCAATGAACATATCAAATGTCGTTGTCATACCTTTTCCTCCTAAATGGTTTTGTTCATATTCTACCATCTTTTGGATAATTTTTTTTGAGCTGCATCAATTAAACCCGGATCATGCAATAGAGATCATTCAACTCGCACAAGCATTTGCACGAATTTGAGCTATTGTATTGCATAACCCGGGTTAAACATTTTCAAGTATAATACTCCCAATTTATACACAAAGGTTATTTTCTTTGGAACATTTTATCTGGAATGCCGATCCCGTTTTGCTGCACTTGGGTCCTTTACAGCTTCGCTGGTACGGACTGCTTTTCGTAGGCTCTTTTTTTCTGGGGCTTTTACTGCTGCAATGGATATTCAAACGTGAAGGCAAAGACCCTGCACTGCTCGATACCCTTCTGATTTACCTGCTTGTAGGCGCGGTCATCGGCGCACGCCTGATGCACTGTTTTGCCTATGAACCGGAATTCTATCTTTCCCATCCGATTGAAATACTGAAAATCTGGAAAGGCGGACTTGCAAGCCACGGGGGACTGCTTGGTTCCATAGTGGCTATCTGGCTCTTTTGCCGTAAATACAAATTCGATTTCATGTGGCTGATCTCCCGTACGGCCATTGCAGGAACAATCACCGCTGCCTGTGTGCGTTTTGGGAATTTTTTCAATTCTGAAATACTGGGTAAACCTACTGACCTTCCATGGGCCGTCATCTTTGAACGTGTCGATATGGTTCCGCGCCATCCGGTACAGCTTTATGAAGCATTTTCATATCTCATTCTCTTTGCACTTATGCTCTTTATTTACCTGAAAAGCAGTGCTGCCTTTGCTACCCGCATACTGCCCGGGGTTTTTCTTGCCTTCATGTTCACCGTACGCTTCCTGCTTGAATATACCAAAAGCAGGCAGGCCGACTATACCTGGAGTCTTCCGATCACTACAGGACAGGCGTTAAGTTTACCTTTTATTTTCATTGGTATAGTATGGATAGTCTGGGCTGTCAGAAAAAAAGAACCGGCGCAGTAGTTCTCTGTAATGTGCCTGCAGCATGAAAAAGCTGCACTGAAAGAAAGAGTGTATGCTATAATAATATTTTAAAAATAAAAATAAGGTAGACAAAAAAAGATCCATGACAACAAAAATCAACAAAGAAGTTTATTCACTCGGCATCGATATCGGATCCACCACCGTCAAATACGTCCTTTGTGACAGCCGTTTCCAGATCATTGCCAAAGCCTATACCCCGCATGATACAAAACAGGCACCGACACTCCTGCGCCTGCTTGAAGCACTTTCTCTTTCCCATAAAGAGGCTTATGACAACATAGAAAAAGTGTATATTACGGGTTCCGGTGCAAGCCGTATCGCCCCCACGCTCAATGCCCGTTTTGTTCAGGAAGTCAATGCCGTGGTCCTCGCTGTAGAACATTTGCACCCCGACGTACGCTCAGTTGTCGAACTGGGCGGACAGGATGCAAAGATCATCCATTTCAAAGAGAGTGAAGATGGCAAAAAAAGCGTACTGACATCCATGAATGACAAGTGTGCTTCGGGTACGGGAGCAACCATAGAAAAGTGTACCATGAAAGTCGGTATGGAAAATGATGCCGTACAGAAACTCACCTTTCAAACCGACAAACTGCACCATGTGGCTGCCAAATGCGGTGTTTTTGCCGAAACAGATATTGTCAACCTTGTCAAAACCTCTGTCCCAAGCAATGAGATCATGAACTCTCTTGCCGACGCCATTGTTATGCAGAACCTTACCGTCCTGACACGGGGAAATACACTTATGCCCAAAGTACTGCTGCTCGGCGGCCCCAATACCTATCTTCCCTTTTTGCAGGAATGCTGGAAACTGCGTATCGCGGAACTGTGGGATGAACGAGGCATCCACTATGACAGGGAGAAACTTGACGAACTGATCATTGTCCCGGACAATGCCCAGTACTACGCTGCCCTGGGTGCTGTCATTTTCGGTGAGGGAGAAGCAAACCATAACAAAAACTTTGCCGGACTCATCCCGCTTAAAACACTTGTGGACACAGGGGGTGTCAACCAGAATGACAATGTTGACACACCGCTTGTAAAAAGCCCGGAAGAACTTGCATCGTTTAAAGCACATTATACGATCAAACCGTTTGTTCCTCCCCGCTTGACACAGAAAACAGGCTGTTATCTCGGTATTGACGGCGGTTCCACTTCCTCCAAAGCGGTATTGGTTGACGAAACGGGGGAACTGCTGCTCAAAGTCTATCAGCTTTCCAAAGGCAATCCCATCGAAGATACACTGGAACTTTTACAGAAAATAAAAGCCCAGGACCCTGAAGACCGCTATGACATCCGGGGACTTGGTGTCACCGGCTATGCGGCAGATGTACTGGAAGGGGCACTCCGGGCTGATGCCAACATCATCGAAACCATTGCCCATATGAAATCAGCGCAGAAAGCATTCGGAGAGAGCATTAATGTCATCTGTGATATTGGCGGCCAGGATATTAAAGTACTTTTTATGGAAAACGGTATGATGAAAAACTTTCGTCTCTCCAACCAGTGCTCTGCAGGGAACGGCACCCTGCTTCAAAGTATGGCAAAACAGTTCGGTGTGCCGGTAGAAGGTTTTGCCGATGTCGCTTTCGCTGCCAGGCAGGCTCCGCGTTTCAATTACGGCTGTGCCGTCTTTCTCGATACAGACAGAGTGAATTTCCAAAAAGAAGGCTATACCAAAGAAGAACTCTTTGCCGGTATTTCGAAAGTACTGCCCAAAAATGTCTGGCAGTATGTGGTTCAGGCACCCAACCTTGCCATGTTCGGAAAACATTTCGTCCTTCAGGGAGGTACACAGTACAACCAGGCTGCATTGAAAGCCCAGGTAGACTACATTAAAGAACAGGTGCCTGGTGTTACGGTAGATGTACACCCCCATCCGGGAGAAGCCGGCGCTATCGGTGCTGCACTCGAAGCGCGTTCTGTTGTCCGGCAGCGCGGTTACGGTACATTCGTGGGCATGGAAGAAGCACTCCAAATGACCTATACCTCCAAAACGGATGAGAGCACACGCTGTCACTTCTGTACCATAAACTGTTCACGTACTTTCATCGACACACAGACCCCTTCCGGCAATACAGCACGCTACATTGCCGGATTTTCCTGTGAAGACGGAACAGTCGAATCGCATGATGCACTCAAAACACTCAAAGACAACCGGCGTTCTTTGCAGGAAAGTGTTCCCAATCTTGTCAAAACAGAAGCCAAAAGGCTCTTTATGCCGCTTTATGAACTGCCGTCCAGACCGGACGCCCGGACACGTATACAGGAACAGCAGGTAAAAGTAACCCTCGGAGGCTGGGGACCGACACTGAGAAAAGAAGTCACACGGCATTTCAGCCTCAGTTCCGAAGCAGATATCCAATACAGGAAAGCGCTTAAGATCGCCATACCGAAAGTACTTAATATTTATTCGCTCGCACCTTTCATACGTACCTATCTCGAAGCACTCGATATCAATCCGCTGAACATCCAGTTCTCGACTTTTTCCAATGAAGATATGTTCCTTGAAGGAGCAAAATACGGTTCGGTCGATTCCTGCTATCCGGCAAAAGTGGCACAGTCCCATGTCTATGCGCTGATGTACGGAAAACGTTTTGCCAAAAAAGTATTTGACTACCTCTGGTTTCCTGCTGTGACCGAACTGCCCGGCTATGTCAAACATACCATGGGACAGACTTCCTGTCCTATCGTTTCAGGTACTCCCAAAGTAGTCTATTCCGCTTTTACCAAGGAGCGGGATCTTTTCAGGGAAAAAGGTGTAGCCTATGTAGATGATGCATTGAATTTTGACAACCGGGCACTACTCAAAAAGCAGCTCTTCGCTACATGGAAAGACAAACTGCATATCACGGAAGATGAAAACAACTGGGCGGTTGAACAGGCATGGAAGGCACTCGATCAGAATGACCGGGAGATCATGGCCCAAGGGCGTCGCATTCTCGATGAAGCGGAACAAAACAATGAAGTGGTCATTCTGCTGCTTGCACGGCCCTACCACTCCGACCCGGGGCTCAACCATGAAGTACTCGATGAGTTCCAGTCACTGGGCTACAAAACCATTTCCATGCGTGCCATCCCGAAAGAAGAAAAATACCTTATGCGTTTCTTTTCCGAAGATGTCACCCAGGGAATCATAGATTCTCCCTACGATATCAGAGATGTCTGGGCAGAAAATTTCTCTACCAATTCCGCCCAGAAGGTCTGGGCAGCCAAATTTGCCGCACGGCACCCCAACATAGCGGTACTTGATCTCAGTTCTTTCAAATGCGGACACGATGCCCCTACCTATGCAATCATTGACAGGATACTGGGGGCTTCCCGTACTCCGCACCTGACCCTGCATGATATTGATGCAAACAAACCTGGCGGTTCGATCAAAATACGGGTCAAGACTTTTGCCTATACCCTGGAGCAGTATCGAAAGCAGCTGCCCCGGTATGAAGCAACAGAGGCCATACACCCTGAAATGACACAACAGAAGGAACCTGTATGATGCCTATTTCAACAGATAAAAAGATGATTTTGCCATATTCATCGGCTCTGTCATCCTCTCTCTGCTATTTACTCTATAAAAAGGATTTCTCATGAGCATTGCCTGCAATACTGCCAAAATGACTGACAAAAACGGTGACCTTTCTTTTCTCAACCAAGCCCCTTCGCAATGGAGAGATGAACCCTCCAAACCCATCGGGTATGCCCCCAGAGAGGAGACTGTTTTCCTTTCAGGCGGACTGACACTTCTTCAGGACAAACTTGTCGAGGCTGCACTCAACTCTATGAATATCAACTTCATTGCCCTGCCCAATCCTGATTTCAAATCATTCCAGACGGGGAAGGCTTTTGGGAACAGAGGACAATGCAACCCTACCTATTTCACCGTAGGCAACCTTGTCAAATATCTTCAAAAACTGCGTGACGAACAGGGGATGAGCAGTGAAGAGATCGTCAGGAAGTATGTCTATATCACGGCAGGAGGCTGCGGTCCCTGCCGTTTCGGTATGTACATCACCGAATACAAAAAAGCATTGCGTGACGCAGGATTTGAGGGGTTCCGTCTGACCTCCTTTGAACATGACAAAGGGATCTTCCAGGGAGAAGCCATAGAGAACCAGCTTATTGATTTTAATCCAAAGTTCTTTGTCACGCTTGTCAAGTCGGTCATCATTGGAGATATTCTCAATCTCCTTGGCTATAAGATGCGCCCCTATGAAGTAGAAAAAGGATCTACTGACAGTGCGCTCGCAGAGTGCAAAGAGATCGTTTCACAGGCTTTCCTCTCCCATAAAAGTCTGCTTCAGGCTATGTGGAAGTGCCGCACCGTTCTGGAAAAGGTCAAACTCGACCGTATACAGGTCAAACCCAAAGTCATGGTCATGGGAGAGTTTTGGGCTGCAATGACTGAAGGAGACGGAAACTACAACCTTCACAGATTTTTGGAAGCTGAAGGGGCAGAATGTATTCCCCAGCCTATTTTAAACCGTCTGCTGCTCAGTCTATGGGAAGCGGAACAGGCGCTCAACCAAAACGAGGGCCTTGCAGCCGCACATAGCAAATCCATCGATTTTGCCAACGTCAAAAAACGCTTGCTGATCCGGGCAGGAAAAGCAGCCGTAAAAACCCACTTTACCCTTTATGCAAAAGCGGTCGGCCTGCATGATTACGAAATTCCCAACATGGAAAAACTGGCAGAACTCGCCAGGGGGTACTATACACTTGAGTGCAGCGGAGGAGAAGGACACCTCGAAGTGGCACACCTCATCGAAAGTGTCAAACACAACCTGGCACACCTTGTCATTTCTATCAAACCTTTCGGATGCATGCCGAGTTCTGCGGTAAGTGACGGCATACAGTCTCTCGTGACCAGCCGTTACCCGCAGGCGAATTTTCTCAGCATAGAAACTTCGGGCGAAGGTGCCGCCAATTTCTACTCACGCGTTCAAATGGCCCTTTTTAAAGCCAAACAGTCGGCGAAAGAAGAATATGAAGCACTGGATATACCTGAAACGATTCCGGAAAAATTAAATCATTATCTCTATCAGCCCAAAAATGAAAAAGCAGGCACAGCAGCACAGCTGATCTACAGTATTACCGTGTAGGGGGCTGTAGCGTTATTTTATTCTCTGTTATGCACCCACGATCATCGGAGCGAAGGCCTTCGTACTGACCCTTACTTTCTGCCCGATCTTCAGCTTTTCCGCTTCCCTGGAACTGACCACCACTTCCACAAGCTGCTGCCCGATGGAGACAACTGCCACATAGATCACATCTGCCTTTGCAATATCGAGCAGTTCCCCTTCAAAAGAGAATTTCTGGGACCCCTGTGTCTGAAGCAGTACTTCTTTGGGGCTTCCGTCATTGATGATCTGCCCCTGCTCCAGCAGCAGTACGCGTGACGCCAGACGGTAGATCTCGCTCGGATCGTGGCTGACCATGACCGTTGTCGTACCGAACTCCCTGTGCAGTGCCAGTATCTCATTTTGCAATTTCATCCTCATATCGGGGTCCAGTGCAGAAAGCGGTTCATCCATCAGCAGCAGTTTTGGCCGCTTCATCATCGCACGGCAGAGACTGACACGCTGCTGCTGCCCGCCGCTCAAAGAGTGCGGCAGCCTTTTTTTCAGATCATGCAGTTCAGTCAGCTCCAGCAGACGTTCAGCCAATACTTTGTCCTTTTCGGCAAACAGCAGATTCTCTTCGACTGTCATATTGGGGAACAGGGCATAGTCCTGAAAGACATAGCCGATCTTTCTTTGCTGCGGCGGAAGAAAATGTTTTCCGTCCTGCCAGACTTCTCCTGAAACCGTAATATTCCCTTCCGCCCTCTCCAAGCCTGCGAGTATCCTCAGAAAGGTGGTTTTCCCGCTTCCGCTTTTCCCTGTCAGCGCAACGAAATCCTGCTCTTTTATTTCAATACCGATAGAAAGGTTCATCGCTCCGGCACTGCCATGAAGGCTTTTTCTGATCTCCAGCTGTATCATTGCAGACCAAATTTCTTATGCTGTTTTGCATTGAAAATATAGACAGCCAAAAGCACCAGAAAACTCATGACGATCATGATGGCACTGTAGATATGCGCCGAAGTATAATCCATCACTTCAACCATATCGTAAATGGCTACGGAGGCGACTTTCGTCTTACCGGGAATGCTGCCCCCGACCATCAGTACCACACCGAATTCACCGACCGTATGCGCAAAGGTCACGATGAGCGCGGTCAGCAGGGAGGGTTTTATATTGGGCAGGGCCACTTTCAAAAGTGTGGCAAACCTGCTTTTCCCGGCAATGTAGCTGGCTTCAAGCATATTCCGGTTGAGCGATTCAAATCCGCTTTGCAGCGGCTGTACCATAAACGGCATGGAGTAAAAACAGCTGGCTATCACCAGCCCGGTAAAAGAAAAAGCCAGTTTAATGCCGAAGGTATCTTCAAAAAAGGCACCTATGGGTGAATGGGCAGAAAGGGCCCAGAGCATATAGAAACCGAGTACGGAAGGCGGCAGAACGATGGGTAGAGCCGTAACGGCTTCAAGTACCGGTTTTGCTTTTGAACGTGTCTGCGAGAGGTACCATGCCAGAGGCAAAGCAACGGCAAAGAGTATGACTGACGTGAGCGCCGCAAGTTTAAAAGAGAGGACAAAAGGCGTAAAGTCCATAGTTCGGAGTATTTCACCCATGGAGGATCTCCTGAATGTATATTTCACTCGCCTTGATGAGTGCGGTCACTGTTTCACCGGTATGAAGCTCCATTCTTTGCAAAGCATCCGAAGTAATGACCGCTTCCAGGACGGTATCAAAATGCTTTAAGGTCACCGTACCCAACAAGATACCATTCTCCGTCTTCTCAACACTGACCGGCAGCTGGTTGGCATAACTCAATGATCCGCTGATATTCTTCCCTATAGCTATATTCGTCGCTTTGACGGCAAGCCGGACAACGGTTCCGACCCGGACAGTATCGTTCAGGTCCAGACTCATCATTGTCAGACTGTCATTGTGCACGTTAAAACGGACGACAGTGAGATTATCTACCGTATCGATGCGGGTAATGGCTGCTGTCATACTGTTCATTTTCTTTTCTGCCTATCTTTTAACGGTAAAACCGTATTTTTTCATGATCTTCTGCACATCCGGAGTTCCGATAAAATTATAAAAAGCTTTAGCCAGTTTCGATTTTGAACCATATTTTGTAATACCGTACCCCTGCCTCAGAGGTTCATGCAGCGAATCATCTATCAGGTAATAGCTGTGGTATTTACTTTTGGCTATGGCAGGGGAAAGTACCAAAGAAAGAGCAATGATACCGATATCCGCTGCTTTGATATTAATATAGTTTGCTGTCTGTGAAATATTTTCGCCAAACACAATCTTTGGTTTCAGCATTTGGTAAAGTCCGACATGTTCAAGCGCCTGTTTTGCTTTTTCTCCATAGGGTGCATGAGAAGGGTTGGCAATGGTTGCCTGGTGTACCCAGAGTTTCTTAAAATTTTCAAAGCCTTCTTTTGCATCAAAATGGTCATTCTTGCTCCAGATAACGATCCTGCCTATAGCATAGAGCTTTGGTTTTGTTACGATCGCCCCCTTTTGATACAGATTTTCCACATAATCCATGTTGGCAGAGAAGTAAAGATCGTACGGGGCCCCGTTTTGCACCTGTACCCTGCCCTTTCCGGAAGATCCGTAGATCATATTTATTGTATCGCCCGGGTGCTGTGCCAGAAACTTTTCCTTGATACCGTCAAGCGCAAATTTCAAATCACTCGCGGCAAAGACCGTTATGGTATCGGCACACAGCAGGCTGCTCAGCAGCAAAGTTCCCAAAAGCAGTTTTTTTAACATTTCTATCCTTCACACATTTTTTTAAAGGTTCTCTTATCTTCCCAGCATTACATCGTTTGCTCTGATACCGACAGTGACACGGCACCCTTCACACACGCCCACAGGCTCAATATCTTCAATGCTTCTTACAGCAACGAGGGTATCGTGCCCGCCTATATCTACGGTTATTTTTGCATTGTACCTGTCTTTTTCTATGCGGATCACCCTGCCTTCAAGCCGGTTCCCCTGCTCATCTCCGACTGCGGACAGAATGTTGACATTGGAAGACTTGCAAATGGCTGTCACGGTCTGCCCTGTTTTGATACGAAGGTCTTCAACCGCTTCTTCGGTGATCACCGAAACCAGTGTCTGTCCGCTTTTTAATGTCAAATAAACCCTGGTATTGACGTCACCGGGTTCCATAGCTGTCACCTCTGCCTGTATCTGGTTTCGTGCCGATATCTGCAAGCCCAGCCTTCCGATGGTTTTAAATGCCCCGCTCTGAATATCTGTCAGTTCAGTCAGACGCTCCAGAAAACGGCTATGTTCTTCTTTCAAAAGTGCATAGTTTGCCAAAAGCTGCATACCGTATGCCGTAATAGTCGTACCGCCGCCGTCCTTCCCGCCTGTCTCCCTGTAGACAATGGGTTCGGGAGAGAGCGCATTCATTGCATCGACCGCTTCCCAGGCACTTTTGTAACTCATGGGTACCGCTTTGGCCGCCTTGGAGATGGAACCATGCTCCCTGATGGCATGCAGCAGGCATATGCGCTTTTCCAACAGAAACGGTTCACCTGATATCTCAAAGGTAAGCGGTGATGTAACTTCCATCTTTTTCCTTATATCTTTAAATATATAACGAAAATATTAGCATTATATACCTTAAGAAACAACGCTCTTGACAAAATAACCCAAAAGTGTTATTATCCGGCCACATGGGGGTGACTTGGTTTCGACTGGAGTAGTCGGGGCTATGTGCATGTCGGACTGGGCAATTCCGTTACGCGGCCCACTTAGCTTAAACGCAAACAATACAGATTACCGTCCAGCTTACGCAGTAGCGTAAGTCATTAACCCCGCTCACGCGGAGGACTGCCCTGCCGAGGAGTGTCATCTTACTCGGATTTTTGGGTATCACATCTGATGACTATGCTTCGGGGAAGCCATGCCCCGTTGTGAGAATTCTGGCTGGTTCAGTGTAGTTTTGGGTGTTGTACGAAACTGAATGAGAGCAAACAACACCGCCTAAGCATGTAGAGTCATAGTTCTAGCTATTTTAGGACAGGGGTTCAATTCCCCTCACCTCCACCAATAATTCATACATACTTCATTAAAAATGATAAAGTTATCGTTATAACCCGACCCTATTTACATTTTTACAAGTATATTTTCTGAGTTCGAGCAAAGTAAAACTTATACTACGTTATATTTACGAGAAGTTGCTCTCTGGATAAGCTTCTGTATTTAACAGCCCTTATTCCTTCTGTCATATTCATCGTGACTACATACACATACCAGATATGCAGTATCGGTAGAAATATTCATCAAAATTCGATATTGTGTGCTAGGGATACGGATTGAATATCTATCTTTATCTTTTTTACAAGTCATTTTTTTGTAGTGCAAAGATATATGATGAGGATCTTTCTCAAAGAGATCTAAAGTACTCTCAATTTCAGCTTTAGAAAGACTATGTTTTTTAATCAGTTGTTTTTTGCTACGGAGGTATTGAGAAGTTTTGATAATCTCCATAAGATTATGCTGACTTTTGGTTCTCTTGGAGTATACGGACTTCAAGTTGACCCATTCTATCCATGTAGATAACCAAAGATGTATAGAGTTTATCTGCTTGGATATAAAGATCTTCAAAGAGAATATCTTTCTTTTTAATCTGATCTAGTTTCTTTTTAAAGAGTTTGATATTCTCAATAGCATCTAATGTCGTATCATAAAATTCATCCAAATCATCAACAGGCAGACTATGCATTTCATCCATTTCTAATGCCAGTTTTTGTAATTCTATTTCTTGATTGTGAAACTTATTAAGGAGGAGACGCATCATTTTTTCAAATAGTTTTCTCGGTGCTGTTTCTAATGCTTCCTGTACTACATCGATGAAATCAACATAATCAATAAAGCTTCCATCCATTCGAGCAGTCATCATTATATCCTCATAATTTTTATTTAATTATAGCATAAAATAAAAGCTATCAGTCATTTAATCTTTCATATATAAAAGGGGACAAACTACTTTTATACACCTTTCCTTGGTCTTCCTCTCTCATTGAGTGTCGATAGCAAACCATGCTTAGTTGCAGTTTCTACTTGCCATTTTTCATTACCTAATGGTGCTTGTCTATTTACAGAGTTTCGTATAATGTGTAACTCACCTTCTCGTATAGGTGTGTTGACATACTCTGTCCATTCATCATGTAGTTGCATGTATGGTTTAGAGAGTAGCGTTCTATGCTTATGTTCTCTTTCCATCAAAGATCCATAGTCCCAGTCTTCGGCTCGTCTTACAAGTTTAGCTCTTAAGGCATTGGCTTCTATATATCGTATGAGCGTAATATAATAGCTCTCTTTCTCCACTATAAAGCTTTTATATCTTCCCTGCCAGATATGTCCCGAAGTTTTGTTTTTCTTATGGTAGTAGCGCACATGAGATGTCATGACCCATTGCATAAGTCTACTTAGACTGTTTGACTCTTTTGGTATAAGCAATAAATGAAAATGATTTGGCATAAGACAGTAGGCGTGTATCTCTACATTTTCTCTTTTACTTGCTTTTTCCAGTAGTTCCAAAAAATACGCATAGTCTTCCATATCATCAAAAACTTGCATACGCATATTACCTCTATTGATAATATGGTATATCCCTCCTGCGGTCTCTCCTCTTGGGATACGTGGCATTATTTGTCCTTTTTTGTTGGAAAAGTATAGCGAATGATTTATTAAAAGTAGCCTGTCACCTTTATTTTGTCCCCTTTATTTTCCAATCATCAAAGGTTTTAAGTGCTTCTAGGTATTTTTGAGATTTTGTCATGATTAGTCCTTAGTTTCATTTTCATAAAAAAACCATTTTTTTGCTGTAAATTCTTTTTTTGAAAAATCAAGTTTAAACATTAAATTCTTAGGATTATTTATAAAGAAACTAGTTAGCATTGTATTGAATTTTTGATGAGATATTTCATTTTTCTGTGTATCATAGTCTGCTAATGTACCACATATATAGTCTGGAATTTTATTAAGC